>CAZCVP010000122.1:0-19730 GCA_964501915.1 uncultured Enterobacterales bacterium
TGTCGGTGTCGGTGTCGGTGTCGGTGTCGGTGTCGGTGTCGGTGTCGGTCTCCGTCGTCCCGGAGTCGTCCGTGGTGTCGTCACCACCGCAGGCCGAGGTCAAGCCGACGGCGAACATCAGCAGCGTGGACCAACCGAGGGGTCGCAGGTTCATGTCTCGTCCTCCATGCCCACCCTTGTGCGGGGGTCGGCGGGCCGGCGGACTGTAGCATGCCCTGTCCTGGGTCACGGTCGACGACCCGGGTCAGTCGCAGAACCCCGTCCGGACCCCCTCGCAGACCCCCTCGCAGTACTGGTTGACGACCCCATCGACCAGGAAGTCGTAGAGCTGGCTGCGGGCAGCGGTCTCTCGCCGCGGGCACTCGTGGGTGTCCAGCTCCGGGTCCGGCGGCACGTTCTCCACCGGCTCGGTCGCCCCGTCCGGGTAGTACCACTCCACGATCGCCGAGCCGGTGAAGGGCGCCTCGGCCTCCGGCACGCCCCAGATGGCGCGGGTCTCGGGAGCGACGGTCCTGGCCCCATAGGCCCTCGCCATGACGTGGGCGCCGAGCGAGGTCACCTGGGCGTCGCCGATGCCGACCTGGAGCAGCACCTGCTTGGCGGGGGAGCCGTCCGCGGGATCCTCGTTCATCGAGCGCAGCCAGCCCGCCGCCTCCGCCGGCTCCCAGACCATGCTCATGAGCGTGATGCCGAGGGTGATCTCGCGGTGGTCCCGCCACTTGTTGAGCAGGATGAGGAAGTAGGGCGTGAAGTCCGACGAGCGGGGCAGCAGCAGGGCGTAGGGGGTCCCGGGCACACCGAGGATGCCGCGCTCCAGCTCGGTGGAGAGCCCGAGGTAGCCGCCGCCCAGGATGCCGCCCTGGGAGTTGCCGTAGTAGCCGAAGGTGTCGGGGTCCACGAGGGGCTGCCCGTCCTTCGTCATCGCCTCGTCGGACGCCATCGCGCCGCGCATGAGCCGCAGGGCCACGGCGAACTCGGTGAAGCCCTGGAGCGAGCGCTCGGGCACGAAGGGGAAGTCCGCCAGGTCCGTGGCCGTCATGACCACGATGCTGTTGTAGTCCCGCTCGCTCATGCCCTTCCAGTCGACGGCGAACATCACCACGCCGACCTCGTCGGCGAAGTCGCGGGTCCAGCCGTAGCCGACCTCCTCGCGGGATCCGAGCAGGCCGTGGCCGTACTGGAGCAAGGGCGCCGGCTCGCCGGCCTCCCAGACGGAGCAGGGGATCCGCACGGTGAAGGGCACGTCGACGTCGCCGTTGTGGTAGGGCATGCCGTCGGCGTCGCGGGTGAGCAGGGTCCCGGGCTCGTCGACCTCGGTGTAGAGCGGCATCGAGAAGCGACCCTCGATGACCCGGGCGGTGTCGCCGCCGGCGCCGCAGTCCTCGTCGGCGATCTCGTCGATCCAGTAGTCCGGGCTGTCCCCGACCCGGTCCAGGGCGTCGTCGCGCATCCACTCCACGCGGCCGAGGCTGTTCTCGCGGGACACCGTGTGGAAGTCCCAGGCGAGCTGCAGGTCGGCCTGGGCGAAGCCGGTGGCCTCCAGGGCGGGGAAGATCACCTCGTCGTAGCGGGTGCGGCGCCCCTCGACGTCCCAGGAGGTGGTCTCCGTGCCGTCGCGCAGGGCGACGAAGGCCTCGGAGGAGGCGACCGAGCCGCCGGCCTTGGTCTTCAGGCCGCGGATGCCGACGACGTAGTCCCGGTCGTGGTGCAGGGGCACGGCGGGCTGGAGGATCAGCAGGCGCTCGCTGTCGTACTCGGCGGCGGCGTCGATCTCCGCCCAGTGCGGCACCCGCTCCCCGGTCTCCAGGTCCAGGATCACGGTGGTGGCGTCAGCGCTCTCGGTCGCGCCGATGTCCTCGTGGCCGATGAGCCCCTCGCTCGAGAGATCGTCGAACCAGGTCAGCGCCGGACCGACGGTGGGGAAGCCGTCTCTTTCGTTCCAGATCTCCGGACGCATGACGTTGCCGTCGATGTCGGTCGGCAGGGAGTCGCTGCGGAAGTCCACCGTGAGCCCCGACGGGGTGTCGGCCTCGGCCAGGAAGAAGGACGAGGGGAAGGGCAGGGCGCAGAGCGCGGTGTCCAGCGGGTCGCAGGAGGTGTAGACCTCCTCGATGTCGGGATCGCAGGCCGCGAAGAGCGAGAGGAGGGACAGGACCATGGGTGGCTCCGCTGTGGCGATCGGTGGGTCTCGGGCGGCGCCCCCCCCGGGCGAATCAGGCTCCCGAGTCGTCGGTCTCGGTGGTGTCGGGGGGTTCGTCCCGGTAGACCAGCTTGCTCAGCTTCCAGGCCTCGGTGTCGCCGGTGAGCTGGTACCAGGCGATGCCGTAGCCCTCGACCAGCCACCAGCTTCCGGCGATCGGGGAGGCCATGTCGCCTTCGGCCTCGTCGTCGGTCACGACGATGCGCCGGCAATTCTCCCAGGCCTCCGTGTAGGGGTTCGGGCAGGCCACCGTGCCGTCGAAGGTGGAGGTGTAGGTCGTGCCGCCGGTCTCGGTGGTCACGGCGTCGCCGTTGGCCATGTTCGCCGAGCCGAAGACCATCGGCGGGTCGAAGTCGGCCGAGCCCAGGTTCTGGAGGCTGCTGCCGTCGCCGGCGTCCTTGACCTCGTAGCCGTGGATCAGGACCCCGTCGTCGCCGTCGCTGGAGATGCGCAGCGTGCGCATCACGCTGTCGGTCTCGACGTTGGTGGTGGTCAGGGTGTAGACGTCGTAGCCGCTGGAGGAGTCGGGCTCGTTGGACTTGGCGACGTGGGCGGTCCACGTGGCGAAGGGGTCCTCGCTCTGGAATTCCCAGTAGCGATAGCCGTCCAGGGGCACGTAGCGCTCGAAGGCCTGACCGGTGGTGGTGACGGTGTCGTCGCCGCCGCAGGCGAGGCCGAGTGCGAGGAACAAGGTGGTCATGGTGTGGTCCGGGTACCCGCCCCACCCTAACGCCGGGTCCTGGAGACCGCGAGTGCCCGGTCGACCCGGCACTCTCCGGCGGACGGGCTTTCCCCCGGAGTAGACTTCGCGGTCCGGAGGGCTGTGTGTCGGGGTGCGCGAACGTACCGCTCGGACCGTTCGAGCTGATCACGGTGATCGGCAAGGGGGGCATGGGCGAGGTCTGGCACGGCGTCCACCCCTCCCAGGACCTCCCCGTCGCCGTCAAGGTGGTCACGCGGAAGCACGCCCGCGACCCCTGGTACCTGAGGGCCTTCCGCAGCGAGGTCCGAGCGGTGGCGGCCCTCGATCACCCCAACATCCTGCGCGTCTACGACCACGGCCTGGTGTCGCGGGAGGCGGCCCAGTGCAGCGAGCGGCTGGTCTTCGGCAGCCCCTGGCTGGCGATGGAGCTGATCCGCGGGGGCTCGCTGACCCGCTGGTCCGGGCGCATGCCGTGGCCGGTGATGTCCGACGTGATCCTGCGGGTCCTCGACGCCCTGGCCCACGCCCACGCCCGCGGCGTGGTCCACCGGGACCTGAAGCCCGGCAACGTGCTGCTCGGCAACACGGTCAAGCTGATGGACTTCGGGCTCGCCGCGGCGCTGGCCGGGGAGCCCTCCGGCCTGCCCTTCGACGAGACCGAGGTCGTCGGCACCCCAGCCTACATGGCGCCCGAGCAGGTCGAGGGCACCTGGCGGGACCAGGGTGCCTGGACCGATCTCTATGCCCTCGGGTGCCTGGCGTGGACGCTGGCGACCGGCGTGCCACCCTTCGGCAAGGGGCCCTCCAAGGCGGTGATGAAGGCCCAGGTGGCCTCCGAGCCGCCTCGGCTGGAGCCCCAGCTGGCGCTCCCCGAGGGCTTCGAGGACTGGTGCCTGCGACTGCTGGAGAAGGACCCCCAGCGCCGGTTCCGCCGGGCCGCAGACGCCGCCTGGGCCCTGGTCCAGCTCGACTCGCCGGCGGCCGCGCTGCGTGAGGAGGCGCTGGAGCAGGTCCCGGGCATGCCCGCCTACCTCTCCACCCCGGCGAGCCGGCGACAGAGGGCCTCCACGACGGGCCTGTCGTCGGTGGGGGGGGCCCGTGCATCGGAGAGCGTGGCGGCCCTGCGCTACGAGCTGGGGGCGCCGCCGCGACGCATGGAGCGCCGCCGCAGGCCGCTGCACGAGCCTCCGCCCCTGCCGGCACACTGGCGTCCCGAGGTCGATCCCGAGCGCGGTCCGAGTCACCTCGTCGGCGCGGGCCTGGCGCTCTTCGGGATGCGGGCTGTGCCGATGGTGGACCGGGAGCCGGAGCGGGACCGCCTCTACGCCTCCCTGCGGGAGGTCACGACCCGCCGGCGCCCGCGCTTCCTGCTGCTGCAGGGCCCCCGTGGCTGCGGAAAGAGCCGGCTCGGACGCTGGATCGTCGAGCGGGCCGACGAGCTGGGCGCTGCCACGGGCATGTCGGCCGTGCACGGCCCGCGCTCCGGACCCGACGACGGCCTGGCCGGCATGCTGCGGCGCCACTTCCGCTGCACGGGCCTGGGTCCGCTCGCCACCCGGGTCCGCCTGGAGAACATCCTCAGGCGCCTGGGACAGCCCGACGAGGAGGAGGCCGCGGCCCTGGCGGCCCTGATCGCCCCCGAGGACGAGGACACCGCCCCGGCCCCGGGCCGCGTCGCCGTGCGCTTCGCCAGTGCTCGGGAGCGCCACCTCGTCGTGGGACGGGTGCTGGAGCGCGAGTGCCGGGAGCGCCCCGTCGTGGTCTGGCTGGACGACGTCCAGTGGGGGGCCGACGCGCTCGCCTTCGTGCGCTTCCTGCTGGAGCGCAGGGTCCGCCTGCCCGTGCTCGTGGTGGCCACGGTGCGGGAGGAGGAGCTGGCCAACACGGCCCTGGCCTCCGGGCTGCTGGACGAGGTCCTGGTCTCGGAGTGGGCGGGTCGACAGGCCGTGGGCCCGCTGGACCCGACCCACGGGGCGGAGCTGGTCCGGGAGCTGCTCGGTCTCGAGGGGGACCTCGCCGCTCGCGTGGAGGCTCGCGCGGCCGGCAACCCGCTCTTCTCTACCCAGCTCGTGGCCGACTGGGTGTCACGAGGGGTGCTGGAGCCGGGCCGCAGGGGCTTCCGGCTCAAGGAGGGGGAGCGGGCCGAGCTGCCCGACGACCTCCACCAGGTCTGGACGGGGCACCTGGATCGGCTGGGCGAGCGGCTCGGCGCGGAGGCGGTCGTGGCGCTGGAGGTCGGCGCCGCCCTGGGCGCCTCGCTGGACGTGGAGGAGTGGGTCGCGGCCTGCGGGGTGGCCGAGGTGGCCTTTCCCCAGGGCCTGGAGGAGGTGATGGTCGGGGAGCGGCTCGCCGTCTGGCTCGACGGGCACCGCGGCGGGGGCTGGTCCTTCGTGCACGTCATGCTCCAGGAGAGCCTGGAGCGGAGGGCGCGGGAGGCCGGGAGGTGGGCGGACGGGCACCGGGCCTGCGCGACGATGCTCTCCCGGAGCGGGCAGGCCCGGGACGACGAGCGCCGCGCCGCCCACCTGCTCGCGGCCGGCGAGCACGCCGAGGCGCTGGAGCCCCTGCTCGCGGCGGCCCGGCGACACATGCACTCCGGCGAGTACCACCTCACCAGCCGGCTGCTGGGGGACTGGCGCCGCTGCATGGCGGAGCTGAGGCTGGCGGAGGACGACGGGCGCTGGGGCGAAGGGCGCCTGGTCGAGTGCCAGTTCCTGCGGGTGGAGGGCTTCCACCAGCGGGCGCGGGACGTCGCGGCCGAGCTGGTGCTCACCGCCCGCGCCCATGGCTGGCGCACGCTGCTGGGATGGGCGCTGAGGGAGCGGGCCCAGGCGCACGCCCTGGCCGGGGAGGGGGACGCGGCCCTCGCCCAGCTCGACGAGGCCCTGGAGCTCGCCCGGGGCCTGGGCGATCGCTTCCTGCTGGCCAATTGCACCCGGGAGCTCGGTGCGCTCCACCTGGACCGTGGCAACCAGCGCGAGGCCACGGTGCAGCTCGTGATGGCCCGCGACGCCTTCGTCCAGGCCGGCGACTGGACCCGCCTCGGGGTCACCCACGTCGGCCTCTCGGAGCTCTCCAAGCGCCGCTCGCTGCTCTTCGACGCCGCGGAGGAGCTGCACACGGCGCGGCGCTGCTTCGAGCGCAGCGGCTTCCGCTTCGGCGTGGCCGAGTGCGTCAACCACCTGGGAGACGTCGCTCGCATCCAGGGAGAGCTGGAGTGGGCCCGGGGCCTCTACGCCGAGTCCCGGGAGCGCTTCCAGGCGCTGGGGGCCCCCAACGCCGCGCTGCCCACCACCAACCTGGGCCTGGTGCTGCTGGAGCAGGGTGCCCTCGAGGAGGCTCGGGTGGCCCTGGAGACGGGGCTGCTGGAGCTGCGCAACCAGGGACGGCTCCACCTGGTGGCTTCGGTCCACGCCTGCCTGCTGCCGTGCGTGGCGGCGGCGGGGGACTGGGGGGAGTTCGGCGACCACGTGGACCAGGCGCACGAGCTCTTCCGGCGCACCGGGGTGGTGGAGGTGGACGCGGCCCGCTTCGCAGCACAGGGGGGGCAGCAGGCCCTGGAGGCCGGACAGGCCGAGCTGGGATGCCGGGCCCTGGAGCTGGCACGGGACCAGTGGGGACGGCTGGGTCGCCAGGAGGAGGCGGCGGGGGTGGAGCGCCGGCTCAGAACCCCGTCAGCCGCCCCTTGACCAGCACGCCGTCTCGCAGCGGGAAGCTGTTGAAGAGGCCGCCAGCGACCCAGACGTCGCCGGAGGGCGTGATCGCCACCCCGTGGTAGTCCTCGCGGACCGCGGGGGCCTCCTCCTCCAGGGAGTGCCACCGACCCTGGCGCCGCTCCCAGAGGCTGCCCCACCAGCCTGCGGCCACGGCGGTGTCGTCCTCGTAGACCGCCACGCCGGCCAGGTTCATCAGCGGCACGTCCTGGAAGTCCACCTCGTGGAAGCCCGAACCCGTGTTCTCGGTGATGCCGCCCTTGGTGGGACCGCCGACAGCGACGATCAGGTTCTGGTTGCCGTGGATGGTGGTGAGCCAGGTGTCGGTGCCGACGTCGATGGCCTCCCAGCCGGCCTCGGTCCGGTGGAGGCCGACGTCGGTCCCGCCGACGATCCAGAGGTCCTCGGAGTGGCGGGCGTAGACCTTGTTGGGGGTCTGACCGGGGATGAGCTGGCCCGGATCGTCGGGGTCCTCGGACCACTCGACGCCGTCGTAGTGCCAGATCGCGGCGCCGGAGGACACGGCCGTCTGGTCCACGCCGCAGGCCCAGACGTTGTCGGGGGCCAGGGCGAAGATGCTGAACAGGGTGGCCTGGCTGGGGGTGTCGAAGGTCTCGAAGCCACCGGCCTCGGTCCAGCGGCGGACCGTGCCCCCTTCGCCGACGAGCCAGACGTTGCCCTCGTCGTCCCCGTCGGCCCACCACATGATGCCCTCGGCGCCGGCGTCCAGGCGCTCGAAGTCCTCGCCGTCCGTGCTGTGGAAGACGTAGCTGCCGAGGTCGTCACCCGGATCGGAACCCACCGCCCAGATGTCGGTGTCGCTGGGGGCGTAGACGGACAGCAGGGTGCCTTCGAGGTCTTCCAGCATGACCTGCCAGGTGGTCTCCGTCTCGTCCTGCCAGATCGGGTTCCGGCAGGAGATCAGCAGGACGAGCAGGGAGAGGATCGACATCGCACCGACCGCTTAATTCCGTGGCGAGGCGTCCAGGGCCTGCTCGGCCTCTTCGACCGCCGCCCGGGTGGCGTGGGCGTTGCTCCGGGCCCGCTCGAGCTGGAGGTCCAGGTCCACGAGCACCTCCTCGGAGGGTCGCTCGGAGCCCTCGCGAAGCTCTCGGGACAGGGTCTCCACGGCCGCGGCCTGCGCGGCCAGCTCGCTCGCGGCCTGGCCGGCGCGCACCAGGGCGTCGGCGGCCTCTGCCGCTGAGGTGCCTTCGATGGGAGGGGGCTCGACAGCGGGATCGCAGGCGGCGAGCCAGAGCCAGGGCAACAGCATTCGACGCGAGGATAGCGGACCGCCATGCACCTCGACGCTGCCTCCCTCGGCCCCAGGGCCACCTACCAGCTCATGACCTCGCTGCTGGTGCCCCGCCCCATCGCCTGGACCGCGACCTGCTCGGAGCAGGGCGGGCACAACCTGGCGCCCTTCTCCTACTTCATGGGGGTCTCCAGCCGCCCTCCCCGGGTGGCGATCTCCGTCGCCCGGGGCCGGGGAGGTGCGCTGAAGGACACGGCCCGCAACCTGCTCGACACCCGGGAGTGCACGATCTCGATCTGCTCCTGGCCGCAGCTCGAAGCGATGCACCGGACCAGCGCCCCCTGGCCGTCGGACGTCTCGGAGTTCGAGGCGGTCGGCCTGACGCCGCTGCCGTCGAAGGTCGTCGCTCCGCCGGGGGTGGCGGAGTCCGGCGTGACCCTGGAGGGGCGCCTGGACCACCCCCTGGACCTGGGCGACGTGCACCTCTTCGTGATCGAGATCGTCGCCTACACCCTGCGGGACGACTGGCTGCTCGACGGGGAGGTCCTGCGCCTGGACCCGGAGCGGCTCCGGCCGGCCGCGCGGCTCGGGGGCACCTACGCGCCGGTGGGCCCCGAGGTGGTGCTCCCCCGCGCCACGGCCGGATAGCCTGCTTCCAGGAGATCCCATGCCGCTCTACGAGTACGCCTGCAAGACCTGCGGAGAGACCATCGAGGTCCTCCAGCGCCACGGTGACCCCTCACCGACCTCCTGCGGCGAGGACTGCGTGCGGACCGACGGCCCGATGGGCGGGGGCAAGCTGGTGCGCGTGCTCTCGGTCACGGGGGGCTACACCATGGGGGCGTCCCGCTCGGCGCCGCCGGCACCGGCCTCGCCCTGTGGGTCCTGCGGGGTGCCCGAAGGCTCCTGCGAGCTGCGCGACGGTTGATCGCGCTGCTGCTGGCCTGTGGCGGGCCTCCTCTCGGCCAGGCCCACCGGCTCGCCCAGGACCCCGCCGTGCCCCTGGAGGAGGCGATCGCGGCCTGCGAGCAGCTCGCCGATCTGGACGCACGGGGCGACTGCGCCACGGCGGCCGTCGAGGCCCGGGGCGGGCTGGACCCGGCGGACTGCGACGTGGTCCCCCCCGGGCTGTGGGCCGAGGAGTGCCGCTTCCAGCTCGCGGAGCGCCTGCGCGAGGCGGGGCGGGTGGAGCAGGCGCTGGAGCTGTGCGGGCAGAACCGGTGGGCCAGGGAGTGCACCTTCCACCTCGTCCGGGCCGAGGCCTGGGAGGGGGCGGGAGGCGAGGTCCGTGCGGCGGAGGCCCGGCTCGGTCCGTTGCGGGGTGCGCAGGCGGCGCAGGATGCCGATCGTCTCTTCTGGCGCGAGTGGCACCGCAAGCACCAGGTCGAGGGGGGCACGGCGGATCCCGCCCGCTGCGAGGCCCTGGACGACCCGGTGCCCTGCCGGGAGGCCGTCGGTGAGCTCTTTCGCAACGCCGCGGCGGCGCTGGGGTGGGAGGAGGTCTGCAGCCGCGTCGCGCAGGGTCGTCCGCCCCTGTCGGTCAAGGGCGGCGTGCCTGCCTTCGCCCCCTCGCCGGAGGTGGACCTCTGGGTGGCCGCCTCCTGTCCGGGGAGATAGCCCGCGGCCTCTCCGCCACACGGATTCCGGACCATGCAGTCGATTCCCGAGGTCCTCGGTGCGCTCATCGACGAGGCCCTCGCGGCCCTGGAGCTGGGCGATGCCCTCGCCGGTGCGCCAGCCGGTGCCGAGACGGTCACCGCGAGCAAGAACCCCGTGCACGGGGACTACCAGTCCAACCTCGCCATGCGCCTGGCGAAGGTCGCTCGCACCAACCCCCGGGCCCTGGGCCAGCGCATCGCCGAGGCGCTGCCGGAGCACTCGGCCCTGGCCGGCGTCTCGATCGCCGGCCCCGGCTTCCTCAACCTCCGCCTGGACGACGGCTGGCTCGGTGAGCGCGTGGCGGCCCAGGCCGCGGACCCCCACCAGGGCGTGGCCCAGCGCACCGGCACGGTGGTCATCGACTTCTCCAGCCCCAACGTCGCCAAGCGCATGCACGTGGGACACCTGCGGTCCACCGTCATCGGCGCGGCCCTCGATCGCATCTACCGCCACGCGGGCTACCGGGTCGTCGCCGACAACCACAACGGCGCCTGGGGCCCCCAGTTCGGCCAGCTCATAGTGGCCTGGCGGCGGTGGGTGGCCGCGGCGGCCGTGGCCGCCGACCCGATCGCCGAGCTGCAGCGCATCTACGTGCTCTTCGCCCAGGCGGCCGAGCAGAACCCCGACCTGGAGGCCCTCGCCCGGTCCGAGACCGCGAAGCTGCAGGCCGGAGACCCCGAGAACCGGGCCCTCTGGCAGCGCTTCATCGAGGTCTCGATGGACGACTTCGACCGCCTCTACCGTCGCATGGACATCGCCTTCGACGAGGTCCTCGGCGAGAGCGCGTACCACGAGATGCTCGGACCCCTGGTCGAGGACCTGCTGGCCAGCGGCATGGCCGAGGTCTCGGACGGCGCGGTCATCGTCCCCTTCAGCGCCGAGGACGGCAAGGGGCTCGAGGACATCCCCTTCCTGGTGCGCAAGCAGGACGGGGCCTTCCTCTACGCGACCACCGACATCGCGACCGTGCGACACCGGCTCGACACCTGGGATCCGGTCCGCATCGTCTACGTGACCGACACCCGCCAGCAGCTCCACTTCCGGCAGCTCTTCGCCTGCTGCGCCAGGCTCGGCTGGACCAGGCCCGGCCAGCTCTCCCACGTGTGGTTCGGGCTCTTGTCCCTGCCGGAGGGGGCGATGTCGACCCGCAAGGGCAACGTGATCAACCTGGAGGACGTGCTCGACGAGTCGGTCCGCCGGGCCCGGATCGTGGTCGACGAGAAGTCGCCGATGCTGCCCGACGAGGAGCGGGCGGCCGTGGCCGAGGCCGTCGGCGTCGGCGCGGTCCGCTACGCCGACCTGTCCCAGAACCCGCAGTCCAACGTGACCTTCGACTGGGACCGCATGTTGTCGCTGGAGGGCAACACGGCGCCGTTTCTGCTCTACAGCCTGGCCCGGGGTCGCTCGATCCAGCGCAAGGGTGGCGTGGAGCGACCGGCGGTGCTGGCGGCCGCGCCTACCCATCCGCACGAGCGCGAGCTCGCCCTGGCGCTGTTGCGCTTCGGGGAGAACTTCGAGGTCGCCCTGCGGGCCTCGCGACCGAACCTGCTCTGCGACTACCTCTTCGGACTCGCGACCCGCTTCAACCGCTTCTACTACGAGCTTGCGGTGCTCAAGGCCGAGCCGGAGGACCGCCAGCGACGCCTGTCCCTGGTGGAGGCGACGGCCCGGGTGCTGGAGGTCGGGCTGAAGATCCTGGGGATCCGTACGTTGGAGCGGATGTAGGCCCCGAGCTACACTCGGTAGGAGAGGGGAGGCGTCCTCCCTGGGGCAAGCGAGCGGGTGATGGCGGAGAGTCCTGGAAGAGGGTCGACCACCCCGCCCGGCGATCCAGAGCGCCTCGGGCGGTACCGGCTGGTGCGCCTGGTCTCCAAGGGGGGCATGGCCCGCGTCTACGAGGCCCGGCGGGAGAGCCTCGCCGGCGTGGCGCCCCGTGTGGCGCTCAAGGTGATCCTCCCCGAGCACGCCGACAACGAGGACTTCCAGCGGCTCTTCGTGAACGAGGCCCGCGTGGGCTCCGTGCTCCAGCACCAGAACCTCGTCCAGATCCAGGACTTCGATCGGGAGGGCGACCGGTTCTTCCTGGTGATGGAGTACGTGGAGGGGCTGACCTTCCGGCGCATCCTCTCGCTGTGCAAGCGCAACGCGATGCCGGTGCCCGCCGCCGTGCTCGCCGAGGTGGGTCGCCAGGTCTGTGAGGGGCTCTTCTACGCCCACAGCGCCCGCGCCGAGGACGGCCAGTCCCTGGGGCTGGTCCACCGGGACATCAAGCCCTCGAACCTGATCCTGAATCCCCAGGGGGTGGTGAAGATCCTCGACTTCGGCGTCTCCCAGGCGATGTGGGCCGCGGGCCACCGTGGCGGGATCCGGGGCACCTGGGGCTACATGAGCCCCGAGCAGGCGGTCGGCGGCGACGTCACCGGGGCTGCCGACCAGTGGGGGGCCGCCGCGGTGCTGTACGAGCTGGGGGCCTTCGACGCGCTCTTCCCCAGCCGCGAGCCCGACAAGGTCAAGAAGTGGATGAGCGACGACGAGGGCGCCCGGCGGGCCGCGGCGCTCACGGCTCCCTATCGGCAGCTCTCGCCGGTGCTCGTCCGGGCGCTCCAGCGGGACCCGGTCGACCGCTACCCCACCGCCATGGCGATGGCCCGCACCCTGGCCGAGCGCATTCCCGACCCCGTGAGCGTGCGGGAGCAGGTGCTCCAGTTCATGGCCACGGTGAACAGCTTCGACAAGATGCAGGGCGGCACCCGAGGCACCGAGCCCCCCCGCAGCAGCCGCAAGAGCGCCAGCACCTTCCAGGTCGGCAGCATCGACCCCTATGACCAGGGGCTGCCGGTGCGGGCGGGCAACAGCGATCGGCCCTTCCAGCCGGGGGAGATCGCCCCGGATCAACGCCTGGAGCCGCTGCCGCTGCGGCGTCGGCGCGACCACCGGGTCCAGAACGTCGTGCTGATGTTGCTCGCCGTCGTGGTGGTCGGCTTCACGGCCTGGCAGCTCCTCGGGCAGAGGGATCCGGCCCCACCGCCGCCTCCGGAGGACCCGATCGAGGACATCGCCCCCGAGGTCCTGCCGGCCCCTCCCGAGGCGGTCCCCGAAGCCGCTCCGGAACCCCCAGCGGCCTCTCCCCCGGTCCGGCCCGAGCGGGTGACGCCGAGGCCGCGACCCGTGCCAGCGCCCGTCGCCACGCCGGAGCCGGAGCCGGAGCCGGTGCCGGAGCCGGCGGCCGAGCCTGCCGTGGAGCCCGAGCCGGTGCCGGCGGCCGAGCCTGCCGTGGAGCCCGAGCCCGAGCCGGCCGCGGAGCCCGAGCTGGCCGCGGAGCCCGAGCCCGAGCCGGCCGCGGAGCCCGAGCTGGCCGCGGAGCCCGAGCCCGAGGTGGCTCCGGAGGAGGCCGAGCCCGCTCCCCCGACCGATGGCGCCCTCGGCCTGTTGACGGTCTCCTCCCTGCCGCGCTCGCGAGTCTTCGTCGACGGCACCTTCATCAAGCACACGCCACTCTTCCGCCACGAGCTCTCCGTCGGGCGCCACGTCGTGGTGCTCAAGGCCGATGACGGGCGGGAGACCCGCTTCGTCGTCGACGTCGTCGAGAGCACCGAGGTGCGGCGGGTCTGGCACTTCGATGAGGGCCAGTGGATCGAGCAGTAGCCCTGGCGCTGTGCCTCCTCGGCCTGCTGCTCTCCTCGGTGGCGGCCGCTGCGGAGCCGGTGGTGGTGATGACAGGCGCCGAGGCCGACGAGCCGGCGGCGCCGGGGCGGGTCGCTCGCAAGCTCGGGCTGGCCGTCGGCGAGCTGACCGTGCTCGCCCCGTCCGAGCTACGCGACCGGATCCGGGTCGTGTCGGTCGTCGACCGGCAGGACGACGCCGGCTGTGGCGGTGCGGTTCGCCTGTCCACCTGGCTAGGTCGGCTCGACGGCGTGGAGCGGTCGATCCAGCTCCTGGAGTTCAACGGCGCCCTGCGCGAGGCCTCTTCGTTGGAGCTCGAGGTCGGCTGCCTGGACCGCGTGCCCCGTCGGGGTGACCTCCAGCGCCTCTACATCGCGACGGCCCAGGGTGCCCTGCTCGCCTCCCGGACCTCGGGCGACGCCATGCAGCGCTTCTACGCGGAGCGCATGGTGACCGCTGCCCAGGCGATCCGGGGACTTGGCGACGATCTGCTCTTGCCGTCCGGCGTCGATCCCAAGATCCAGCGCCTGGTGGCGGAGGTGGAGATCCCGGCGGGCGTCCGGGTGGTGGCCGGGGGGGAGGACGGCCAGGTCTACGTCGACGGGGCCCTGCTCGGTCGCCAGGTGGAGCGCATCGCCCCCGGCATGCGGCTCATCCAGGTGCGAGGCGGGGAGGGACCCCACGAGGTCAGCGCGTCGATGCTCTACCCGCTGGAGGTGCCGACCCTCTTCTGGGCCGGGCCCCTGCGTCGGGATCAGCTCGAGGCCGACCTGTTCGCCACGGGCCAGGGCGTGCCCGGCACCGAGCTGCTCCGCGCCGTCCAGGTCCTGCTCGGCGATCCGGTGCTGGTGGCCGACGTCGACCCGCGCGGCGTGGTCGTGAGGGGGCTCGATGGCGACATCCGGGCGGGCTCGGAGCCCACGAGCCGGTCTCCCCCGGTCGTCGACGACGGTCCGGCTGCCACCCGCGAGGTCACGCTCGCCTGGTACGAGAGGCTGGGGTTCGGGGGGTTGGACCGACCGGTTGTGATCGGTGTGGGGCTCTCGGGCGGCTGGACCAACCTGGTGGACCCGGTGGCCGGGGACCTCTCGGGTCCCGTCGGTGGCCTGGCGCTCTGGGTCCGGGTTCCCACGCCGACCTGGCTCACCTTCGCCGCCACGGCCCACCCGGTCGCGCGTCGGGACCCGCTGCCGGACGGCTAC
Source organism: uncultured Enterobacterales bacterium (assembly GCA_964501915.1). GTDB lineage: Bacteria > Myxococcota_A > UBA796 > UBA796 > CAJQPC01 > CAYFPX01. Next base: position 14,396 of record CAZCVP010000122.1, read on the forward strand.
GATGCCGACTGGCTCTACCGCGCCTTCGTGCCCCTGAGAGCCGGAGTGCGGGTGGACGGGACCTTCGACGACATCCGCTGGGAGGCGGGACTGGACGGGTACTTCCTGCTCCTGGGGTCCTTCTCGGGTGAGCAGCGCTTCCGGGCCGGCGGTGCCCTGGCCGGGGCCGCCACCCGACCGATCATCGACAGCCGCTTCGCCCTGCGCCTCGAGGCGCACCTGGCTGCGGGGCCGGGTTGGCTCGGCGGCGGGGCCGTGGCCGGCCTGGACTCCACCTTCTGACCATGCCCGCACCCCCTCCCTTCACCGACGACCTCGACGGCGACGGCTACAGCCCCCCGGCCGACTGCGACGACAGCGACCCCGACATCCACCCGGCGGCGGTGGACGTGCCCTACAACGGCATCGACGAGGACTGCGACGGGGCCGACCTGACCGACGTCGACGGCGACGGCCACGACGGCGAGCTGGCCGGGGGCGAGGACTGCAACGACGCCAATCCGGAGATCCACCCCGAGGCCGAGGAGCTGTGCGACAACGGCACCGACGAGGACTGCGATCTCTCCATCGACGAGTCGTGCGGCGAGATCGCCGACCCCGGGGATCCGGGGGGCTTCGCCTGGGCCTGTGCCCAGGTGTCGGCGGAGCTCGGCGGCTGCTGGGCCGTGTGGCTGCTGGCGCTGGGGCTCGTGCTGTTGCGACGCTACGGAAGCTCAGCCAGCAGCCCCTGAACCTCGAACAGCACCCGGGGATCCGCCATCGGCCAGGCCAGGGCCTCGAGCTGCTGCCGCTTGGAGGTCAGGATCTGCTCCACCGTCATCCGCGGCACGTTCGCCCGGTGCAGGGTCTTGAGGTCCTTGGGGGGAAGCCAGACCCCGGCGAGACAGGGCCCGACCTCGCCGAGGGCCTCGGCCTTCAGGCAGGCCCGGCACCAGTGCAGCAGCTCCGCCTGGCGCCGGGGCTTCACCTCCGAGAGCACGTCGACGACCTCGGCCACGGCAAAGGGGGTCGCAGCGTAGATGGTGCCCTGGTGCAGGAAGCGGTCGTAGAGCTCCCCGTAGAGCACCTCTTCGAAGTCGTCGTCGCTGTGCAGCTTCATCTTCCGCAGCGAGGCCGGCGCCCGGCCGATGCCGTTGCCCGTGCGGCCGAGCACGTCCCAGGGCGGGTCGGGCGGCTCGGAGGGAGGCCGACGGAAGAGGGCCATCTTCGGTGGCATGACACGAGGGTATACGCTGCGCCGGCTTCACGGGGCCTCCGATCGGGCCTCCTGGACCGTTCACTCTGCGGGGGCGGACCAGCTCCCGACGATCACGGCGACCGGGAGACGACCCCGCCCCTCCAGCTCCGGGAGCGCGAGTCGGACCCGGCTGGAGAACGAGAGCCGCGAGCCCGCCCCGGGTGGGGCCTCCGCGTCGCCGTCGTCCTCGAGGCGGCAGATGGTCGAGAGGCCATCGGAGCGGGGGATCACGTAGCGCAGCTCGTCGCCGCCGCCGGCCTGCCAGCGCAGCGGGCCGGCGGAGACCTCGACGAGCGGCGCCTCGGGGACCGCAGGCAGGGTGATCCGGCTCCCGTCGATCTCCACCTCGCAGGCCGTGCCGGGGTCGGGCGGGCCGGCGAAGAGGTGGTCCGTGACACCCGGGGCTGGCGAGGTCAGCGACAGCGCGACCTCGTCGCACCAGGCCTCGACAGTGCTGCCGCGGAGCGCGTGGCCGGCGAGGGGTGTCACCGGCTCCAGCACGGCGCAGCGGCCCAGGGGGATGCCGTGCCGATCGGCGGGCAGCACACCGCGGGCGGGCTCGATGGTCGTGACCTGGAGCCGGGCCCTCGACGCGGTCACGTCGATCGACAGGGTCACGCTGCCCGCCAGCAGGTGCTCCGCCGGCTCTTCGGAGGGCGCTCGGGCCGTGCAGGCCAGCAGCAGCAGCGAGGTCACGGGGGTGGCAGGCGGTCGATGAAGGTCTCCACGCAGTGGCGCAGCTCGTCGCGACAGGACCGGAAGCGCCGACGCCAGCCTCCGAGGGGGTCGTTGATCTCCACCAGGCCGCCGAAGGTGCCGAGGAGCATGATCTTCTCGTCGGCGTCGGGGAAGCGCTCACGCAGCTCCGCGGCGTGTCGGATCTCCATCACCAGGATGTGGTCGGCGACGGCGACCAGCTCCTCGGTCACCGGCTGGGCCTGGTGGTCCCGGATGTCGAGGCCGATCTCGGACATCACCTTGATGCTGTGCTTGTGGGCCGGTCGGTCGTGCAGGCCGAGGGTGGAGGCCGAGGCCGCGACGATCGGGCGGCGCCGCTCGCGGGCATAGGCCCTGGCGAGGCCCTCGGCCATCGGCGACCTGCAGATGTTGCCGGTGCACACGAACAGCAGGTTCCAGCCGATCGGGGTCATGGTCGAGGTCCTGGCATGCGGCCCTGCTATCCGATCAGAGGACACGGCAGACGTTGGCCTGGCGCTCGCCGTCCAGGTAGTACTCGGCACAGCCGTCGCAGCGCTCCTGACCTTCGAAGACCAGCCGGGCCTGTTGGGCGCCGGCGAGCACGATCTCGCCCGCGGGCTCGACCAGGCAGCCGTCCCCGCTCACCGAGCCGGTGACGTGGAAGCCGCCGAGCTCCCCCAGGTCGACCCGGGCGTCGATGAGCACGACCTCGGTGCCATCCACCATCGTGCCCTCCCAGCGGCCCGTCAGGACCAGGCCCGACCAGGCCGCCTCCAGCTCGTCCTCGAAGCCGCGGGACCAGTAGCCCGACGCCTCCAGGGTGAGGTTGGCCTGGCTGGCCCGCACGAGCGCTTCGTCGTCTCCGTCCGTGTAGACGACCTCGCCCGAGAGCGCGATGCGATCGAAGGCGCGGTTGTCGACCTCGGAGGCGACCTCCAGGGCGAAGAGGTAGCTGTAGGTGGTCCAGCCGTCCTCGTAGTCCTCGTCTTCGGTGAAGGTGCCGTCCCAGTCGTAGCCGTCCTGGCTGCGGCAGCCGGACTTCCAGACCTGGGATCCGCCGCTCGCGGTCACGTAGGGGCAGGTGCCCTGGTCGCTGACGTTCTCGCCCATCAGCACCTCGGTCCAGAGGTACAGGGGGAGGTTGCTGGCGGGCCAGACCCAGGTGAGGTCGGGCACCACGTGCTCCGCGGCGAACCAGGCGGACTGCGGCGTGTCGAAGACGTAGCCGGTGCCCGAGGCCAGCGGGTCGCCGAGGTCGATGTCCTCCACCAACCAGGGATCCACCAGGTCCGTCTCGCCGTCGCAGGCGAGCATCCAGCTCAGCGCCAACATCCCGATCATGGGCGGAGAAGATACTTGGTCAGGTGCCGTTCGTCCTCTGCATCAGCGCAGCCCTCGCCGCGAGCCCGAGCCCCCCGAGCGCCGAGGAGGCTGCCGCCTTCGTCGACGCCGTCGTCGACGTCGTCGCCGACGGGCGGGCCAGCCGGACCTGGGCGGCGCGGACCTTCCGGCCCTGGGAGCTGGACGGGGCCAGCGCTTCGGTGCAGGTCGCCTGGCACACGGAGCTCGATGCACACCTCGATCCGCAGGGCGACTGGACACTCCTGCTCGAGCGCCGGCCCCGCGTCGAGGGCACGATCCCCGGTCCGGACTACACCCGCGTCGTGCTCGAGGGCACCGGCTGGACGGTCAAGGTCCGCCGGCTGGACACCGAGCTCGTCGTCGAGGACCTCAGCCCCAGCGCCTGCGCCCTGTGCGCCGAGCCCGAGCGCTTCCTGCGCGATCTCTTCGCCCAGGTGGACGGCCGCGACGATGCGGCGATGCGGCTGCTGCCGGGGGCAGAGCTCGCGGTGCAGCCCTGGCTCGACGAGGAGGGCCCGGGCGATGTCCAGCGCTGGGCGCGAGCCCTGCAGAACCGCAACGCCAGGGCCGGGTACCTGTGGTGGCTGCTGCGGGAGGCCGAGGTGGAAGCCCTGGTGGCCGAGCGCCAGGTGCGGGTCCGCCTGGCCACCGGTCCCGAGGGGTGGACGGTCGTCTACCGCGACCACCGCTGGCAGGTGGACTACGCCACCCTCCCGGAGGGCTCGGCCCTGCGCCTGGAGGGCGAGGACATCGCCCACTGGACCTCGATCGGCCAGGTGCGACGGGAGACGCTGCGGTACTGGCGGCCGACCTGGGCGCAGCGCAGCGAGGGATTGCTGGTCGACGAAGGGGCGCTGTTCGTCGCCGAGCGCCCGCTCCAGGGAGACCTCGTCACCTACCACCAGGACATGGCTAGTCGTTGGGCGATGATCGCCCGGCTGGATCCCGAGACCGGCGAGGTCCTCGGCACCGTGGCGGCCCCCCGGGTGCCGATGAGCTTCTTCCTGCCGACCCACGGCTGGTGGGACTGGCTGGAGCTGGGCATCTCCCCGGACGGTTCCCTGCTCGCCGTGGGCATCCAGACCCGGCTCTGGGTCCTGGAGGTCGACACGGGGCGGGTCCGGCTCTCGGCAACCCGGCTGCCGCGGGTCGTGTCCCTGGACTGGTCCAGCGACGGGCGGTGGCTGGTGGTCGGGGACATCTTCGGCAACGCCAGCCTCTACGAGACCGAGCGCCTGGAGAAGGTCGCCCAGGCGCGATCGTCCGGCCGCCCGCTCCACGGCTTCGCCTGGCTCGAAGGCGCCCTGCTGGCCGTCGACGAGGTCGGTGCGGTGCATCGCTACGAGCTTCCCGGTCTGCGCGGCCCGACGATGCTGGACCGGGCCTGCTGTGGCGCCGTGCGCGGTGTGGATCGCCTCCCGTCGACGGGCGAGGTCGTGGTTGGCTGCGCCGGGAGCTGTGACCCGGCCTGGATCTGGCGCTGGGACCCCAAGGCCCACGGCCCCCCCCAGGTGCTCGCCGATGCCCGGCTGCGGGGCTCATCGGGGGCCCTGGCGGCCGATCCATCGGGTCGCTTCCTGGTCGTGGCCCACCGGGGCGAAGGAGGCGCCATGGCGCTGTGGGACCTGCGGGACGAGCGCATCCTGGCGACCTTCTCGGAGCTCCCCCTCCGGCAGGTGAGCTGGTCGGGCGACGGCGACACGCTCTGGGGAGTCGACCTCGCGGGTCGCACCTGGCGCTTCGAAGTCGGTGAGCTCCTGGCGCGGTGAGGCGACTCCCCCCAGACGGTGCTACGTTCCGGCCCCTCGGAGGACCCTGATGCGTCGCGCTGGACTGCTGTTGACGGTGATGCTGGTCGGATGTCCGGCCTGCCGCTGTGCCGAAGAGGACTGCCCTGACTCGGGCCCGACCGACGACTCCGCCACGACCGACTCGGGCACCGGCCTGGTCACGGTGCCCGTCACGGTGGTCGGGCGCGGCGTGGTGACCTGTGCCGCCCCCCGGGGGCCCCGCCGCGCCCGCCCCCCCCCCCCCCCC
>CAZCVP010000122.1:19740-24155 GCA_964501915.1 uncultured Enterobacterales bacterium
CGCGGGCACCGGCCGGGGCCCGGGGCCGGGCAGGGGGGGGGGGCGCGGCGTGGTGACCTCGCCCGACCCGGGCGCCCGGGTCAGCGAAGGCCCGATGCGCCTCGCCTCAGGCGGCGAGGACTGGCAGGAGCAGGCCGTGGACCCCGACGCCGCCACCCTGTCCAAGGGCCGCGGCGTCTCCGTCGCCGACTACGACGATGACGGACGGCTCGACATCTTCCTGCCCAACCTGGGCCCGGATCAGCTCTACCTCGGCCAGGGAGGTGGGGTGTGGGAGGACCACACGGACCCCGGCTGGCCGGCCGGCCTGGAGTTCACGACCGCGTCGGTCGCCGTGGACTTCGACGACGACGGCGACATCGACCTGACCGCCGTGAACCGCGGTGGGGCCAACCGCCTCTGGGAGAACGACGGCTCCGGCAACTTCACCCGGCTCGAGGACATCGGCTGGAGCGAGACCGAGAACGGCACGACCGGAGCGAGCTGGGCCGACATCGACGGCGACGGCGACCTCGACGTGCTGCTCTTCGCCCACTTCGAGGCCCCGACGCCCGAGTGGAACCCCGACGCCCCGGGCCCCGCGGACGACTCGGAGCTCTACCTCAACAACGGCGACGGCACCTTCACCGACATCTCCTACCTGATCCCCGAGGCGCTCCACGGCGCCTACACCTACGCCGGCGGCTTCCACGACCTGGACCAGGACGGGGACCCGGACATGTTCTTCGTCAACGACCTCGGCAGCCTGCGCGAGGGCAACTGGCTCCTGCGCAACGACTCCGTGGACGGTGAGCTGATCTTCACCGACGCCTCGGAGGAGACGGGCCTGGCGATGCGCATCTTCGGGATGGGCCTGGCGGTGGGCGAGATCAACGGCGACGGGCTGCCGGACATGGTGGCTGCGAGCTGGGACGACCTCGTGCTGCTGGAGTCCGTGCCCGACGGGACCTGGTTCAACTCCGCCGCCACCCGCGGCGTCGAGGCCGAGTACAACCTCCGCGACGTCGCCTGGGGCACCCAGTTCGCCGACATGGACAACGACGGGCGCGAGGACCTGCTGGTGCCCTTCGGCTACATCCGCGAGGAACACGAGGGCCTGGGCAACCCCGAGCGGCAGCCCGACGCGCTCTTCATCCAGCTCGAGGACGGCCGGTTCGAGCAGGTCGCCGAGGACTGGGGATTCGACCAGGACGGCATGAACCGGGGCCTGTCCACCGCCGATCTCAACGGCGACGGCTACCTCGACGTGGTCAAGCGCGACGTCGTCGGGGACGCCACGATCCACACCAGCCGCTGCGGCAGCGCCGGGTGGCTGATGGTCCGCCTGGCCCAGCCGGCACCGAACGTCGACGCCATCGGCGCCACGGTCCAGCTCCGTGCCGCCGGCGTCACCCAGACGCGCTGGGTCCGCGCTGGGGGGACGAGCTACGCTAGCTCCGATCCCTTCGAGGTCCACTTCGGCCTCGGCGAGGCGGAGATGGTCGATCGCATCCTCGTGACGTGGCCGGACGGTTCGAAGTCCGTCGTCGAGGACGTGAGTGCCCGCCAGCGCTTGGAGATCACCCGGACCCCGGAGTGATCTGGCTGCTGGTGTCCTGTGCCTCCACGGGAGGTGACCCCCCGGTCGCCGCGGCGCCAAGCGCGGTGGTCGACGGGGGCTACGTCCTGCTCCACACCTCGACGCCCCTGTTCCAGCGTCCCGACACCGAGGCCCACCGGGGTCGCCTGGGTCGGGCCCGCTCGGAGGACTTCCCGGCCGAGCTCTGGTCGGCCCGGGTGCTCGCCGAGAGCGAGGACTGGCTCCGTGTCGCGCCGGTCGCGAGGGCCCGGAGCGCGGCCCACTGGGCCGACCCGCCTGCGGTGTTCCAGGCCCTGGGCCTCGCGGTGTGGATCCCCGCCGAGGCGGCCCTCGACGTGGTGACGGAGCCCTTCGTCCAGGGGTGGCCCGACGGCTCCAACGCCGCCCTCGGTCCGGGCACGCCCGTCCTGGAGGGCCAGGCCCTGGTGCGGGCCGGTGAGGTGCGCATCGCGGTGAGCCTGCACGTCCCACCGGAGAGCCGGGGGAGGCGCTATCGGCCGGGCCCGGCCGAGGTGCCCCCCCCCCCCCCCCCGGGGCGGGCGGGCGACCCCCACCACCGCGACGGGCGCGGCGGCGGCGCGGGGCGGGCTCGCCGGCCGGCGGGCGTGGGGGGGGGGGGGGGGCGGGGGGGGGGGGCCGGGGGGGCCCCCCCCCCCCCCGGCCGGGTGGCTGGCGGTCGACCAGCAGCTCGGCTTCGGGCGCGTCGGCGGCGAGGTGCTGGCTCGGGTCCCTCGGGCCGGCGTGCAGGGCCCCGCCACCCGGGTGCCGCTGGTCGAGGTGGTGCAGCAGGGGGAGACCACCTGGGGGGTGCTCGGCTCCCGCACCGCCCAGGTCCGCACGATCCTGGACCCGGAGCGCCTGCGAGACGGCGCGGGCTGGTCGGCCGCTCGCACGCGAGCCGTCGTGGCCGACTCCTGGGAGGGCTGGTGGGTCGTGTCCGAAGGGGCGGAGGTCCGCTGGGTCGACGGCACCCCGGCGGGTCGGGTGCGCTCCCGGGTGCGCTTCGACGTGCGACCCCAGCCGGGCCAGCAGGGTCTGTGCGTCTGGTGGCAGGACCTCGCCGGGCGCCTGGAGCCCTTGGGGGCGACCGCCCGGTGGTCCGCCCACGCCAGCGTCCTCGGTGAGCGCGGCCTCCAGCTCTGCTTCGACACCGACGCCGTGCAGCACGAGGTGCCGCCGGAGCGGTGAGCTACTCCGTGTCCAGGGAGTAGATGTCGTCGAAGAGCTGGGTCCGACCGAGGAAGGTGCCCACGTCCAGGCTGACCTCCCAGACGACCTCTCCGAGGCCGGTGACCTCGTGGATCGTGCCCTTGCTGCCGAAATTCACCAGCGTGTTCTTGTTGTCCAGGCGATGTGGCTCGCCGAGGGCCATGGCGTGCAGCCCGAGGTCCTCGCCGTAGGACCAGATCTTGGTGAGCGTCTGGGCGTCGTCGTCGATCTCGAACTCCACCGCCGTGGTCTCGGTCGTGGGTATCTGGGTCGTCTGGGTCAGCAGCAGGGTGCCCTCGTCGGTGAAGTGGCCGCCGTGCTGGTGGTTGAAGGCCGACATCTTGGGATCGAATTCGTAGGCGCCCGCCTCCCCTCCGAACAGGCGCACGACCTCGCCCGAGTCGCGGTCGAACTCGACGATGGTGTCGAGGTTGGCCAGGGAGAAGAGGTAGGTGTTCCTGTCCGGGTTCCAGCTCAGCATGTTGGCGTGGGTCCAGTCCAGGCAGTTGCAGTAGAACGGGTGGTCCATGCCGGCGTTGTGGACCAGCTCGAAGAGGTCCCAGGTGCTGATCAGGGTGGTGTTGGTGCCGTCGGGGGCGATCTCGACCACCGCGTCGCCGCAGACCGGCTCGGTGTAGTCCTCGTGGTCGCGCACGTCGCGGGCGGCGTAGGCGATCGTGCCGTCCTCGTGCTGGACGAAGACGTGGTGCCCCTCGACGGTGCGGATCTCCTCCATCAGCTCACCGGACATGTCGAGGCGCTTCACCACGCCGACATCGGTGCAGAAGTCCTCCTGGAACTCGTTGTAGAGCACGCCGCCGTCGCCATCGTTGGGGGGCTCGGTCCAGGGGCTGATGAGGTCGCCGCCGGTCTCGTGGTACCAGACCACGTCGCCGTCGCGGTTGATGATGAACTGGACGTCGCTGCCCGTGGTGCTCAGGGTGGCACCGATCAGCCACTCCTCGTCGGTCTTGGTCGGGTCGTGGGTGTCGACGTTGAAGGTGGGAATGCTGGACGGGATGTTGCCGGTGCGGATCTCCCCACCGTCCGAGGAGCCGCTCTCGCCGTCGGCCGTGGCGATCACACCCCAGGTGACGTCGGAGACCGGGGGCACGCCGAGGATGCGCGTCATGTGGTCTCCGGCGGCCAGCGAGCGGGTGGGCGTGGACTGGGTCCCGCCACCCTCGACGGAGTAGGTGACGTGCACGTCGGCGGGGTCACTGAGGGTGAACGAGACCTCGATCACCGTGGCGACCTCGGCGGCGAGGGCGGCGCTGTCGTCGGAGACGAGTCCGCTTCCATTGCAGGCGACCAGGATCCACAGCATCTGATGCTCCTCCAGGGGCCGCAACATTCCCTCTCGGGGGTCCCGCGTCAAGACCATGGCTCAAGGAAGCATGGCCCTTCACGTTTTCTTCGGCTAATCGTGTGGGCCGCTCTGGAGATCGAGGAAGCCGATGGTCGCATCAACAGTCGTCCTCGCGATGTCCCTGACCAACTGCCGGCCCTGCACGGACGAGGACGGCTGCCCGGTCGACACGGACGACTCGGGCGCGGTCACGGACACGCACTCCGACACCGACACCGACACCGACACCGACACCGACACCGACACCGACACCGACAC
>CAZCVP010000123.1:0-5752 GCA_964501915.1 uncultured Enterobacterales bacterium
CGACCGGGCCGTGCGCCGGAGTCGCTCCAACGACGACACCGGCGGGCGGGCCGAGCTCCACAACAACCTGGGCTTCGCCCTGGCCACCGCCGGTCGCCACCAGGAGGCCATCGCGGCCTACGAGCGAGCCCTGACCCTCAACCCCACCCTGGCCCGAGCCCGCAACAACCTGGGCTTCTCCCTGGTGGCGCTGGAGCGCGACGCACAGGCCCTGGTCGCCTTCCGCGCCGCGGCCCGCCTCGACCCGACCGCCAACCCCAAGCAGAGCGACGCCGCCGCCCTCTACAACCTGGGCCTGGGTCAGGACCTGCGTGGCGACCCCGAAGCCGCCCGCGACAGCTATGCTGCGGCCCTGGAGGCGTGGCCGGACCACGCCGCGGCCAGCGCTGCCCTGGAGCAGGAGGACGAGCCATGATCCGTTTCAGCCTTTGCCTGGCCACCCTGGCCACCCTGGCCACCGTGCTCGGCTGTTCCACACCGCATCACCTGCAGTACGACCACGGCCGGGCCTTCGCCGACGCGATGGCGATCCAGGCCGACCGCTCCAGGCCGTCGGTGGCCCAGGCGACCTACGCCCTGTCGGGCGTCGAGGCGCTGGCGCTCAGCGAGAACGCCAGCGAGAGCCTGCAGGGCGACGCGGGGGAGGGCGCCCTGACGATCAACATCGGCGACTCCTCGATCGACTGATCGCCCGGTGCACCGCCCCGCCCGGGCCCTGGTCCCCCGCACCCTGCTGGCCGCCTCCATCGTGGGCGGCATCGTGGGCATGGTCGCGACCTTCGGCGCCCGGAACGCCTCGCCGGCCTCTCGGACCCTCCGGAACACGTCGCGGGCCATCTCGGCCGTGCTCGGAGAGGAGGGCGAGCTGGAGGACATGGTCCGGCAGGGCCGGCTCGAGGCCGCCGCCGTGATCGGGCCCTCCGGTGAGCTCTTGGAGACGGCGGGTGACGACGCCATCGACCTGGAGCCCCTCGCCGCGAGCTGTCGGGCCCGGGGCACCGAGCACTACCCGCTCCGCGGAGCCTCGGGCAGGTGGGCCTGGTGCACCGGCCTTCCCCTGCTGGAGGGCCATCGCCTCCTGACCGTCGCGACGGGGGACAGCACGCCGGCGAGCGTCGGCCTGTCCTCGGGGCTGTTCGCCTTCTCCCTGACCGGGCTGCTCGTCCTCTGGCTCTGGGTTCCCGCCCCGACCCGTGAGCCGGGCCCCACCACGACAGAGCTCGGCGAGCGGGACAAGGCCCTGGGGCGACTGGCCATGACCCGCCAGATCTCGGCGATCGTGGCCCACGAGGTCCGCAATCCCCTCCAGTCGCTGACGGCGCTGATCGACGTGATGGCCCACGAGCCCGACGAGGGCCGCCGGCGGGAGCTCCAGGAGGCCCTCCAGGAGGAGCTGGAGACCATCGAGGTCGTCGTGCGGCGGCTGGTCGACTCCGGCGACACCCTGGAGGCCCAGCGCCGCGAAGTGGAGCTCGAGGCCCTGCTGGAGGCCTGCCTGGAGGTGCACCGCCCCCACGCGGCCGCCCGCGAGGTCCGCCTCACCCTCGTGGCGCCCCGGAGCCACCACCTGCTCCTCGACGCCCCCCTGGTGCGGCGGGCGGTGGAGAACCTGGTGGTGAACGCCCTCGATGCGCTGGAGGGCACGGGGGGCCAGGTCGAGGTCTCCGTGGAGCCCACCGCGCACCACCTCCACGTGCACGTCGATGACGACGGCCCGGGCGTGCCCCCTGCCCAGGTCCGCCGGCTCTTCGACGCGGGGACCACGACCCGATCCGGCGGGACCGGGCTGGGCCTCTTCCTGGCGTCCCAGGTGGCCTCAGCACATCGCGGTGCCCTGGAGTGCGGCCAGAGCCCCCTCGGCGGCGCCCGCTTCACCCTGACCCTGCCCCGCTCGGACCCGGCGTGACCACCACCGTCCTGATCGTCGACGACAACCGCTCCGCGGCCGACGCGCTGGCCCTGGTCCTGCGTCGCAGCGGGTATCGGGCCGAGTCCCTCTACGACGGCGCCGCGGCCCTGGAGCGGCTCGCCGCGGGGGGCATCGACGTGGTCCTCACCGACCTCAAGATGGAGCCCGTGGACGGCATGAGCGTGCTCCGAGGCGCCCGCGAGCTGTCACCGCCGCCGGAGGTCCTCGTGTTCACCGGCTACGGCAGCGTCGCCACCGCGGTCGAGGCGATGCACCTGGGGGCGCGGGACTTCCTGACCAAGCCCGTGACCCCCACCCAGCTCCTGGAGCGTCTCCAGGCGCTGGCGGACCCCAGCGCCGAGGCGGCCTCGGAGTGGTCGGGGCGGCTCGGCCGACAGCTCGAGCTGCTGGCCGGCGTGAGCAGCACCGTGCTGCTGCGGGGGGAGCCGGGCTCCGGACGCGGCTCGGCCGCGGCTCGGATCCACGCTCGGAGCGCCCGCGGCGAGCGACCCCTGGTCTCGATCGCCCACCCCAGCCGGATCGACGCCGACACGCTCGCTGCCGCCGGCACCGCCTATGTGCCACAGGTGGACCGACTACCCCCCGAGGAGGCCGCGACCCTGGGCCGTGTGCTGGACGCGCTGCCGCGCCCCGAGGAGGGTGGGCCACGCGTCGTCGCCAGCGCCCTGCCCACCTGGTCCGCCCACGCAGGCGGTCCCCTCTACTACCAGCTCGCCGTGCTGGTGCTGGACATACCCCCGCTCCGGGAGCGGGTCGAGGACCTGCCAGCGCTCTTCGAGCGCATCCTCGCCGAGCGCTCCCAGGCGCTGGGGCGGACCGCCCCCCGACCGACCCCCGCCCAGCTCGAGCGCCTGCAGGCCCACCACTGGCCCGGCAACCTCCGGGAGGCCGCGGCGGTCTGCGAGCGGGCCACCGTCTTCGGAGGGGAGGCCTTCGACCTGGCCGATCAGCCCGGCCGCACCCCGGCCGACCTCGAGCAGGGCTTCTCCCTGTCCCGCTACCTGGAGGACGAGGAGCGACGCTTGCTGGAGCAGGCGATCCGCCAGACCGGGGGGAACCGCACCGCGATGAGCCGCCTGCTCGGCGTCGAGCGCAACACGCTGCGCTACAAGCTCAACAAGCATGATCTCCTCGAGTAGCCCCTCGCGGACCGACCCGGTTCCCGACACCCGCAAGGCCTTCCGCACGGGGCTCGTGCTGGGCGGCGGGGGGCTGGTGGCGCTGGTGCTGCTGGTCGTCGCCATCTCCCGGACCGACAGCGGGGCCGCGGCCCTCACGGACCTGCTCGAGCGCGCCCGTCCGCTGCCGCTGCTCCTCTCCATCGCCATCATGTCGGTGGCCGTGGTCTTCCTCGCCCTGCGCTGGCGAGTCCTCGTCCCGGGCGACACCGAGCTGCCCCTGCCGGGCATGACCGGGCTGATCTGCGCCGGCATGCTGATGAACGTCGCGCTGCCGGGCCCCGTGGGAGAGCTCGGCGCAGCGATGCTGCTGAAGCGCCGCTACGGCGTGCCCACGACCACCGGACTGGCCGCGGCCATCCACGCCCGCTTCCTCGGGCTGGCCACAGCGGGAGGGCTGGCCCTGCTCGTCTGGTCCCTGGCGGACCTCCCCGTCCCCGACGCAGCCGAGGACCTCGTGGGCGCGGTGATCGTGCTCGTCGCCGTGCTCGCCTTGCTCCTCGGCGTGCTCTCGGCCTGGCCCCGACTCCTGGCGCGGGTGTCCCAGCAGACCGCCGGCCGCCTGGGAGCCCTGCCCGGGCTCCCCGGGCGCATGGCCCGCCAGCTCGACGTCGCGGTCACCCGGATCGCCGAGAGCCTGGGCCAGGTCGGGCGCCAGCCTCTGCGGGTCTGGGCCCAGGCCCTCGGCTGGAGCCTGGCCAGCCACCTCTCCGTGTCGACCGGCATCTGGGTCGCGACCGTCGGCCTGGGCATGACCGCCCACCCGGGCGGCATCCTGATGACCTACTGCGCAGCGACGGCCGGCATCGTGGCGCTCTACGCCCTGCCCGGCGTCATGGCCGGGTGGGATGCCCTGTTCTGCGCCTTCTTCGCCGTGACCACCGGGGTCGGCCTGACGGATGCGCTCGCGATCACCGCCCTGGTGCGCGGCCAGCAGCTCCTGCTCCTGCTCCTGGGCGCCGGAAGCCTGGCCTGGGCCACCCGTCAGCGCCGTTCGACGGGTTGAATCCACCCCTCGCAGGGTTAAGTCGAGGAGCTGCCCACGAGGAGGTTCGAGATGCGGCGAGCGTGGACCGGTCTGCTGGCCCTGGGGGCTCTGACCCTGGTGGCCTGCGGCGAGAAGAAGAGCCCCGCGTCCTCTGCCGACGCGGCGGAAGACGCCCCAGCCGAGGCCGAGGCCCCGGTCGAAGAGCAAGAGGCGGAGGCCCCCGAGGCCGAGGAGGCGCCACCCGCCGAGGAGGCCGCCGTAGCCGAGGGTGAGGCCGAGGGTGAGGCCGAGGAAGAGGCCGCCGTGGAGGAGGAGCCCGTCGAGGAGGTTCCTCCGCCGCCCCCCGAGCCCGCGAGCAACGTCGACTTCCAGATCACCCTGAAGCAGGCCAACGGCACCACGGTCTCCGGCCACGTCGGGCGGATCGAGCGCTCCAGCGACTGGTGGGGTGAGGCCGAGTGGCTCGATGCCACCGACGACCTCGTGCTCACCCTCGAGGGCTACGGCGAGGAGACCGACGTCGGCTGGGACAGCATCAAGGCCGTCACCGTGGCGACCGGCAACCCGGCCGACAGCGACTGCGCCTACAGCTCCGACTACTCGCCCTGGATGTACACCTGCGAGGTCAAGTGCAAGTCCACGGCGACCACCACCGACGGCAAGAAGTGGGCCGTGGTCAGCCGCCACAAGTGGCGCTTCACCTTCGACGACGGCACCGTGGTCGAGTTCTGGTTCTACAAGCATCCGGCACGGATGCAGGACCCGGACAACACCGACGGCGAGAACTACAACGTCTACATCCAGCTCCAGGACCGCCTGCGAGAAGAGATGAAGTCACTGGTGACCTCGATCCGAGTGGGGTAGAGCGCTCCCCCCTCGGGAGCTCACCTCTACATGACCGATGCCGCCCAGCAGGACCTGATCGTCCGCTTCCGCAAGTGGGTCGTCTGGGCGATCGTCTTCGGCGCCCTGCTCTACGTGGGCGGGAGCGTCTGGGCGGGCCTCGGCGAGGTCAGCGAACAGCTCCAGTCGTTCTCCTGGTCGATCTACGTCGTGGTGCTGCTGCTCACCCTGGTGAACTACGGCCTGCGCTTCGTGAAGTGGCACTACCTGCTGCGGCTCTTGCGCGTCGAGATCTCCTGGAGGCAGGACCTGACGATCTTCGTCGCCGGCCTGTCGATGGTCATCTCACCGGGCAAGGCGGGGGAGCTGCTGAAGCCCTACCTGGTCTCCCGCCAGAGCCGGGTGCCCATGGCCACCACCCTGCCCGCCCTGGTCGCCGAGCGCCTCACCGACGGCATCGCCATGGTGCTGCTCGCGGCGATCAGCGTGGGGACCTACGCGGCCGACCAGGCCTGGGTGCTCTGGGTGCTGGGTGGCATCGCCGCAGCGGGACTGGCCGTCCTGGCCCACGAGGGGGTCTCTCTGCGGCTGCTGGGGATCCTCGAGCGCCTGCCGCTGGTGGGACGATGGGGTCACAAGCTGGAGGAGCTCTACCGGGCCATGCGGACCTGCGTGTCGCCGCTGCCGCTGCTGCTCACCACGTTCTTGTCGGTGATCGCCTGGGGTGCGGAGTGCCTGGGGTACTTGCTGGTCTTCCGCGGCCTCGGCCCCGAGGCCACGCAGGAGGCAAGCACCATCCTCTAACCCTTAGCC
>CAZCVP010000123.1:5762-24030 GCA_964501915.1 uncultured Enterobacterales bacterium
GGGGGGGGGGGGGGGGGGTGTTGGTGGGCGCGCGCGGGGGCCGGGGCCGCCCCCCCACGCTGGAGGCATGCACCTTCCTCTACGCCTTCGCCACCGTGGCCGGCGGCGCCATGCCCGGCGGACTCGGGGTCGCGGACGGGGCCCTGGTCGGTGGCGCCACCGCCGTGCTGTCGATCCCCGAGCCGGTCGCCGTGGCCGCCGCCCTGCTCGTCCGAGTGGCGACCCTCTGGTTCGGGGTCTTGCTCGGCGCCTTCGCCCTGCTCCGCTTCGAGGATCTCCTGCACGGCGGTGTGCCCCCTCTGGAGTCCGCGACCGGGGACGAGACCTAGACCCACTGGACGCGGGGCCAAGGTGATGCGCTATCCTTCCACTCCGTTTCAAGCTGGTGTGACGTAGTGTCCCTCCTCTTCGTGCCTGGTGACGACGCACTCCAGTCCCGGCTCGGTCCCACTCTCGCCACCTGCGACGCCGATGTGGAGACCTGCCACGAGGAGGAGGATCTCGTCGCGCGCCTGGACAAGGAGCTGCCCGAGGCCCTGGTCGTCGATGTGGCCAACCTCGGGAGGCGAGGCGTGCGCCTGATCCGCCGGGTGCAGGCCGCCCATCCCGCGGCCGATGTCCCGATCGTGGCGATCACCGGTCCGTCCGGCGCCGACGCCCGGGCGGATCGCGCCCTGGAGGACCTCGGCATCTACCGGCGCTTCTCCCTCGACCTTCCCGACGCCCGCCTGCGCACGATCATCGACAACGCCGTGGCCGACGCCCACCGCTACATCGAGGACCAGCCCGATCGCTACGCCGTCGACGTGCTGGCGCGGGTCTGGGGCCTGGAGCTGACGGGGCTCTTGCGGCTCGACGATGGCCGAGAGGCCCCGGTCGTCGCTGGAGGGACCGTCTCCGGCGACGGCACCGAGCTTGTCCACGAGGCCCTGGACCAGGGTGGCCTCTTCTTCGAGCCCTGCGAACGAGAGGGACTCTCCGACGCCTTCAGCGTGGGGTTGGCCCTCTGGGACGCCGCGCTGGCCCTGGCGAGCGACGACTTCCTCAAGCGCATGGGGCCCCGCTCGCTGAGCCGCCTGCCGCGCTACGAGCGGGCCTTCCTCCTGCCTCTCGACGACGAGGTCGCTCGCCTGGTCGATGGCGCGACCTCCCCGATGCCCCTGGAGCGCCGCCTCAAGCTGGCCGGCCTCAGCGGCGAGGACTCCTCGGACCAGCTCGAGGCGCTGTTTCTGCTGGGCATGGTCCAGTTCAAGAAGCTCAAGGTGCGCAAGGGCACGGCCAAGCCGGCCAACAGCCAGCCCCAGCAGACGGCCTCCGTCATCAGCGGCGCTCCCACCCAGGCGGGCACCGCCGCCGCGGGCGTGGGCGACATGGCTCGGCTGCACCGCGAGATGGTCGCCAAGCGCCTCCGCCAGGACGTGGAGCGCCTCGAGAAGGCCGACGACTGGACCGTGCTCGCCATCTCCCCCTGCTACGAGCGCGAGCGCATCCAGGAGGCCGGTGACCGCATGCACTCCCGCTACAGCAAGATGGCGAAGGAGTCCACGATCCCGGAGCTCAAGAGCCTGGCCCAGAAGATGACGGCGCGGGTCGAGCGGGCGGTGCACAACCTGGAGCGCATGGCCGAGATCGTCGAGAGCTACGGCGACGACTGTGTCGGCGACGAGCGCGAGGAGGCCGCCTTCCAGGCCGGCTACCTGGCGATGGCCAAGAAGGAGTGGCCGCTCGCCGTGCGCTGCTTCACGGCCGCGCGGGACCTCTCGATGCACTCTCCGCGCAACCTGGCCTACCTCGGCTGGAGCCTCGCCAACGACGTCCGCCTCCCGGAGGGGCAGCGGCTCGAGGAGGCCACCGAGATGCTCAGGATCTCGGAGTCCCTCGCTCCCAAGGCCTCCACGACCCAGTTCTTCATCGCCAGCATCGAGGCCCAGATGGGCTACTTCGACGACGCCGAGCAGCGTCTGTCGGGCGTGATCAAGTCGGGCAAGGCCAGTGTGGAGGCTCGCAACCTGTTCATGTCGGTGAAGCAGAAGAAGTCGGGGCGGGGGTAGGAGGCGGAAACAGGCCCAGGAGGTCCGATGTTCGTCGCCGCTTGTGTCCAGCTCCGGGGCTCGTCCGACGTGGAGCGCAACCTCGGGCGGACCGAGGAGCTGGTGCGTCGGGCGGCGGCGGCAGGGGCCTCGCTGGTGGCGACTCCCGAGAACACGACCTTCCTCGGTCCCCACCACCGCAAGGTGGCCCTGGCGGAGGCGGTCGACGGACCGACCCACCGGCGCCTGGCCGACCTCGCGGCCGAGCTGGGCATCCACCTCCTGGTGGGCAGCGTCGCCGAGACAGCGGTCGGCGAGACGGCCCGCTGCCACAACACCTCGCTGCTCTTCGCTCCCGACGGAGCCCTGGTGGCCAGCTACCGCAAGCTCCACCTCTTCGACGTCGACGTGACCGACGGCGTGCGCTTCACCGAGTCCGACACCATCGCCCCGGGCCAGGAGGTCGTGGTCGCCGAGACCCCGCTGGGTCGCCTGGGTCTGTCCATCTGCTACGACCTGCGCTTCCCCGAGCTCTACCGCGCCCTGGTCGACCGCGGCGCCGAGCTGATCGCCGTGCCCAGCGCCTTCACGCTGATGACCGGCAAGGACCACTGGCACGCGCTGGTCAGGGCGCGAGCCATCGAGACCCAGACCTGGGTCCTCGCCCCCGGTCAGTGGGGCGCCCACGACGACGAGGGTCTCCGCCACAGCTATGGGCACAGCCTGATCGTGGATCCCTGGGGGACGGTGGTCGCCCAGTGCGGTGATGGCGAGGGGATCTGTCTGGCGGAGATCGACCTGGGGCGGGTGGAGAGGGTGCGGCGGTCGATCCCGGTGGGGGAGCATCGGCGGCTGTAGTCGTCTTGAGCTCGTGCTCGCCCTCGCCCTCGTCCTTCGTCCTCGTCTTCGACATCGACATCGGCATCGGCATCGTTCTCGTCCTCGTCCTCCCCCTATCGAATGTCAGACCCGAAAGAGCCAGCTCACCTTGGCGAAGACCACCATGTCCGTGAGCCCCGTCCGACCATCCAGCGCCCAGGCCTGTGTCGTGCCCACATAGGCCTCGGTGCCCGGCGAGCGCAGCCAGGTGATCAACGCCGAAGCCCTCAGGTCACCCCCGTCCACCTCGCTGCCGGTGACCGTCTCGCCGATCACCCGCACCCCGAGGACCCGCGTGACCTGCCAGGTCACCCGCAGCCGCACCGACGACGCCATCTCCGTGCCCTCTCCCTGCGGCGTGAGCCGGCGGTGATCGGCGCTGAGATCGAAGCGGGTGCCGGCGGTGGGCCTCACCTGGCACCAGGCCCAGGCTCGCAGCCCGTGGGCCGGGAGGATCAGCTCGTAGTCCAGCTCTCGGCCGACCCCGAGGCCCGCGCCGCCGCTGAGCCGCGCACCGACGTCCCCGTAGTAGGAGCTGTCGGCGCTCCAGGTCCAGGCATCGGTCCCGAAGAGGCGACCGACCGCGTAGCTGCCGCCCGCGTGGAGGTGGTGCACGGCGGCGAGGTCGGCGTCGACAGAGGCGTGGAAGGCCACACCCCGATCGCCGTCGGCCTGGCTCGCCGCCCCCACCGAGGCCGAGGGACGCACCTTGTCCAGCCAGGGCTGCGCCGGGTCGAGCGTGTGATCCATCCACGTCGAGGCCCAGGCCTCCCCGGTCTGGGTGAGGAAGCCCATCTCGCGCCGGTACTCGGCCGTGGAGCCTCCCGCGCTGAGCCCGAAGCCGGTACCGACCCCAGAAGACCGCGAGATGCCCGCATGCCCCAGCACCCCGACCACGGAGTCCCCGACACCGTCCGTGGTCAGCGACTCCGACACGGCACCGGAGAGCGTCCACCGCTCCTCCAGAGGCACCGAGGCGTCGGCCCCCAGCACGGTGTTGCGACCCCCGCCGAGGATCCACTTGTCGGCCCCGGTCATGCCGAGGCTGCCGCCGTCCCCGACACCGCGACTCACCCGGGCGAAGGTGTTCTCGGCGAGTGTGCCCTCCATGTCCTCCTCGGCGAAGCCCGGCGTGCCGTACTCGTGGACCGAAGCCGTCGGCGCCCGATCCAGCGCGTTGAGCACCCCGAAGGACCAGGGACCCTCCCGCCCCGAGAGCTTCACCCCGTAGAGCGGGTCCTCGATGGACCGGGTGTAGAGGGTGCCCAGCGGGTCGCCGAAGGCCTCCACCCCGTCGAGGAAGAACGGGCGCTGCTCGGGGTAGTAGAAGGCGAAGCGGGGGTTGAGGTCGATGCGGGCGGTGTCCCCTTCGACCTGGGAGAAGTCGGGCAGCAGCGTCAGCGCCAGGCCCGTGTCGGGGCTCAGGCCATAGCGCAGATCGATGCCCGGTCGCACCGCGTCGAGCACCGGCTCCAAGCCGCTCCAGGCCAGCGCCTCGCCGGTCTGCTCGCGGCTCGCCTCCTGCCGCAGGGCCAGGATCGGCATGATCTCCAGGCCGGCCCCCTGGCCCGGCGGTGTCACGCCGCTCAGCACAGCGGCCTGGGTGAGCATCCGCGGGTGGCCCGGCTCCAGCTCGGGAAAGGCGTACTTCGCCCCCAGCGCCGGGATCTTGCGGGTGACGATCAAGCCCCAGTCCTGCTCGGTGGTCCCCTCCGGGTAGCGCAGGGAGCGGAAGGGGATCGCCACCTCGAGCTCGTAGCCGTCCGCGGTGACCCGGCCTCGCGAGCTGAGCACCGTGTCCCAGTTCATGTTCCAGCGGCCGTCGGCATAGCGGATGTCCTGCTGGATGCCGAGGGCGTTGAGGTAGAAGACCGTCGCCGTGCGCGCGTCGCCGAACGGGTCGAGGTAGATCCCGATCTGGTCGTCCTCGTTGATCGACTCGCGGGGGCTGATGCGGGCCCTCAGGTCGTAGTCGACGCCGGTGACCCTCACCCCCACGTAGAGCTGGCGTCCGTCCTGGAGGAAGCGCACCTCGGTGCCCCCCGGGGGGGGCGCTCCCTCCGTCGGCACGAAGCGGAGGAAGGCGGTGGCCGGCTGCACCGACGACCAGGCCTCCTCGTCCAGGACCCCGTCGATGGCGATGCCCCGGTCCGCGACCCGGCCGACCTCCAGGACAGGGGGCTCGGAGGCGGCGGCCGGGCCACCGACCCACAGGGCGACGGCCAGCGCGGTCCAACGAGGCGAGAGGGTCGGGCGGGTGCAGGCCGGCACGTCGAGCCGGGTCGAAGGGGCCCGACACGCCTAACCCCCGGCGAGCCGCGAGCGGACACTCAGGCCGCCCCGAGGGATCGGCGCGTCGGCGTAGATCCCGTAGAACGGGAAGGACCGCAGCGTCGTGGCCTGGGATCCGACGCTCGCCGTGATCGGCGGGGGCGAAGCCGAGGGGTGGCGCTCCCGACCCGCTCCGGTGTCCGTTAGGTCTCCCCCGACCTCCCTGGAGCCGCCCGTGAACCGCGCCCGACCTTCGAAATGGACCCTCCCCCTGCTGCTCGTCGCCTCCCCGTGCTGGGCCCAGGACGAAGGGGATCCTGCTCCAGAGCCCACGGAGACCACCGCGCAGCCCGAGCCCGACGACGACAAGGACAAGTGGTGCAAGGACAGGTGGGAGGGACCGGAGGCCTGGGGCTGCAAGCGCGGGATCGCGCCGTCCGGCGGCATCGGAGCCCTGTTCGGTCAGGACAAGGCCCCCTTCCTCCACGCCGGCGGCTCGGTCAGCATGTTCCGCTGGCAGCGAGACGGGCTGCTGAGCGCCAAGGTCATCGCCTCCGGCCGCTTCCTGCGGGACTTCCCCCGCCAGGGCGACGGCAACGGCTACGAGATCAGCCTCGCCGGCTACGGCGGCGTACGCACCACCATGTTCGGCCTCGGGATCGGCCTGGAGATCTGGCGCAGCCGCTACGACATCGCCAGCCTGGTCCTGGAGCCCACCACGGGCCTCAACTTCCCGATCTTCCTCGAGGTCGGCTTCGAGTTCCTCCACCTCATCGGCGGCTTCACGCCCTCCTATGTCTTCAACCCCTCGCGGCGGGTGGACTGGGACCTGCACCCCCTGAGGGGCTTCAGCCACGCCCTGAGCTGGTACGCGGGCTTCGAGACGACCGTGCGCCTCTTCTCCCTGGCGCTGGCCTACGAGCAGCGCAACATCAACACCGGTGACATGATCCACTCGGTGACCTTCGGCGTGAAGTTCTGACCCCCAGGCGAAGTCCATGTCTGTCCTGCTGCTCCTCTGCTTCGCCTGCTCCGACGATGACGTCACCGGCGGCACCGACTCGACAGGCCTCGTGGACGAAGACACCGCGACGGACTCCACGACGGACTCCACGACGGACTCCGCCACGGACACGGAGACCCCCCCACCTCCGACCCTCGCCGACCTGGTGGACCACTCCGTGAACCAGGCCTCCGCGGTCGCGGACGGGCCGCCCGACCCGCTGGTCCTGGTCACCGGCGAGGGCACCAACGAGGCCGGAGCCTTCAACGGCGGTGGCACGGGCAACAAGGCCATCGCCGGGGTCCCGGGCCTGGACGGGCGTGCCCTCTCCGCCTTCGAGGGCATCTCGTTCGAGGCCCGCAGCGACCAGGGCACGCAGCATGCCTACCTGAACGTCCAGGTCGACCTGACCTGCGGCGGCGAGGCGACGCGCATCCTGGTCGTCGACGCCCAGACCTTCGGCGATCCCGAGGACCTGGGCGAGGGCTGGAGAAGCTACGCGGCCGCCGCGGACGAGGCGCAGTGGAAGGTGGTCGGTGGACTCGATGACCTGCTGCCCGGACACCTGGAGAGCACGGGCGCCGCGCTCGGACCGGTGTTGGAGGCCTACCCCCAGGCCTGCCTCCGGGACGCGGACACGGGCGACGGGGGCATGCCGGCCGGCGAGGTCACCAGCGCGGTGATGCTGGTCTTGGGGGACTCCGGCACGACCAGCGCCAACACCTGGACCGTCCGCCGGGTCACCGTGGACTCGGAGAGCTGGGCGCCGTCCGAGTGAGCCGGTCGGTCAGCGACCCAGCCGACGTGCCAGCCGGCGACACCCCTCGATCACCTGGTCGGGCGGTGCGCAGGTGAAGCAGACCCGCACCCAGGCGTCGTAGAGGCCCCTGCCGAAGCTCGGACCGGGGGCCAGCAGCAGCCCGTCCTCGAGGCAGTCCTCGAGGAAGCCCCAGATCCCCCTGTCGTCGAGCACCCCGGCCAGCTCCAGGAACAGGAAGGTCGAGCCCGCCGGCGCCGGCTCGCCGAGGATCGCCGCCGCGGCGTCGCCGGCCTCCTGGTAGGCACGACGCGCCTGCTCGAGCCACTCGCCGCCGCACCGGAGCGCCTGCAGACCGGCGATCTGGCCGGGGGTCGGCGTGGCGTAGAAGGTGTGGGTCGAGATCTTCTTGCACTGGGCGATGACGTCCGGCGGACCGGCCAGGTAGCCGACCCGGTTGCCGGCCATGCCGTAGGCCTTGGAGAAGCTGAAGGCGGACAGGCTGCGCTCCGGGGCGAAGGTCCCGATGGAGACGTGCTCTCCCCGGTAGACCTGGTGCTCGTAGACCTCGTCGCTCAAGAGCCACAGGTCCCGCTCCCGGCAGAGCTCCGCCAGCGTCCGGAGCTGGTCGGCGGGAAGGACGAGACCCGTCGGGTTGGACGGGGTGGACACATAGAGCGCCACGGTCCGCTCGCTCACGTGGGCAGCGACCGCCTCGACGGCCGCCTCCGGGGAGTCGACGCGGTCGTAGAAGGGCACCAACACCGGCCTGGCCCGGAACGACTCCACGATCCCGCGAATGAGCGGCCAGTGCGGTGCCAGGATCAGCACCTCCTCGCCGGGCGCCGCCAGCATGCCCAGCGCGGCCGACAGCGCCCCCGTGGCCCCGGCCGTCACGAGCACGCCGTCCCGCTCGGCCGGCAGTCCGTTGATGTCCCGGAGCTTGTCGACCAGGGCGTCGACCAGCGGGGCCATGCCCTGCGGACGGCTGTAGCGATGGATGCCCGGCCAGTCCTCGTAGCGGAGGTTCTCCATCCGGCCCGGGCCGAAGGGCGGCAGCCAGGTGTCGCCGATGTGCAGCGGGAAGACCGGACCCTCCAGGGCTGCGATGCGGGGCGCCAGCTTCGAGAAGAGGGTCGACCCCATGGCCGCGACCTGGGGAGCAGGGTGGGGGGGACGGGGCATCAGCGGGCTCCTGTCGCCTGGCAGTCTTCGAGCGCCCGGACGAGCTCATCGGTCTGGAAGGGCTTGCGCAGCGTGCAGGCGACCTTGGCCCGCGCCCGGGGCTCGAGCTCCTCCGGGGAGTAGCCCGTCGCCAGCACGACGGGGATGTCGATGGCCTGCCGGTGGAGCTCCTCGAGCACCTCGCCGCCGTCCATGCCGGGCATCACCATGTCCAGGATGATGGCGTCGAAGTCGCGGTCCCGACCGAGGATCTCGAGCGCCTGTCGGCCCCCGGCCGCACCGATCACCTCGATGCCCCGGGCGCCCAGCAGGATGACCACCATGTCCCGCAGGTCCTCCTCGTCGTCGACCACCAGCACCCGCTCCACGCCCTCGGAGGATCGGCGGGGGCTCGCCTCTCCCCCCGTCCGGTCGAGTCCGAGCAGCTCGGCCATCTCCTCCTGCTCGGCCGCGAAGGGGGGGGGCCAGGTGATCTCCGACGGCATGTGCTGCGCCACGGGATCGAACTGGAGGAGCTGGAAGGCGGTGGGGGCCGTCTCGGGGTCCTCGACGTCGGCGACGGGGAAGAGCATGCGCACGGTGGTGCCGACACCGGGCTCCGAGTCGACCTCCGCCCACCCACCGGTGGTCCGCACCGTGGCCCACACGACCGCGAGACCCAGCTCGCTCGGACCCCGCTCCAGCGAGCGGTAGGGCTCGAAGGCCCCGCCGAGCAGGGCCGGGTCGAGCCCCTCGCCGGTGTCGGTGACCGCGACCTGCACGTAGGTCCCGGCGTCGAGCCCGATGCCCTGCTGGATGTCCTCCTCGCCGACCTGCTGGAGGCCGACCTCGATGCGGAGCAGGCCTCCGTGGGGCATGTTGTCCCGGGCGTGCACGGCGAGGTTCAGCAGCACGTCCCGCAGGCGGCCCGCGGGGATCGGGATCCGGGCGGGCTCGTCGCAGAGCCTCACCTGCACGGTCATGCCCATCGCCACGCCGCGCTCGATCAGCTCCTTGGCGTCGGCCACCACCGCCCGGGCGCTGCAGGTCCCGCGCACCAGGTCCGGCTCCTGCGACAGGGCGCGCAGACGACCCGCCAGCTCGGAGCCGCGGACCGCGTAGCGGTGGATGGCCGCCAGCCCGATGCGCAGCGCGTGGGCCGGGCTGTCGGGCTGGAGGTGGTCGGCGTAGCCCAGGATGCCCTGGAGCAGGTTGGAGAAGTCGTGGGACAGGCCGCCGGCGACCCGGCTGACCACCTCCAGCCGCTCCAGGCGGATCTGGCGGTCGATGTCCTCGAGCTCCTGGCGGATGTCCTGGAAGGCGACGACCTGGTAGTCCCGATCGCCGACCTTGAGCCGGCTGGTCCGCCCGCCGACCGGCAACGGATCCGCCCCGGTGCGCCGCAGGGTGAACCGGCCCTTCTCCGCCGTCTCCGGGACCGGCTCCATGAACAGGGACTCCAGGGCCTGCCCCTCCAGGTCCCGGATGCCCGACCCGGTCAGCTCCTGGGCCCTGAGGTTGGCGTCCGTGACCGCGCCGGTGTCCGGATCCACGAGCAGCAGCGCCGTGGGGTAGTCCTGGAAGAAGCGGTCATATCGCTCGTCGGCCGAGGCCGGGCCGCTCCGCCGCCGCTTCTGGGACTCGCCCTCCTCGAGGGCGTGCACGTAGGCCCCCATGACCGCCCCGCAGGCGGCCCCGACGAGCGGCGGCAGGCCCAGCAGCAGGACCGAGGGCCGCTGGTCGAGGACCACGTAGAACATCAGGGCGGCCCAGGCGCCCAGGAAGGTCGCCAGGCCCACCACACCCGCTCCCCAGCCCACCTCCCAGCCCCGGGATCCCGGCTCGTCGGCTGCCAGCCAGGCCGCGCGGACCGTGAGGATGCCCGCGCCAAGGGCGACCAGCCGCACCGCCAGGCCCACGGGCGGCAGCGTCGGGGCGAGCTCCACCAGCGAGAGCAGGCCCTGGACCAGGGTGATGCCGAGGGCCGCGAAGGCGAGGGTGAGACAGGCCCGGTTGGCTCCCTGCGTGCCACCGAGGCGCTGGGCGAGCGCCGTCAGGGCGACCAGCGGTGGCACGGCGACGGTCAGCGCCAGCGGGACGCGCCAGCCGGCGACCATGACCTCGTCGGGGGCGGCCAGCAGCAGGAACATGCCCACCGCCATCACGACGTGCCAGGCGGGCTCCCCCAGCGCCGCCGAGGCGCGGTGCAGCGCCAGCGAAGCGAGGAGCAGGATGAAGGGCAGCGACAGCGCTACCAGCACCGCGGGGATCCACCAGGCTTCGGCCAGGCTCATGATCCCGGCTCCCCGGTCCGTCGAAGCACCCGCCACAGCAGCCAGGCGGTCAGCAGGGGCATGGCGAAGCGCTGGTGGGACATGAGCGTGACGTGGTGGAATCCTCCCAGAGCGAGCAGCGGCTTGGGCCGACCGGGCCAGAGCACCAGCGACGCCACCACCCAGAGGCTGAGATCGTACGGGTGGCTGTGGGGGGCGGTCAGCAGCGACAGGAGCAGGGTGGCCGCCAGGGCGGCCTCCACACCCCGCTGGCGCCACCAGAGCCCCACGGGCAAGAGCCCCAGGACCCAGACCACGATGCCCACCCGAGCCAGCTCCGGCCCCCCGGGCACCAGGGCCACCCAGCTCGTCATGACCTCGAAGTCCCGGGCCGGGTGGTCTCCACCGACCCCGCCCCCGATGGCCGCGAGCCACTCGGGCCACAGCCCGAAGCCGTACCACCCGGCACTGAGTCCGGTGAGGGCGGCCAACAGGGCCGCGCAGATCGCGAGCTCCCGCCACCGCCCCGCCACCAGCAGGCCGACGGCGGGGTAGGCCCCGTAGTGGGGCTTCAGGCACAGGATCGCCAGCCCCAGGCCGGTCCAGAGGACCTTCTCCCGGCGCAGCCCCAGGAGCACCAGCCCGGCACCGGCTGCGAGCCAGAGCCCCGTCTGGGCCAGCCAGGCGGTGAAGAAGGACCAGCCCCCGAGCCCGGCGGCCAGGGCCACCAGCCCGCCTCCCAGCGCCGACATGACCGCCAGGAAGGCCGCCATCGACAGGGCCGCCATGCCCGCCGCGGCCCCCGTCGGGGTGCCGAGGCCGAAGGCCTCCCACAGCGGCAGCGCCGGCGGCGGGTAGGCGAAGGGCAGCACGACCTCCGGAGCCGTGCCCGTGGTGCGCAACCACCAGGCCTCCAGGGTCGACCAGGCGTAGACCCCCTCACCGCCTCCTGCCAGGGTCTCGGCCACCCCGCGAAAGACCATGCCGTCACAGCAGTTGTGGGCGCCGCACTCCACGGTCGCGGTGGGGGAGACACCGGCGACGACCGCCACCGCAACCACGAGGGCTGCGAGGTTGAGCAGCTCCAGCGCGGACTGGCGAGAGGTCAGCGAAGCCCCTCGAGCCAGGCTCGCAGCAGGTTGGTCGCCACCCGGATCCGGTAGCTTCCCGTGGAGCGGATGTCATCGATGGGCGCCAGGTCCCGGGCGAGCTTCTCCGAGGCGGAGGGGTCGACCGGTCGGCCCGTCAGGGCCGTCTCGACGAGCGGGCACCGGACCGGCACCGCAGCCATCGAGCCGAAGGCGATGCGGGCCTCCTGGACCTCGTGGTCCACCAGCCGCACCCGCCCGGCGAAGACGACCTTGGAGATGGCCTGGGCCGCCCGGGTCCCCACCTTGCGGTAGTGCGTGCGGTCGCGGTCATGACGGCCGGGAAGCCAGACCCCGGTGATCAGCTCGTCGGGCTCCCGGCGCACCCTGCGGTAGGCGACGAAGAACTGGTCGGCGGGGATGAAGCGGGAGCCGCGGTCGCGCGAGGCGACCTCGATCACCGCGTCGAGCGCCAGCAGGACGGGCAGGGAGTCGCCGGCCGGCGAGGCATTGCCCAGGTTGCCGCCCAGCGTCCCGCGGTTCTGGATCTGGAGGGCGCCGATGGTGCGAGCGGCTTCGACGAGGGCCGGAGCCTCCTGGCGCGCCTCGGGAGACCGGATGATGTCCGTCCAGGTGGCCAGGGCCCCCACCCAGAGCCGGCGGCCGTGCTTCCGGACCCCACGGATCTCGTCCACGGGCCAGATGTCGATGAGCCGGCTCGGCAGCCGCTCGCCCAGCCCCAGGTCGACCATCAGGTCCGTGCCGCCGGCCAGCACAGCCGCCCCGCGGTGCCGTGCGAGCAGCTCCAGGGCCTCGGGCAGGCTGGTGGCCCGGTCGCAGGCCAGCTCGGCGCGACCCTCAGCGGCCATCGAGCACCTCCACCACCGCATCGATGATCTTCTGGTACCCGGTGCACCGGCAGAGGTTGCCGGCCAGGGCCTCCCTCACCTCCGGGCGCGTCCAGCTCCCGTCCCGCTCGTGGAGCTCGGCCGCGGTGATCAACATCCCCGGCGTGCAGATGCCGCACTGGGCCGCGCCGTGCTCCAGGAAGGCCTGCTGCATGGGATGCAGCTCGCCGTCGGAGCCGGCCAGCCCCTCGACGGTGACGCAGGTGGCGCCGTCGATCTGGACGGCCGGCACCAGGCAGCTACACACGCTCCGTCCGTCGATCAGCACCGAGCAGGCCCCGCACTCCCCCTCGCCGCAGCCCTCCTTGGGGCCCGTGACGCCGAGCCGCTCCCGCAAGACATCGAGGAGACGCGCCGCCGGTGGGGCCTCGACCTCGACCTCTGAGCCGTTGAGGGTGAAGCTGAGCCTCATGTGAGGGCCTCGAGGACCCGCTCCGGGGTCATGGGCAAGGTGTCGAGCACGGCGCCGGTCGCGTCCTCGATGGCCTGGGCCACCGCAGCGGCGGGGCCATCGACCGGGATCTCTCCCAGTCCCTTGGCCCCGAAGGGCCCGCCCTCGAAGGGGATCTCGACGAGGATGGTCTTCATCTCCGGCGCGTCCAGCGCGGTCGGGATGATGTAGTTGGTGAGGCGGTCGTTGCGCATGCGGCGCTGGTCGTCGAGCACGACCTCCTCGCAGGTGGCCCACCCCAGGCCCTGGAGCGCTCCCCCCTCGATCTGGCCCGAGGCCACGACGGGGTTCAGGGCCCGCCCGACGTCGGTGGCCGTGATCAACCTGCTGTAGGTGACCGCTCCGGTCTCGACGTCGACGACCAGGTCGACCACGTTGCAGTTCCAGCCATAGGTCGGGTAGGCGTCGCCCTGGTAGGTCTCGGGGTCCCAGACCAGCGAGCCCTCGTCCTCGTAGACGTGCTCGACGCGGATCGGCATCTCGGAGCGCCGCCGCTCGACCAGCTCGGAGAACGACAGGGACTCTCCGACCTCGACGAAGAGCGCCTCTCGGAGCTTGCGGGCGGCGAGCTGCACCACCCGCCCGACGACCATCGCCGTGCGGCTGGCGACCGTGGGTCCCGAGTCCGGCACGACCGCCGTGTCGGGCTGTGCCACCTCGATGTCCTCGAAGGGGTAGCCCAGCTCCTCGGCGACGATCTGCGGGAAGATCGTGCGCACGCCCTGGCCGATGTCCGTGCTGCCGGTGAGGATGCGCACGCGCCGCCCGTCCAGCTCCATCGCGACGCGGCCCTTCAGTGCCGCCTCGCCGTTGCCGGTGAAGCCGCAGCCGTGGAAGACGAGGCTCACCCCGCGCCCGGGCAGGGTGCGGGCGAAGCGCTGGCCACCGCCGGCCAGGGACGGCAGCTCCGGGGGTGGCTCCCGGGCCGCCTCCAGGGCGGCCTCGAGCACCGTCGTGGCGCCGACGTCGGTGAGGGGCTGGCCGGTGGCGGTGAGGTCGCCGTCGACGAAGAGGTTGCGCCGACGCAGCTCGACCGGATCGATGTCCAGCTCCCGGGCGATGCGATCCATGTGCCGCTCGGCCGCGAAGTGGGCCTGGGGCGCCCCGAAGCCCCGGAACGCACCATTGGGTGGCGTGTGGGTGGCCACGGCGCGGCCCTCGATGCGGACGTGCTCGCAGCGGTAGGGCCCGGTGCCGTGGATGACCGCTCGGGAGAGCACCACGGGCGTGAGCGTGTTGTAGGCCCCCCCGTCGACCAGGACGTCGGCACACATCGACAGCAGGTGCCCCTCGTCGTCGACCCGGGTGGCGAGGTGGATCACCGTGGGGTGGCGCTTGGTGGTGGCGCGGAGGTCCTCGTCTCTTCGATAGACGACCTTGACCGGCCTCCCGGTGTGCAGGGCCAGCAGCGCCGCGTGGGCGGCGAGCATCGAGGGGTACTCCTCCTTGCCGCCGAAGCCACCGCCGGTGCAGGCCTGGACCACGTTGATGCGCCCGGGCTCGTCGAACTCCGGCCCCAACAGGCCCGAGATGCCACGCTCGACGTAGTGGGGGCACTGGAGCGAGCCCGTCAGCGTCAGGCCGCCGTCCTCCCGCGGGACGGCGAGCATGCCCTGGCACTCCAGGTAGAGCTGCTCGTGCAGCCCCGTCCGGTAGGTCCCCTCGATGAGGCGACCCTCGCTGACCCCGTCGGGGTCCCCCTTCTGGATGGTGATCCGGGAGAAGAGGTTGTCCGGGGCGAAAATCACCGGATCGTTTCCTTCCGACTCCCGCGGGTCAAACAGCGGCGTAAGCTCTTGATATTCGACGAGAACATGCCGAGCCGCCGCCAGCGCCTGCTCCCGTGTCGGCGCCGCGACCAGGGCGACGGGCTCCTCGACGTGTCGGACCACCCCCGAGGCGAGGGCTGGCTGGTCCTCCGTCATCAGGTAAACGCAGTTCCGACCGGGAACGTCGTCCGCCGTCAGCAGGCTGATGTCCGTCCAGTCGTGGTCCGGGTCCTTGCGGATCGACACGATCCTGGCGTGGGCGTGAGGGGAGCGCACCGTGGCGCCGTGGAGGCAGCCTTCAGGCTGGATGTCGTCGACGTACAGGGCTTGCCCTGTGACCTTGGCGCGCCCGTCAGCGCGCACCACTCCGGTACCGATGCCCATGGTCGGGGGAGGATAGCGTATGCCGATGAAGCTCCCCGCGGCCCTCGCGCCCCTGCACGCACTCTCCCGCAACCTGTGGTGGTCCTGGCACCCCGCGGCCATCGACCTCTTCACCGCGCTGGACCCCGACCACTTCGAGGTCCTCCGGCACAACCCGGTGGCGCTGCTGGCCGACCTCGGGGAGGAGGTCGCCGAGCGCTTCGCGGCGGACCCCGACTACGTGGCGCGGGTCCAGGAGGTGGCGGTCGCCTTCCGTCGCTACCTGGACGGCGGGGACACGTGGTTCGACCGCCGGTACTCCCCTGCGGCGCGCGACGCCGGCCCGGTGGCCTACTTCTCCATGGAGTTCGGTCTGCACGAGAGCCTGCGGCTCTACAGCGGCGGCCTCGGCGTGCTGGCGGGCGACCACGTGCGCTCGGCCTCCGACCTGGGCCTGCCCTTCGTCGGCGTGGGCCTGCTCTACAAGGAGGGCTACTTCCGCCAGGTCATCGAGGAGCGCCGTCAGCTCGCCTGCTACCCCCAGGCGGACTTCTCGCGCCTGCCGGTGACGCCGATCCTGAAGGACGGGTGCCAGCTCGAGATCGGCTTCGGCCTCGGCCAGGAGGTCTTCTCGGCGCGGGCCTGGCGCCTCGACGTGGGGCGTGTCCCCCTCTTGCTGCTGGACACCGACTACGGAGCCAACCCCCCCGAGGTGCGGGCGCTGACCCACCAGCTCTACGGCGGCGACGTGCGCACGCGCATCGCCCAGGAGGTCCTGCTGGGCGTGGGTGGTGTCCGCCTGCTCGAGGCGCTCGGCATCGAGCCCGCCGTCGTCCACCTCAACGAGGGCCACTGCGCCTTCGCCCCCCTGGAGCGCCTCGCCCGGCGCATGGACGTCGGTGCCACCTGGGACGACGCCCTGGCGGCGACCCGTGCCGAAGGCGTCTTCACCACCCACACGCCCGTGCCGGCCGGCCACGACCGCTTCGGCTGGGACATCCTCAACACCGCCCTGTCGGCCTACCGGGACGCCTCCTCCTGGCCCCCGGGCACCATCATGGACCTCGGGCGCGTGCACCCGGGCGACTTCGACGAGCCCCTGTGCATGACGGTCCTGGCCCTGCGCACCACCCGCGCGGCCAACGGCGTGAGCGAGCTGCACGGGGCCGTGAGTCGCGAGATGTGGCACGGCCTCCACCCCACGCGGGCGGTCGAGGACGTGCCCATCGGCCACGTCACCAACGGCGTCCATCCCTTGTTCTGGATGAACCCGCGCTGGCAGGCCCTCTACGATCAGCGCCTGCCCGGCTGGCGAGAGCCGGAGAACCTCTGGAGCACCGCCTGGTGGCAGGAGCACCTCGGCCAGGTCAGCGACTCGGAGCTCTGGAGCACCCACGAGACCTGCTGCGCGGAGCTGGCCGCCTACGTCGCCCGCACCCTGCCGGAGAGCCGCCTGGACCCCGGCGCCCTCACCATCGGCTTCGCCCGCCGCTTCGCCCCCTACAAGCGGGCCGACCTGCTCTTCGCCGAGCCGGACCGCCTCGCCGCCCTGGTCGGCGGCGATCGGCCACTCCAGCTCCTCTTCGCCGGCAAGGCCCACCCGCGAGACCACCACGGCCAGGACATCGCCGCCACCGTGCTGCGCTGGTGCGACGATCCCCGGTTCCGGGGCCGGGTGCTGTTCCTCGAGGACTACAGCATCCACACCGGGCGGCTGTTGACCTCGGGCGTCGACGCCTGGCTCAACAACCCCCGCCGGCCGCGGGAGGCCTCCGGAACCTCCGGTCAGAAGGTCCCGATGAACGGCGGCCTCAACCTGAGCGCCCTCGACGGCTGGTGGCCCGAGGCCTACGACGGCACCAACGGCTGGGCCATCGGCGAGGCCCGGGCCTACGACAGCGTCGAGCAGCAGGACGCCGAGGACGCCGAGTCGCTGTACCGGCTCCTGGAGCGCGAGGTCGTGCCCGCCTTCTACGGGCGCGACGCCCAGGGCCTGCCGACCCGGTGGATCCGGATGATGCGGCGGAGCATCGAGACCTGCGTGCCGGCCTTCAACACCCACCGCATGGTGCGGGACTACGCCGAGGGGATGTACTTCCGTTGATCGCGGTCCTCGTCGGGCCCCACCCGGGTGCCCCGCGATCGCCGGAGGCCACCCCGATCGGGCGGGCGGCGCTGGCGCTGTCGGCCGAAGGCGTCCCGGTCTGCTTCACCTCCGACGGGCTGTCGTTCACGCGGGCGGTGCAGGGGGGGTGGGCAGGGCTCGTCCTCGACCGGATCGCCGCCGTCCACGACCGCTTCCCCTCCCAGACCCGTCCCGACGCCTACCGCCGGGCCCTGGACCGCATGGGCCACCCGCCCATGGGCAACCCCGAGGACATCACGCTGCTGTGTCGGGACAAGATCGCCAGCCAGCGGTGGCTGGAGTCCGGGATCGCCATGCCGGGCATCGAGACCGACCCCGCCCGCTTCGCCCCGACCCTCGCCGACTGGGGCTGCGCCTTCCTCAAGCCGCGCTACGGGGCGATGGGACGGGGGATCCGGCGGGTCCAGCCCGGTGATCCGCTGCCGGCCCGCGGTCCGGGCGCGGTGCACGGCGTCGACGAGCCCCTCTTCCTCCAGCGAGCGGTGCCCTCGCCTGCGAGCGGCGCGATCGCCGTGCGGTCCCTGGTCCAGCGCCTGCCCTCGGGGGGCTGGATCCGCCTGCCGCCCGTCGCGCGCGTGGCCCCGCCCGGGGAGCCGGTGGCCAACGTGTCCACCGGCGCCGTGGCGCGGCCTGCCGAGGAGCTGCTGTCGGCGGTCTGCTGTGGCGAGATCGCCGACCAGGCCGAGCGGGTAGCCGAGGCGCTGGCGAGCCGACCCAAGGGGGAGCTGGCGGTGGAGGCCGGGGTGGACTTCGCCATCGACGCCGAGGGCCGTCCGGTCCTGCTGGAGGTCAACAGCCGGCCTCGCGGACGCCTGGAGGCCCTGGCGGAGGACTGTGGCGGGCTCTGGCGGGACCGGCACGTGGCGGCCTGCGGGCGGCCGATCAACAGGCTGTGGGCGCTCTGCGGCTAGGAGGGTGTGGGGCATTGCCGTACGGTCCCACCCTGCTGGAGGGCTTTCGCCCGCCTGCGGCCCGGTCCACAATGCCGCTCACCCTCCTAGCGAAGCTCCGCCTCAAGCCCCGTTCTGCGCGCGCGTGGGGTGCCACAGATGCGGTTGGTGCGGTGCCAACGCCATCTGCGCGCGCGTGGGGTGCCACAGATGCGGTTGGCGCGGTGCCAACGCCATCTGCGCGCGCGTGGGGTGCCACAGATGCGGTTGGTGCGG
>CAZCVP010000124.1:0-20904 GCA_964501915.1 uncultured Enterobacterales bacterium
GCCAACCCGATCTGCGCGCGCCTGGGGTGCCACAGACGACGTTGGCGCGGCGCCAACCCGATCTGCGCGCGCCTGGGGTGCCACAGACGACGTTGGCACGGCGCCAACCCGATCTGCGCGCGCCTGGGGTGCCACAGACGACGTTGGCGCGGCGCCAACCCGATCTGCGCGCGCCTGGGGTGCCAGGCCCCGAACAGGGGGGTCAGCTCCGGCGAGCATCAGGGGGTCGATCTCGGCGAACGCTGAGGAGCCTCCGGCCCAGCATCCGAACGCTCCCGGCCAGGCTGTGCCGAAAATCCGAATTCTCATAGTGAATTCATCTATTTCAAACGGGACTTGCATCGGTTAGTCTTGACATTGCAAGATCGATGTTGAGATGTACGAAGAAGTCCCCGACTCCAATCCCTGGACCGCGGGCGGTCACGCCAACGTGCTGCCGCTGAGCGGACTGGGCTTCGGGGTCTGGTCCCTGCGCGAGGGCGGCAGCTCGCTGACGCTCTGCGATCGCAGCCGGGACCTGCTGGGTGAACGGGACGGCACCCCCAGCCTGGCGCACTGGGTCGAGCGGGTCCATCCCGCCGATCGCCCACGGCTGGAGGGCGAGCTGGCCACGGTGCTCGCCGGGCTCAGCGGGGGCTTCGAGTGCACCTACCGGGTCCAGCGCCCCGAGGGGGGAACTCACTGGATTCGCACCAAGGGGGCGACGATGCGGTCCGAAGACGGCAACCTGGACACCGAAAGCGGCGTCCACGGCGTCCACGAGGACGTCAGCGATCGCATGCGAGCGGAGCGCAAGGTCCGCCAGGCCGAGGCCCGCTTCCGGGCTCTCGTCGAAGGCTCTCCGGACGGGGTGGCCGTGGTCCGCGACGGACACCTGGTCTATGGCAACGATCGGCTGGCCGACCTGCTGGGGACCACCCGCTTCGCCGAGACCCCGCTGCTGAAGTGGGTACACCCCGAGGACCGCTCGGCCGCCGCGGAGGCGCTCCGCGGCGCCCTGAAGGGCGACAGCGGACATCCCCTCGCCCTCCGCATCGAGCGGGTGGAGGGGTCCGAGCTGGAGGTGGAGCTCGGCGCCGTCAGCCTCGACTACGAGGGCGGCCCGGCGCTGTGCGTGGTCCTGCGCGACGTCACCGAGCGCAAGGAGCTCCAGCTCCGGCTGGATCGCAGCAACCGCATGGCGAGCCTCGGCACCCTCGCCGCGGGCGTCGCCCACGAGATCAACAACCCCCTGACCTTCATCACGGCCAACCTCCAGGGCCTGGAAGAGGATCTCCCGGAGCTGGTGGACCAGGTCAAGCGCCTGATGGGCCTCATCTCCCGCGACGTCGGGCCCCAGCAGGCCACCCGGTGGTTCCGGCAAGCGGGCCTCGAGGACCTCGAAGCGCCCGCGGATCGCCTGCTCGCGCGGACCCGAGACGCGGTCGAAGGGGCGATCCGGGTGCGCGACATCGTGCAGGACCTCGACACCTACGCCCGCGTCGACCCGGGCCGACCCGGCCGCGTCGAGCTGTCCCGGGCGATCGAGCTGGCCCAGACCATGTGCCGCCACGAGCTGAAGCGCGGCGTGGCCATCGACATCGACCTGGGGGACCTGCCGCCGGTCTTCGGGGAGGAGGGGAGGCTCTCGCAGGTCTTCCTGAACCTGATCGTCAACGCCGCCCAGGCGGGCGCCCAGCTCATCCAGCTCCGGGCGCGTCCGACCGCCGAGGAGATCGTGGTCGAGGTGACCGACGACGGCCCCGGCATGCCCCCCGAGGTGCTGGACCGCATCTTCGAGCCCTTCTTCACCACCAAGGAGCCCGGACGCGGCACGGGGCTGGGCCTCGCCATCACGCGGGAGATCGTGGCCGGCTACGGCGGCTCCCTCGACGCGGCCAGCCAGCCCGGTCGCGGCACGACCGTCCGCGTGTGCCTGCCCATCTCCCTGGAGGAGGAGGACGAGACCGTGATCGACGAAGCACCCGTCCCGATCGACGACAGGGGGGAGATCCGTCGACGCATCCTGCTGATCGACGACGAGCGCCAGCTCGTGGACGCCTACGCGATGCTCCTGGAGAAGGACTACGAGGTCCTCACGGCCTGCACCGGCCAGGACGCGCTGGAGCGGCTCCAGGAGCCGGGCATCTTCGACGCCGTGATCTGCGACCTGATCATGCCCGACCTCGACGGCATGGGCATCCACGCCTGGCTGGAGGTCAACCGACCGGAGCTGGTGGACCGGCTCATCTGGATGACCGGCGGCGCCGTGGGCCAACAGGCGAAGGACTTCCTGGAGGAGTCGCCGAACCTGGTGCTCAAGAAGCCGGTGGACATCCACCACCTGCGCGGGCTGCTGAAGGGGCTGCTGTCACGACCGCTCTGAGGCCCGCGTCACACCCGAGGGGTCCCGCGCATAGGTCGGGTGTGGGGCCGGGTCGGACCACGGTGACACGATGACCCTGCTCCCCCTGCTGTTCTCCCTCACCGGCGCAGCCGCCGCCACCCCCGTCTACGCCACCGCCGAGGCTGGCGAGATCGCCGGCCTGCCCGGCGTCGGCGTCGCGGTCCACGCCGGCACCGACACCACACGGGTGCTCCGGGCCCGTGGCCGGGTCGGCCTGGCGGCCCGGGTGCCGGCCTGGGACACGGCCTTCGAGCCCGCGCTGCCGTTCGTCCTCACGCCGAGCGTCACCCTGCTCGCCGGCTGGACCCTCGGCAAGCGCTCCACCTTCGGCCCGATGGTGGCCCTCGACGCCCTGCTCTTCGACGCCGCGGCCCAGGACTGCGGCTCCTTCGGCTGTCGCTTCTGGCCCAGCGTCGAGCTGGGCCCCGTGGGCGGCTCGACCGCTGTCGCCGCCGGCGTCGCCTGGAGCCGCAGCCTCGGAGACAGCGGCGGGGGCTTCGACCTCACCTTCGGGATCGAGCCGAGCGCGAACTACGACATCGTGCTGCTCATCCCCCGCACCGAGCTCACGCTGCGCACCGCCGGCGGCTGGACAGGACAGCTCGCCCTGAACCGCTTCTCGGCGACGGTGGGGGTGGGGCGGGTGGTGCGGTAGGGGCGCCTCACCCACCCCGTCCACCGACCCACTGCCCCAGCAGCTCCGCGAGCTGGTTCGGCAGCTCCCGAGGTCCGGCTCGCGAGACCGGCCCCACCACCCCGGGCAGTGCCCGCAGCACCGCCGCCAGCGACGGGACCCGCGCGCTCTCCCCCAGCGCCACGTGCTGCCGGTGGATGTCCCGCGTGCGCCGGTAGAGCTCCAGGGGGCGCCGGGGGTGGGCGTGGAAGACGCACGCCGTCGGCACGTAGCCGATGCGCCGTCCCTGCCTCCAGTGCAGGTCCTCGGCGATCGGTACGTCGGGCAGGGGGTGGTCCACGAGGGTCTGGCGCTGGTGCAGCGCGAAGACGTGGTCGAGGCGGGCCACCTCCACGACCTCGTCTCCCGGCGGCGTCCAGGCCTCCAGGCGGCCCCGGGTCACGACGTCCGTGTCGGGCCAGGGGAGCTGCCGGCCGAAGACAGCGTCGAAGCCGCCGTCCTGCAGCGCCTCGACGAGCCGCGAGATCGCGTCGTCGCTGGCCGGCACGGCGTCGTCGACGGTGAAGAGCACGTAGGGCCGATCGCTCTCCCTCACGCCGCGTTGTCGTGTCGCACCGTGCCCCTCCCAGGGCACCTGCAGCACCCGGTCGCCGTGGGGACGCACCGCGCCGTTCGCCAGCACCAGGACCTCGACGTCACAGTCCTGGCGACGCCAGCCCGCCAGCCCGCGCGGGCTGCACCGGTTGGTGGGAATGACGACGGTGACGCGGGGCCGCGGCATGCCGCCAGCCTACCCGGCCCGCTCCCGGTACCAGGCCACGGTGCGCGCCAGCCCGGCCTCGAAGTCGACCCGCGGCGCCCAGCCGAGTCGCTCTCGGGTGGCCGCGTCGTCGAGGGCGTAGCGCTGGTCCTGGCCGGGCCGATCGGGCCCGGGCGCCAGGTCGGTGGGGGGCCGGCCGCACAGCTCCAGGATGCGCACCGCCACCTCGCGGTTGCGCAGAGCATTGCCCCCGGAGAAGTGGTGCACCGCACCCGGCGCGCCCCGCTCGAGCACCGCCACCAGCCCCTCGGCGAAGTCGTCGACGTGGAGCCAGTCCCGCACCGGGGAGCCGTCGCCGTGGATCGGCAGGGGCCCCTCGCCCAGCGCCGCCTCGATCCAGCAGGGGATGGCCTTCTCCGCGTGCTGGCGCGGCCCGTAGTTGTTGGTGCTGCGTACCACCGTCGCCCGGTAGCCGAAGGTGTGGGTCGTGGCGTGCACGAAGGCCTCCGCGGCGGCCTTGGTGGCGGCGTAGGGGTTGCCGGGGGCCAGAGGCTGGGAGGGGACGAAGGGGGCGTGGTCCGGGGGACAGGACCCGAAGACCTCGTCGGTGCTCAGGTGCACGGTCTGGGGGACCTCGGCCCGGGCCGCCGCCTCCAGCACCACCCGGGTCCCCTCCACGTTGGTGCGGATGAAGGCGCTGGGGTCGTCCAGCGAGCGGGTGACGTGGGACTCCGCCGCGGCGTGGACCACGCCGGCCGCCCCCCCGACCAGGCGAGCCACCAGCTCGGCGTCGCAGACATCGCCCACGACCAGGTCCACCGGCACCCCATCGAGGTGCTCGCGGCGACCGGCGTAGGTGAGCTTGTCCAGCACCACGACCCGCCGCCCGCTGGCCACCAGGGCCCGGGCCACGGCGGAGCCGATGAACCCAGCGCCACCCGTCAGCAGGACGTGGCCCGTCATCGTCTCACGAGTCGATCCGGCTCCAGTCGAAGTCCAGCACGCCGTGAGGGGCGCAGCGGATCTCGTCGGGGTCGGCTTGGTCGTAGGGGCGGGACACGACGTTGCAGACCAGGGCCTCGTCGGTGCCGATGTTCTTGAGGCCGTGCCACACCCCCGGGGGGATGCGCACCACCACGAAATTGCGGTCGCCGAGCACCAGGCGGGCAGCGGCACCCTGGGTGGGGGAGTCCGGTCGACCGTCGACCAGGCCCAGGAGCACCCGGCCCCGCACGCAGACGATGCGGTCCCACTGCTCGGCGTGCTGGTGCCAGCCCTTCACGACCTGGGGGTAGAGGGTGGTCACGTAGACCTGGCCGAAGCCGGCGAAGTCGCCGACGAGGTCGGGATCGTCGGCCCGCACCAGCTCGGCCAGCGAGCCCCGCTGGTCGTTGTGCCACGTCAGCGCCTTGACCAGGACCCCGTCGATGTTCTGCGACATGTCCGCCGGCTATCCCGAGGCCACGGGTCGGGCCACGGAGCGACGGCCCCAGATCAGCCAGGCGGCGACGGGCAGCAGGGGGACCAGGACGACGAGGATCGAAGGCACCACCGTCTCCCACCGCCCCGAGGCGAGACGGGGCCAGTTGTAGATCAGCAGGTCCGCGGTCCAGTGCGAGAGCACCACGGTGAGGGCGTCGTAGCGGAAGAAGGCCCAGCCCCAGGCGATGCCGATCGCGGTCATGGCGAC
The DNA here is from genome assembly GCA_964501915.1 of uncultured Enterobacterales bacterium. GTDB lineage: Bacteria > Myxococcota_A > UBA796 > UBA796 > CAJQPC01 > CAYFPX01. The sequence continues at coordinate 5,471 of CAZCVP010000124.1, forward strand.
GGCACGGCCCCACCAGGGGTGCTCGGGGGGGAGGAAGCTGAAGTCGGTGTGGACCAGGCCGTAGATCAGCGCCGGCACGAGGATCGCCACCCAGCGGCGCCCGGTCCTGGACTCCAGCCAGGTCCCCAGGAAGAGGCGGTAGCCCAGCTCCTCCCCCAGGGCGATGGGCAGGAAGATGATGAGCGACATCCAGGCCGGTGAGGCCGCGTTGAGCACCGTCAGGAAGTAGAACCGGGGCTGCAGGTCGATGCGCCCGTCCGTGAGCCAGACCTCGAGGAAGACCACGAGAGCGAAGACCGCGCCGGCCACGAGCCCGACACCGAAGCCCCGGGCCGCGGCCGCCGCCACCGAGGGGTGGGCGAGCTCGCCGGCCGAGAGCCTCCACAGCGAGGCCCCGCGGGAGTTCCCGGTCTCCCGATCGATGGCGCCTCCGGCGGCGATGACCGCCAGGATCACCAGGAAGACCCAGGCCTTGTGGACGTGGAATTGGAGGCCCTCCACCAGGTTGGAGACCCAGCGCGGCCACAGGGGCTCCCAGAGCCCGAAGAGCCAGGCCTGGCGCAGAGCGGTGGTGGCGACCAGGCACACCAGGACCACCGCCGTCCAGCGCAGGGCGGGCCCCAGCTTCACGCCCCCGGACTGGAGTCGCGTCAAGAAGACCAGGAAGGCGATGACCGCGCCGACCGCCAGCAGGAAGAAGCCGACCGCCTCCAGCAGCTTGCGGGGGGCCTGGGCGCTCTTGGCCGCCCGCCGGGCCCGGGCGGGGACCTCCAGGGTGTGGCTGGCGTAGGTGACCTCTCCGCCCCGGACCGAGACCGAGACCCGCTGGTCGAGGCGCGGCTTCTTGGTCACGCGCCGGCGCCAGGTGAACTGGTGGTCGTTGCGGTTGGACTTGTTGGTGGTGCTGGCGGTGACCGGCTTGAAGTCGTCCAGGTCCAGCCCGAGCCCACGCTCCACGGCCTCCACGGCCCTTCGACGGGCCTCCTCCTGGTCGATCTTGTCGCCCTTGGCGTCGTCGGGCACCGCCTTGCGCCAGGCGATGGGCCCCACCTCCGGGTGCCAGTCCACGCGCCAGGTGGCGGTCTGGCCCGCCTGCTTGAAGAGCACGTCGAAGTAGTAGACGCGGTGGCCGTCGCGCAGGTACGCCTGGACCTCGTCCCGGGGAAAGGTCTCCTCGAGGTGGTCGAGCAGCCGCCTCTCCACCCGGAGCTTGACCGCGGCCTCCGCCTCCGAGACGTCGAAGCCCTGCTCGACGAGGAAGGCCCGCGCGTCCTCCTGGAGGACGGACCGGTCCAGGTTCAGGTCCACGTCGGGCAGGGGCCAGAGCTGGGGGATCGCGTAGACGAAGAACAGGCCCGCCAGCAGCGCAGCGACGACTAGGAGGCGGTCGAGGGTGGTCACGGTGCACGCGTCTATCCGGTGCCCGGGGCCCTGCCGACGTCGGCACCAGGGCGCCAGGAGGTGGGCGGCGGTGGGGCACGCCCGTCGGCCGAGCCTCAAGTTCGACGATCCTGGATCCGCCCTCCGGTCTGTGGGGCCCGTGCCGGCGACCCCGCGAGCCCGGAGCCCGCATGACCTTCTCCCGCGCCCTCGCCACCCTGGTCGTCCTGGCCGCCTCGACCACCGCCTTCGCCGAGACGCCGCAGGCGGTGATCGCCGTGAACCAGCACACCAACCGCGTGGCCATCGTGCCGGCTGGCGACACGCTCTCCCCGGTCCAGGAGCCCGTGGCGGCGGTGTTCGAGGACGCGGACGGCCTCCGGGAGGTCCTCCCCCTCGGCGATCGCATGGTGGTCGACGCCATCTACGAGGAACCGGGGGCCTGGGACTTCGTCTACCCGACCGAGACCTCGGCCGGCCTGCTGAAGAGCGACTACCGGCCGACTGGCTACATCCTGGCCCTCGCCGGAGGCGGGGTGACGGTCTGCGTCACCAGCGTCCAGGCGCCGATGCGGGTGCTGTTCAGCGACAACTGGGCCAGCCCGGTCGAGTACCCGCAGAACGACGGCACGACCCTGGTGACCACCGGCCGGGAGAACCTGGTCGGCATCATGGTCGAGAACGCCGACGGCGGCCACGACGTGGTGCTGGACTGGTACGACGGGCCGACCGTCACGCTGGCGGTGGCGGCGACGCTGAGGTTCTAGATCGCACGAGCCCGCAGCAACCCGCTGTCTCCATCTGTCAACGCTGGATCCGCAGCGGAGCCGGATCAGCCCCAGAGCGACTCGGGTGAGGGTAAAGGGGGAGGAGCCCCGTCCGATGCGGGAGCCCGACGAAGCGAGCGCGGACCATGAGCGGACAATCCCACCAGTGCCGGCCCCAGTCACCCCAGGTCCAACAGCAGGATTCGGCGCAGGCGCAGGGCCAGTGCGTCGAGGTGACCGAGACCGACACGCCCGGCGGAGCCCAGGACGCCTACGGGAACGCAGCCGCCCAGGACGAGCTCGCAGCAGAGGGCGGACTGTCCGACGCCGTGCGGGCGGACCTGCTGGCCTCCACGTCCACGATGGGCGCGGCACTGGCCCGCGTACCCTCGATCGTGACCGACGCCCGGGCTGCGGGCTCGTCGGTGGCCGCGGGCTCGTCGACGAGCCTGTTCGGTCCCATCAGCCGGGCGATTAGCACCCTCGACGCCGTGGAGGGGGACCTCGGCTCGGGCAGGTCCACCGTCTCGCGCGCCCTGCGCTCCGACCTCACGGCCGGCAGCGAGCCCGAGCTCGTGCAGGCCCAGGCCGCGCAGGGCGCTCTCGAGAGTGCCCTGGAGGCCTCGCGGTCCGAGGTCAAGGCTGCCCTCTCCCCCGGGCAGTACAAGGGCAAGCCCCTCCCTCCCTGTCCGGGCGGCAGCGTGCGGATGATGCTGACGGAACGGGTCTTGACCCTACCGGTGGTCCTGTCGGGCATCGACGTGGAGCTCGCTCGGGAGGCCGAAGACGAGCTGTCCGCCGGCGAGGAGCCGCCCCAGGCGCCGCCCGAGGCCGGCGAAGCTCAGGCCGTGTCACTGGGGACCCGCGGATCCGGCGCGGCGACCATGGACAAGCCCGGCGACGAGACCTCGGCCTGGACCGGGGGGCTGGAGGCCGGCGTCGGCAGCGAGGGGGCCACGCTGGTCGCTCGCGGCTCCACGGAGAAGGTCGAGGGCGTCCCCCCGATGAGTGAGGCCCGGAAGACCTTCGAGGAGGTCGGCGTCGGCGGACGAGCCGAGGCCCCCGGCGACACCGTGTCGCTGGACTTCGACGGCGAGGCCGTCGAGGTCCCCATGGCGGCCTACGAGGAGGCGCAGCGGGTCCGCGAAGAGCGGCGTGAGGGGGAGTCGCTGCGGGACGCAGCTCGTCGCGTCGGCGCCGACCCGTCGATCTTCCCCGCTCGGGAGGCTCCCAAGGAGCCCCTGAGCTCCCATGACACCACCACCCGCACAGGTGGCCTGGGCATCAAGGACGGTGCCTGGGTCGCCGAGGCCCAGCAGTCGGAGGCGACGACGACCGTCCACGAAGACGGCGAGCACGTCGAGCGCAAGACCCACGGGCTCGGCGGGACCCTCGACGAAGAGGGCGGCTCCCTCACCGGCACCCAGACGGACTCGGTCGAGCGGCGGGACGGCACGACCTCCTCCCGGTCCGACCAGGTGGGCGTCGCCATCAAGGAGGGTGAGGTCGCGACGACCCTCGGGACGACCACCGGCTCCAAGGGAGCAGACGGCGTCGAGCGGGAGAGCAGCACCTCGGGCACGATGACCCTCCAGGAAGACGAGCTCGGGCTGGCTGGCAGCGCGTCGAGCAAGGCCACCTCCGAGAACGAGGACGGCGAGAAGCGCACGGACAGCCAGGCCATCGACGGCAGCGTCACCCTGTCGGACGACGGGATGGCCGGCCAGGCCTCCGGAGAGATCCAGCGCGGCAAGCTCAGCTTCAAGCTCTCGGCAGGCGGCGAGATCGAGCTGAACGCGCCCCAGCCCACCGACGATGGTCGCTTCGTCGTGACCTACAAGATCACACGAGACCTCAGCGCGGGCGGGGGTCTGGGGCCGGTCGACCTGGAGACCAAGGGCTCTGAGGCGACCACCGGACGCCGGGTCTTCGACACCTACGACGACGCCCTGGCCTTCCAGGCCAGCGGCAGCGCCGCGACGGCCATCGACGGCACCCCCCAGGTCGACGCGATGGCGGCCGGCTCCGAGCACGCCGAGTCGAGCAGCACGGAGGACACGGCCGGTCTGAACGCGGACTTCGAGCTCATCAAGCTCGAGGCGGCCATCCGCTCGGGCCGCTCCAAGGGCATCCACCTGGTCAAGGTCGACGACACCACGGTCCGTGTCACGCTCAACATCGCCGAACACCTCGGCGCGAGTGGAGGGATGTCCGGCGCCGGCATCGGCGGCTCGGTGGGCACCCAGGACACGATGACGAACCGGGTCGTCCTCCAGATCGATCTGGAGAACCCGGCGGGTCGGGTGGCCCTGAACTACGTCCTGGACAAGCAGGCGCTCCCCCCGGGGGGTGGCGGCTACACCGTCCTGACGAGGACCAGCACCGAGTCCGGCCAGGACACCCAGTCCGCCTCCATCCTCGGCGTGAGCACCGGCCACGGAGGCACGGCCACGTCGACGACCGAGCAGGGCGGCGGAGAGGTCACCCACGAGGCGGGACGGACCAGCCAGGTCACCGCCGGCCTCGACCTGCCGATCCTCGGCGAAGTCGGCCCCCAGGGCAGCCTGAACCACTCCCACACCCTGAGCCAGACGGAGCGGGACGGCGTCAAGGGCACCTCCACCGCCACGAGCGTGATCGACGACTCGGGGGCGGACTCGGCGGCGACGGGCCTGGCGAACGCCCTGGACGAGAAGCGCGACATGGACCTGTCCGGCGAAGCCGCCGGGAAGTGGACCGTGACCACCGGCTACAGCCCGGCGCAGATCGAGGGCTTCCTGCGACGTGTGGAGCGGGGCCAGGTGAAGGCCATGGAGGCTGCCCACCGGCCGGTCGTCGACCGCCTGGCCACCGCACTGCGCTCCACGACCGATCCCGTGCGCCGCCAGGAGGCCTTCAATGCCTACCTGAAGGCCGGCGGCGCCACGGCGATGAAGCAGCTACGGCGCCACCTCTCCGGAGGGACGACCTCCGACCTGAAGCTGGAGGGCTCGGACCTGTTCACGGGCGCCGCGGGCCGCCACCAGCTCGAGGCGGACATCGCCGGCTACCGCAGCCGCCTGGTCGCCATCGCCCGCCAGGAGGACGCCGCGGAGGACGCCTCCGGAGCCCGCACGACCCTCGCCCAGCAGGTCCGGTCCAGCCTGGAGCAGCAGCAGGACCTCCAGAGCGCCCTGACCAGCACCGACAAGTACCAGGAGATCCCGCCGGCCTTCCGCCGCGAGCTGCTCTCCCGGTGTACCTCCAACATCCGCACGCTGCAGGAGCTGCTCGCCGAGGCCCAGCCGACGGGGGCGGCGGGCAACGCCAAGCTGTCACCGCAGGAGCGGGAGATCGCCGCGGAGCTGGCGTTCCGGGACCGTCGGCGCGCGGATCTCCAGGAGGTGCGAGAGGACTGCGCCGCCTTCCGGAGGCGTCACGAGGGGCCGCGCTCGGCCCGCGTGATGCTCGGCGGCAAGACCACCCTGCCCTTCGCCGACGACGGTCCGGAGGCGGAGACCTACGACCGGATCGATGGCTTCGTGGAGAGCGTCGACACGGCCGTCTGGTGGGCCGAGAAGAACTACAAGGACTTCCAGGAGGGCCGCGAGAACGGTGACCTCGAGGGCGCCCTGATCGACATCAAGGACACCAACCGCTGGTACGGCAAGGCCATCGGCCGGCTCCAGGACGCTCTCACGTTCTACGGCGGCGTGGAGAGGCGCTGGCGGGGCAAGTACCCGGGCTACTTCGACTGATCCCTGGCGGCGACGCCGACGTTCCAGCGGCGGAGTCGGCCTCGGGTCCCCACGCCCCGCGAATTCGAGGACACCCGGTCAGTCCGGGCTCGACTGCCCCATCAGGTCCCACCCCCAGCACTCCGCCACCCCGTCCTGCCCCAGCGCACAGGCGTGGTAGTCCCCGGCGCTCAAGGACACGAAGACCCCTCCGGGCGGCTCGAGCTGCCCCTTGTCGCCGCCACCCCAGCAGGCGATCGAGCCGTCCTGTCGCAGGCCACAGGTGAACTGGTAGCCGGCCGCGAGGTCCTGGAACTTCCCCGGAGGCGGCGTCGTCCGGCCGAGCGTCGACCGCCCCCAGCAGTCCACGGTCCCGTCGGTCCGCAGGGCACAGGAGTGCTTGAAGCCGGCCGCGACCTGGAGGTAGGGACCGCGACGCGAGATCGGACGCTCCGGCCAGGGGGGGCCCTCCAGAGCACCGGTGCGCCCGTCATCGGCCTGACCCCAGCAGGTGACGGCCCCGTCCGTCCCGCGGGCACAGGCGTGGGTGGTGCCGGTGCTCACCGAGCTGAAGGCGCCGGTGGGCGGCCGGCCCTGGCCGTGATCGTCGTAGCCCCAGCAGGCCAGGCGGCGATCGAGGGACACGGCGCAGGCGAAGTGGTAGCCGACCGACACCGAGAGGAAGGCGCCCTCGGGGGGGCTCGACATGCCGTAGTCGGTGGCCCCCCAGCAGGCGAGCTGCCCCTCCGGCCGCAGGGCACAGGTGTGGACCTGGCCGGCGCTGATGGCCGTGAAGGGGCCGACGGGCACCTCGCCGGCGGGAGCCATGCCCCAGCAGACCACCTCGCCGTCGCCGTCCAGGCCACAGGAGTGCACGCTCATGCCCGCATCGACCGCCAGCAGCCGGGGGTCGGAGGAGCTACACGAGAGCACCAGGAGCAGGGTGATCACGGAGTGATTGGACCACGTGGCCCGCGCGCCGTCGACGCGTCCAGAATCCCGCGGAGCCCGCCGCTGCGGATCGTCGACAAACCGTGACATGCCGTGAAAAGCGGTGAATTCCTCAAGGCTTGGCCTCCCAGGCCGATCCGGCAGATCGCAACACGAGCTGCATCTGTCGCATTGTTCATGCAGGATGAAGATGAGGCGGACCCGCGCGTCCGCAGTACCGATCACCTCACCTCCGAGCTCTCACATCGCGGCGCCTTCCCCTCCGACTGCTGGGAGAGCACCCCCTATCGACCCCGACGGTCGGGCCTCGGTGACCCCTTGCACGACACCGGTGGACCGGCCTCCAGGAGTTCCCCATGAGCACCCCTTCGCAGAACCCCACCACCGACCGCCTGCTCGGCATGATCGCCGAGCTGCAGGACGTGGAGCAGTTCCGTGCCGAGAACTGGGAAGGGTCCTTCGCCGACTACCTCGACCTGGTGCGACGCAACCCCGAGGTCTGCCGGAACGCCTACCAGCGCCTCTACGACCTCATCTGCCACTTCGGCAGCGAGGAGTACACCGAGTACAAGAAGCGCATCGTCCGCTACCGCTTCTTCGACGACCCCTTCGACAACGGCAAGGACGCGGTCTACGGCATCGACGTCCACCTGATGAAGCTGGTCCACGTGCTCAAGTCGGCGGCCCTGGGCTACGGCTCCGAGCGCCGGGTCATCCTGCTCCACGGACCGGTGGGCTCGGCCAAGAGCACGATCGTCCGCCTGCTCAAGAAGGGCCTGGAGTGGTACAGCCGCCAGCCCGAAGGCGCCCTGTACACCTTCTCCTGGCAGATGCCGGACGGCACCGAGATCGCCTCGCCGCTGAACGAGCGCCCGCTCAAGCTCGTGCCGCTGGACATGCGGCAGGCCTTCCTCAACGAGCTGAACCGGGAGTGCAAGGGCCGGTACGAGATCCAGCTCGAGGGGGACCTGGACCCCGTCAGCCGCTTCCTCTTCAAGCAGACCATGAAGGAGGTCGGCGGCGACTGGATGCGGCTCATCGAGCGCATCCGGATCCGCCGGGTCATCCTCTCCGAGAAGGACCGCGTCGGCATCGGGACCTTCCAGCCCAAGGACGAGAAGAACCAGGACTCCACCGAGCTCACCGGCGACGTCAACTACCGCAAGCTCGCCGAGTTCGGCTCCGACTCCGACCCGCGGGCCTTCAACTTCGACGGCGAGTTCTGCGTCGCCAACCGGGGGCTCATCGAGTTCGTCGAGGTGCTCAAGCTCGACGTGGCCTTCCTCTACGACCTGCTCGGGGCCTCCCAGGAGCACGTCATCAAGCCGAAGAAGTTCGCCCAGACGGTCATCGACGAGGTGATCATCGGTCACACCAACGAGCCCGAGTACCGCAAGCTCACCTCCAACGAGTTCATGGAGGCCCTGCGGGACCGGACCATCAAGATCGACGTGCCGTACATCACCAAGTGGCACGAGGAGGCCCGGATCTACGAGCGGGACTTCCGCAGCGATCGCGTCCACAAGCACGTCGCCCCCCACACCCTGGAGATGGCGGCGCTGTGGGCCGTGCTCACCCGGCTCGAGGAGCCCAAGAAGCACAACCTGACCATCGCCCAGAAGGCCAAGCTCTACGACGGCAAGACCCTGCCCGGCTTCACCGAGGACAACGTCAAGGAGCTGCGCAAGGGGGCCCGGCGCGAAGGGCTGGAGGGCATCTCCCCCCGCTACGTCCAGGACAAGCTGTCGAACGCCCTGGTGCGCGAGGTCGACGTCCCGGCCATCAACCCGTTCATGGTGCTCAACGAGCTGGAGAGCGGGCTGAACAACCACTCGCTCATCTCCGACGACGAGACCCGCAAGCGGTACAAGGACCTGCTCACCATCGTGAAGCAGGAGTACGACGCCGTCGTCAAGAACGAGGTGCAGAAGGCGATCACGGCCGACGAGGGCGCCATCGCCCGGCTGTGCGCCAACTACATCGACAACGTGAAGGCCTTCACCCAGAAGGAGAAGGTCAAGAACCCCTTCACCGGCGCCTACGAGGACCCGGACGAGCGCCTGATGCGCTCGATCGAGGAGAAGATCGAGATCGCCGACTCCCGCAAGGACGACTTCCGCCGGGAGATCATGAACTTCATCGGGGCGCTCGCCGTCGACGGCAAGACCTTCGACTACAAGACCAACGAGCGCCTCCACAAGGCCCTGGAGCTCAAGCTCTTCGAGGATCAGAAGGACTCGATCAAGCTCACCAGCCTGGTCAGCCAGGTGGTGGACAAGGACACCCAGGCCAAGATCGACGTGGTCAAGCAGCGCCTCATCGATCGCTTCGGCTACGACGACCACTCGGCGACCGACGTGCTGAACTACGTCGCCTCCATCTTCGCCCGCGGCGACGCGAAGGACAGCGAGTAGCGCCTGCATGCCCCTCCCCGTCGAGAACGACCTCCACCGCTTCCGGCAGATCGTCAAGGGCCGGCTGCGCAAGGACCTGCGCCGCTACATGGGCTCCGGCGAGCTGCTCGGCAAGCAGGGGGACAAGGTCGTCTCGATCCCGCTGCCCCAGATCCAGATCCCCCGCTTCCGCTTCGGCAAGAACATGGGCGGGGTGGGCCAGGGCGAAGGCGAGGGAGAAGGCAGCGGACAGGGCAAGGCCGGCAACCAGGCCGGCCAGCACCTGCTGGAGGTCGACATCACCCTGGAGGAGCTCGCCGAGATCCTCGGCGAGGAGCTGGAGCTGCCGAACATCGAGCCCCGGGGCCAAAAAGAGATCACCACCGCCAAGGACAAGTACATCGGCATCTCCAAGCAGGGTCCCGAGGCCCTGCGCCACGGCCGCCGCACCTACAAGACGGCGCTCAAGCGCCAGATCGCCAGCGGGACCTACGACAAGGGCGACCCGATCGTCATCCCCTACAAGGAGGACCGGCGCTACCGGACCTGGAAGGCCCAGACCAACCCCCAGAGCGCGGCGGTGGTCATCTACATGATGGATGTCTCCGGCTCGATGGGGCAGGAGCAGAAGGAGATCGTGCGGCTGGAGACCTTCTGGATCGACACCTGGCTGCGCCACCAGTACAAGAACGTCGTCACCCGCTTCATCATCCACGACGCCGTGGCCCGCGAGGTCGACCGGGACACCTTCTTCCGCACCCGGGAGAGCGGCGGCACGCTGATCTCCAGCGCCTACAACCTGGCGATGAAGATCCTCGACGAGGACTTCCCGGTCGAGGAGTGGAACATCTACCCCTTCCACTTCTCCGACGGCGACAACTGGTCCGCGGCCGACACCCGCTCCTGCATGGAGCTGCTCAAGACCCGCATGCTGCCGGTGGCCAACCAGTTCTCCTATGGCCAGGTGGAGTCGGAGTACGGCTCCGGCCAGTTCATCAAGGACCTCGAGGAGAACTTCAAGGGCGAGGACGCCATGGTGCTGTCCCGCATCCCCGATCGCGACGGGATCATGGAGTCCATCAAGACCTTCCTGGCGCAGGGCAATTGAATGGGCGGCGGCACCGACTTCATGAAGGGCCACAGCCGGGAGCTCCCGGCGGACCTCGAGGAGGCACGTCGCGCCATCGTCGCCCTGGGCGAGAGCTACGGCCTCGACTTCTTCGAGACCGTCTTCGTGATGTGCCGCTACGACGAGATCAACATGCTCGCCGCCTATGGTGGGTTCCCCACGCGGTACCCCCACTGGAAGTTCGGCATGGAGTACCTCGAGATGTCCAAGGGGTACGAGTGGGGGCTCCAGAAGATCTACGAGATGGTCATCAACACCGACCCCTCGTACGCCTACCTGCTGGACAACAACACCAACGTCGACCAGAAGCTGGTGATGGCCCACGTGCTCGGCCACGTGGACTTCTTCAAGAACAACCTCTGGTTCGCTCCCACGAACCGCAAGATGCTCGACCAGATGGCGAACCACGGCTCACGGGTGCGCCGCTACATCGACCGTGTGGGCCACGACGAGGTCGAGGCCTGGATCGATATCTGCCTGAGCGTCGACAACCTCATCGACCCCCACCGCCCCCACATCGTGCGCGAGCGGCCGGAGCAGGACATGGCCGAGGACCCGGGCGACGGCGTCTTCAAGCTGCCGGCCCGCGGCTACATGGACAAGTACATCAACCCGCCGGAGTTCATCGAGCAGCAGAAGCGCAAGCGGGAAGAAGAGCAGGAGCGGGCGGAGCGCTTCCCCGAGGACCCCCAAAAAGACGTGCTGCTCTTCCTGCTGAGCCACGGCCGCATGAAGGCCTGGCAGGCCGATGTCCTGCACATCATCCGCGACGAGGCCTACTACTTCGCTCCCCAGGGCCAGACGAAGGTGATGAACGAGGGGTGGGCCACCTACTGGCACACCCACATGATGACCCACGACATCTGCGACGCCTCCGAGGTCATCGACTACGCCGACCACCACAGCGGCACGGTGGCCACCCGTCCCGGTCAGTTCAACCCCTACAAGATCGGCGTCGAGCTCTGGCGGGACATCGAGCGTCGCTGGGACCGGGGGCGCTTCGGCAAGGCCTGGCTGGAGTGCTCCGACCACGTGAGCCGCAAGAGCTGGGACACGGGTGTGATGCTCGGGCGACAGAAGATCTTCGAGGTCCGCCGCTCCCACAACGACGTCACCTTCATCGACGAGTTCCTCACCGAGGACTTCGTGCGCGAGCACGGCATCTTCACCTGGGAGTACGACAAGCGTCGCGGCGAGTACGTCATCGACTCCCGGGACTTCCAGATGGTGAAGCAGAAGCTGCTCTTCATGCTCACCAACCGCGGCCAGCCTCGCATGCAGGTCATCGACGGCAACCACGGCAACCGCGGAGAGCTCTGCATCGAGCACCTCCACGAAGGCATCGACATCCAGCTCGACTGGGCCCAGCGCACGATGGCCAACCTGGCCCACCTCTGGGGCCGCCCGGTCCACCTGGAGACAACCGTCGACGGCAAGCCCATCGTGCTGCACCATGATGGTGAGGAGTTCAAGCAGGAATCCAGGAAGGTGACCTGATGTCGAACCGTCTCTCCGACGCCCTGCGCGACAAGCTGAACCAGCCCGGCGAGGGCGGGGGTCGGGTCGTGGTGGACACCGAGACCGGCACGGCCGAGGTCGACCTCTCCTCCAAGGGGCCGATCGGCGCCAAGGTGCACCGGGTGCGGGTCGAGGCCCGCCGTCCCGGCTCGCTCGACGGCCAGGCCGACCGCATCTGCAAGCGCGTGCGAGGCCTCGGCGAGCGCCTGGTACCGGTGGAGATCGACGGCCGCCTCGGCGGTGGCGTGCTGCGCAGCGACCCCAAGGAGATGCGCAACAAGCGCTACTTCGAGGTCGGCCTCGACGGCGAGGGCGCCACCCTGGAGCGCTACCGGGCCAAGGAGGGCGGTGGCCGCAGGCGCGAGTCCTTCGAGGTGACCCGGGAACAGCTCGGGCGCCTGGTGGACGACCTCGCGGAGGGCCTGGAGGGGGAGTGATCCCGGTGACGTGACGCCTGTGGCGAGGTCGATCGCGATCTTCCCTTCAAGTTCCCACCCCGGCGTCCGATGAGGGGTCGACCCCATGGCAGAAGGGGACATGCACCACCACGCACAGAAGGCACACCGTCCCAGCCGGTGGGAGACCGTGCCGGCCGAGATCGAGATCGGGGGCAAGCAGTACCCGGGGGAGGCCGTCTGGCTGGAACCCGTCCAGGTGCACGTGAGGCTCGAGGCCATGCTCCCGTGTGGCATCGACTGTCGCGTCGTGATCGCGGGACCGGACCAGCGGCTGGCGCTGCCGGCCAGGGTGTCCAGCATCGAGCCACGGGGGGACGCACCGGGTGGGCCGGCGCTGGTCCACCACTGCACCATCGACGTGCCCCCATCGATGCGGTCCGGCTTCGCCCGACTCCTTCGACAGGTGAACCCGCGCTCGACACCGCTGGAGCGGATCTGGGAGCTGACGGCCCCGAAGCCGATCCCTGCCCCGGACCTCGGCGCTCGGTCGGCCGACCTCGAGCGCTCCCACTCGCCGCCTGCGAGGAGTGAGGGCTCGAAGGCGGCCGCCCGGAGCGTCACGGAGGTGCCGGCGCGAGGACGAGAGCGCCGCAGGAGGACGCGCCGGATCAAGGGCCTGCGGACCGAGGAGCTCGTGCCCGCGATCCGCAAGCCGGGCACACTCGACGAGGCGATCGTGCGCTTCGACTCGGTGGATCTCTGGCGCCGCTCGGCACGTGTCGGCAAGGACTGGATCCAGCTCGTGCTCGCCGACTCGCTCGGCACGCCGGTGAACGAGAGGGTCGGCCTGACGCTGGTCCTGCCGTCGGGACGCGCCTGCTTCGTGACGGCCCGCCTGGCACGAAGGTCCCGGGGTCGCATCATCCTGGAGGCGGGCGGCCTGAGCGAGGACACTCACCTGGCGCTGGTGCGGGCCCGTCGCTCGAAGGGCAGCGGAGGGAGTCGCTGAGACCCGCCCGCCCGCTACAATCCGTCCCATGTTCCTCCTCCTCCTCGCCTGCAGCGATCCCGTCGAGGCGCCCGAAGACCTCGAAGAGCTGACCATCTTCCTCTACGAGGAGTGGGACAACGAGGAGCCCGAGTACCTCGAGCTGGCCCTGGTGAACCTCCTGGAGCACGCCGAGACCGTGGACTTCGAGGCCCGCTGGGACGAGCGCTCCTGGGACATCGGGCCCCTGGACCCGGCGGAGCTGGAGGGCAAGGTCGAGCACGGCCGCGACGTGTCGGTCGCCGAGGGCGTCGGCGTGATGCACCAGTCGACCTTCCCGCTCGAGGACTTCCTCGCGCTCCAGTTCCTCGAAGACCAGACCCCCGTCGAACCGACCTCACCCGACCACTACGTGCGCACGGTGACCGAAGGAGCGGACTGCTTCGGCGAGCGCACCTGCGACGTGTTGCGCACCGACAACGACATCACCCGCTCGACCTTCATCTACGACGTCACCTACGACCTGCCCAAGGAGTTCCGCTGGGTGGCCCTGGACGAGGAGGAACGTCAGGCCTTCTGCGCTCGCTCCTGGATGCCGAACTCGGCCCAGGACGGCGACAAGATCACGCTCTGGCAGGGCTACAGCGCCGACGTCTGGGTCCCCCGCGACGGAGGCACCCTCCGCTACCAGGTGAGCTGGCAGGAGACGGAGATGCCCGGGCTCACCTGGGAACAGGTTCGCGGCGTGGTGGCCGGTGGCATCGACGACATGTTCGAGACCCAGGACGAGTACCTGGCCGAGCAGTAGGGCGCCCTACGGCGCCGTCGCCGTCAGGATGCGCCGGGTGCCCTCGTCGGTCAGCGGGTGGTCGAAGCCGTCGTAGTAGAGGCGCCAGCCGTCGCCCTCGGGGACCACCCAGGGGGAGTCCACGCGCCAGGTGTCGACCGTGCCCTCGCAGGCCAGGTCCAGGGTGCCGGTGTGGTCGGTCCAGGCCCAGCCGTCGTCGCTGCGGGCCTCGATGAGACGCTTGACCAGGTAGTCCTCGTGCAGGGCCCGGCCGGCGTAGAGCAGGCGCCAGCCGGTGGCGTCCCGCCAGACGAAGGGGCTGTAGGCGCTGGTCGTGTCCCAGCTCCCCTCGGCCTCGAGGTCGACGGCGATCTCCGGCGGGTCCCAGGTGAGGCCGTCCGCCGAGGAGGTGACCAGGACGCGCCGCACCCCGCCGCCGTCCTCGCCGGTGTACCAGAGGCGCCACCGCTCCCCGTCGTGCAGGGCGAAGGGGATCTGGGCTCCCAGGGCGTCCAGGCCGCCGGCGCCGCCCTGGGGATGGATCAAGCCACAGTCGTCCCAGGAGCCGCCCTCGCCGAGGTCGCAGCGCCACAGCGAGAGCCCCTCCTGGGGGTGCGTGCCGTCGAAGAAGAGGGTCAGACCCCCGTCGGGGCGGGTGGCGATCGCCGGGCTGGAGACCTCGCCCAGGTCGACGTCGATGCCCTGGAGGACCACGTCGACCTCGGTCCAGGCGCCCGAGTCGTCGATCGTCGCCTCACCGATGCTCTGGAAGCGCTGGTCGCCCTTCATCGAGAACCAGGCCCGGTCGCCCTGCACGGCCGGCCGAAAGACCATCTGGTCGTCCAGCTCCGGCAGCGAGCCGACGTCGAGGGCCAGCTCGCAGTCCTGCCAGAGCAGGGGCTCCCAGGACGCCGTGCCGGTGTCGGCGCTGGAGTCCTCCGTCCCCGAGGGACAGGCGAGCAGCAGCGAGAGGACCATCACCCCCCGAAGTGCTTCACCAGCGCCTCGAGCACCTTGGCCCAGGCGGCCTCGAAGTAGGCGAAGGTGTCGGGCCACTGGCTGCCTTCCGTCGACCAGCCGCTCTCGGGCCAGCCGAGGTGGGTGACGCGCACCCGGGTGCCGCCCTCGACGGCGTCGAGGTCCAGCACGACCCAGGTCCGGGCCTCGCGGGTCTCTGGCAGCACCGGCGGCCCGTTCCAGGTGAAGCTGAGCATGCGCTCCGGCACATAGGACAGGATCCGGCAGCCCTCGCTGCCCCGGGTCCCCTCGGGGGCCTCGGGCATGAAGTAGAGCTCGAAGGGCCCGCCGATGCGCAGCTCGACGTGGGAGTCGGGCAGCAGCCAGGCCGCGAGGCCCTCCGAGGTGGTCCACAGCGGCCAGACCTCGGCCGGGCTGGCGGCGACCACG
>CAZCVP010000124.1:21004-23938 GCA_964501915.1 uncultured Enterobacterales bacterium
GGGTGGTTATCCGGCTTTCGCCCGATCGTGACGTGAAAGGCGCCACCGGCGAACAGCTCTCGGGTGGTGGTGGCGCCGGCCCGGTCCAACAGCTCCCAGGTCGGCCGGCGCTGGTCCGCTGCGGCGAGCCAGTCCTCGAGCCGCGCCAGCCAGCCGGCGAGACCCGGTCGGGGGTAGCCGTCGAGGATCCCGCACACGCCTCCGGGCCGCACGAGAGCCCAGAGCCGCTCGAAGACCTCCTCGTGGTCGGGCACCACGCTGAGCAGCAGGGCCGCGACGGCCGCGTCGAGCACCACGGGACCACCAGCGGCGGCTTCGAGGCGGCCCCGATCCAGCTCCCGGGCATCGGCCTGGGCCAGGCGGACGTTGTCCAGGCCCCGCCGCTCGACCCGACGGCGCGCCCTGGTCAGCATCGCCGGGTTGTGCTCCAGGCCGATGACGAGGCCTTCGGCTCCGACCGCCTCGCTGAGCCGATCCAGGCTGGCCCCGGTGCCGCACCCGAGGTCCAGCACGGTGGCTCCGGGGGCCAGGTCGAGCCCCCGCACCAGCGCGGCCCGCGCTTCGGCGAAGCGGCGGGCATTGGCGAGGTCGTAGCCCGGTGCATTGAGCCGGTAGAGCGCGTCGATCCAGCCCTGGGAGAAGCCGCCCATCCCGAGGGGCTATCCCGCGGCCGGCCGCGACACCGGTGTCTCGACTCGGGGAAGCCCCGGGGCCTGGCAGAGCCGCCGTCGACCGCACGGCCTCCTGGCACACCCCTTGCTTTCCAGGGTACCCACCCCCTTCGGAGGACCGCATGACCACCAGGACCCTCACGCTGCTCTCGGCCTCGCTCCTGCTCACCGCCTGCTCCGGCACCGTGGAGAAGGGCGCGCTGACGCTGTGCGCGTCGTCGAATTTCGACGGGGGAGACGACGTGGTGGTGGCCGTGTCCGGCACCGTCACCGCGGTGGACGACGGCGTGACGGGCTGCTCCGCCGACGTGACCCTGGAGGACGCCGACGGCGAGGCCTGGAGCCTGGGCCTCACCGTCTTGGACGAGAGCGACGCGGACATCACGCCGGGCCTCGACCTGGCGGTCGACGACGAGGTCGACCTGACCTGGCGCTACAGGATGGTGTGGGGGGACGTCACCGGCTTCGCGATCTCCGATGCCGAAGGCCTGGCGATCGCCGCCGACGAGGGAGCCTGGGGCGGGGCCCTGCTCGAGGAGGACACCCCCGGCCTGTCGGTCCAGCGGGGCGCCGACCCCGTGGCCGAGGAGAGGACCTCCTGCGAGCCCATCGAAGGCTACGAGGTGGTGTTCGAGGCCGACGAGGAGCTGGCGCTGACGGCGGTGGACTCGGCCACGCTGCCAGTCGACGGCGTGGACACCACGGCGATGGCCATCCGGGCCACCGAGTACGGGGAGTCCCGCACCTGCGAGACGAGCGACACGACGGGATTCCTCACCTGGTTGGTGGTTCGTTGACACGATCCGCGGTCTCGCGGGCTCTCTGAGGCAACGGCCGGCCCCACTGTCGCGGGCCACCCCCGGAGAGACCATGAGCACCTTCGACCTCACCGCCGACAACCTCAACGCCAGCATCCAGGACAACGACATCCTGGTCATCGACTTCTGGGCCTCCTGGTGTGGCCCCTGCCGCTCCTTCGCCCCGACCTTCGAGGCCGCTTCCGAGCGCTACCCGGACATCGCCTTCGCCAAGTGCAACACCGAGGAGCAGCGAGCGGTCGCCGGCTCCTTCAGCGTCCGGTCGATCCCGACGCTGGCGGTGTTCCGAGAGGGCGTCCTGGTCTTCTCCCAGCCCGGCGCACTGCCAGCCGCGGCCCTCGACGACCTCATCGGACAGGTGGGCGCCCTCGACATGAAGGAGGTCCACGCCCAGGTGGCCGCCCAGCAGGAACAGACCGCCTGAGGTCGGTTGCCGCATAATGGCGTCGCCTCGCACCCCGGGAGGTGCCGACGATGCCCGACCCCTGCAAGCGCTGCGAGCATCGAGCCCAGGCCTCCCCGATCGTGGAGGCCGGGCTCCAGGTCTGCGGGCCCTGCTTCGAGGAGCTCGCGACAGAGGTCCTCGGCAGCGACCTGCAGGAGCTGTCGCGCGCCGCCAACACGGTCGCGTTTCGGGCCTCGGAGCTGCCCCAGAACCGGGCAGGGGGCTGGGAGGCCCGCGTT
Organism: uncultured Enterobacterales bacterium; assembly: GCA_964501915.1. Classification (GTDB taxonomy): domain Bacteria; phylum Myxococcota_A; class UBA796; order UBA796; family CAJQPC01; genus CAYFPX01. Next base: position 23,178 of record CAZCVP010000124.1, read on the forward strand.
CGAGCGGCCCCGGCCTACCTCGAAGTAGCCCTGGAGGGACTCAACCGGACCTTCGCCGGTGAAGCCATGCGGGCCATCAACAAGGTGCTCCCGCACCTCCAGGTGCAGCGCATCGGGGTGGTGGCCGGCTCCCCCGAGCTCCATGGCATCGTGGCGAAGACCCTCGAGCGGGCCCCCGTCAGCGGGAAGACGGCCGTCGGTGCGGGGGCCGTGGCCTTCTGGTGGGGCCCGACGCGGCCGGTGGACGGCATCGCGGCCGCCCGGCCCCACTTCGCAGTCGCCGGCTCCCCCCCCCCCGCGCCCGCCCCCGACCCCGCGCCCGTGCCCGAGCCCGAGCCCGTGTGGGTGTCGAAGCCCGAGCCCGAGCCGGAGCCGAAGTCGCCGCTGACCGTCCGCTCGGCAGCCAGGACTCCACCGGCGCCCGTGGACCTGTCGAGGTTCGACGTGCTCGACGCGCCTCCGACGGGGATCGGCCCGCTGGCCACCTGGACCACCGCGATGTGGCGCAACGGCATCATCGGGGCCCTGATCGGGAGCTGCCTCCTGTTCCCGATCGGGACCCTCGTCGGGTTCTGGCTGGGGCTCAAGATCGGACGGAAGAACGGCTGACTGCGGCGGTCACCCGCTCCAGCAGGAGCCGGTGCGGGTGGCCTGCTCGGAGCTGCCGCGCACTCCGAGCTGCCGGTGGCGCCCACCAGGGGCTGAGGCGCGCAGAAGTCGGGGGGTTCACTCTCAAACCCTCGACTTCTGCGCGCCTGGGG
>CAZCVP010000125.1:0-22369 GCA_964501915.1 uncultured Enterobacterales bacterium
CGTAGGAGCTGTGGTCGTGGTCCAGGAAGTAGTCCTTGCGCACGGCCCGCATGTCGGTGTTGATGCCCTCTCCGACGCCGCAGCCGTACTGCTGGAGCGCGAAGCGCTTCCACTTGGTGGCGGCCTGCACGACCTGGGCGTCCATGCGCTTGGGCAGGCCGAGGCCGCAGGTGAAGTCGATGGGCGTGCGCGACCCGTCCCGGTCGAGGTAGTCGTTCATGCCGCTGTCCCGCTCGACGATCAGCGGACACTGGACCAGCTCAACGCCCAGCTCCTCCGCCAGGCCGTCCTCGATGGCCCGCTTGACCGCATAGAGCGCCCTCATGGTCTCCATCGGCGTGAGCACCGAGGCGTAGTCGGTGGGCAGCCCCTTGGCGACCTCCGGGTAGGTGCTGATTCCGGGTCCTGCGAGATCTGCGGTCTTGTCCGACATGGTGTCCTCACTGTGGGAAAGGCGAGCCCCGTCCTGGGGCCAGCCGCACGTATGGCGGCCGCCGGATCGAGGACGGTGCCGTGGGTCAGTGGATCGACGAGTCCTGCCCTCGCTACCCCAGCCGGTCGTTCACCAGCTCAGCGAGGTCCAGCAGGTTCTCGCAGGAGAGCAGGTCGTCGACCTCCAGGGACACCCCCAGCTCCTTCTCCACCAGGGCGACGAACTCGACCGCCACCAGGGAGTCCTGGTCGTCCAGCGGGACCTCCGGGTCGATGTCGTCGTCCTCGGTCACCGTGGCCAGGCAGGCGGTGAGGTACTCGACGAGACCGTCGTAGCGGTCACCGGGGTCGGTGCACTCCATCAGCTCCAGCCGCAGCTCGTCCCGCTCGCTGGCCCGCTCGTCCTGGCCCTCGTGGCTCTCGAGCAGCTCCACCATCAGCGGCGGCACGGGACCGAGGGACAGCCCACGGGCCATGCGGGCCCGGTCGATGCGCAGCACCGCTGGGGCCGGCTCGCTGTCCTGGAGCAGGGGGCCCCGGGCCGCCCCGGGGGCCGCGGCGCGCCCCGGCGCGCAGGCCCCGCCGGGCCACCGGCGCGGGGGCCGGGGGGTGGCGCTCCACGGGGGGGGCGGGGTCGGGGTCCTGGAGCTGGGCGCCGTGGACCTCCGGGGCGGCGTGGGCGCTCAGCGGCGAGATGCCCACGCGGGACCAGCGGCTCTGGCCCTCGACCTCGGCGGCCATGCCGGCGTCGGCCCAGGGTCCCCAGGCCACGCTCAGGCCGGGCAGGCCACGGGCCTGGCGCCAGGCGGCGAGACCGTCGAGCCAGCCATTGGCCGCGGCATAGGCGGCCTGGCCCGGTGAGCCGAGCACGCCGGAGGCGCTGGAGTAGAGCACGAAGTGGTCGAGGTCCAGGCCCTCGGTGAGGGAGTGGAGCACCTGGCCACCAGCGACCTTGGGGTGCAGCACCCGCTGGACCCGCGCCGGGCCCTGCTCGGCGAGCAGCGCATCGTCGACGATGCCGGCGCAGTGGAAGACACCGGCCAGCGGGGTCGGCAGATCGGCCAGGACCGCCGCCATGACGACCGGATCGGTCACGTCGGCGGCGACCACCTGGACACGGGTTCCCTTGGAGCGGAGCGCTGCGATGGCCTCGACCGCGGCCGGCCGCGGCTCGCTCCGACCCACCAGGGTCAGCGCTGTCGCGCCCTGCTCCACCAGCCAGCTCGCCAGCTCCAGGCCCAGGGCCCCGAGGCCTCCGGTCACCAGGTAGCTGACGTCGGACCGGATCTCCCGGCGACGCGGCGCCGCGGGCCAGGTCACGACGACCTTGCCCACGTGGCGAGCCCGCGCCATGTGGCGGAAGGCGCCGATGGTGTCGGCGAGCGGGTAGGACCGCAGCGGCAGGGGGCCCCAGGGGCCACTGGCGCAGCGGGCCAGGCAGTCCGCCAGCAGCTCCTGGACCAGGGCCGGGGTCTGCTGGCTCATCGTGACCAGGTCGAAGTGGAAGTAGGAGAGGTTCCGACCCAGCGCCGCGATCCGGGCGTCGTCGTAGACATCGGCCTTGCCGATCTCGACGAAGCGCCCACCCTCGCGCAGAAGCGCCAGGCTCTCGCGGATGTGGTCGGGTCCCAAGGAGTTGAGCACCACGTCGATGCCCTCTCCGCCGGTGAGACCGCGGATCTGGTCGGCGAAGGCGAGGTCGCGGGAGTGGAAGACATGCTCCACGCCCAGCTCGGTCAGCACCCGCCGCTTGGTCGGGGTCCCGGCCGTGGCGTAGATCTCCGCGCCCACGGCCCGGGCGAGCTGGACGGCCGCCATGCCGACGCCGCCCGAAGCGGCGTGGATGAGGACCCGCTCGCCGGCCTTCAGTCCGGCGAGGGCCTCCAGCCCGTAGAGCGCGGTGACGAAGGCCGCCGGCACCGTGGCGCCCTCGGCGAAGTCCAGGGTCGGCGGGAGCTGGGCAGTGAAGCGCACGTCGGCGATGACGTGGCTGCGGAAGCAGCCGGTGGTCGCCAGCATGGTGACGACCCGGTCGCCGACAGTGAAGTCGGTCACGCCCGGTCCGACCGCCGTGACGAGACCCGTGCACTCACCACCGAGGGGACCGGGATCCCCAGGGTAGGCCCCGAGCGCTCCGAGCACGTCGCGGAAGTTGAGGCCCGTGGCGCGGACCTGGAGCTCCAGCTCACCGGCCTTGGGAGCCACCCGGGAGGCCGGCTGGAGAGCGAGGGTCTCCAGGCTGCCACGGGAGCCGAGGTTCATGCGCACACAGCTCGGCGGGGTGGCGGCGCGGTGCTCGACCAGGCGGGCCACGGAGCGGCCCGACAGGCGCAGGCAGACCTGGTCGGCGTCGGAGTCGGCGAGGACCTCGTCGGCGAGGTCGGCCACGGCGTGGGCCGGCAGGGCCGGGTCGAGGTCGACGGCGGTACACGCCAGCGACGCGGCCTCCATGGCGACCGCTCGCTGGAGGCCGCGCACAGCGCCACCGGTCAGGACGGTCGAGTCACCCGCAGGTGCCACGGCGCCGCGGGTCACGAGGTAGAGCCGGGTCTTGGAGGAGCCCAGGGTCCGCACCACGTCCAGGGCGCCGTTGACGGCATCCTCGGTGGTGGCGCCGAGTCCACGGCAGTCGACCACAGCGGCGGCACCAGCCGGCGCCTGGGTCAGGTCGGTCACCAGCCGGGCCCGGCCGCCCCGCGCCACGAGGGTCTCCACGAGCGCAGCGCCCGTGCCCTGGACTCCGTCGAGCACCAGGATCCGGTCGAAGCCCGGTCCCCGCTCCTCTTCTTCGTCGAGCGCGAGGCCGATCCACTCGGTCCGGTAGACGTCGTCCGGCGAGAGCCGGCCACCGCCGAGCACGGCCCGCGGGATGCGGGCGATGCGCAGGCCGTCGATGCGGGCGCACAGGGTCCCGTCGGCGTAGCGCAGGTCGATGTCGGCCTGGCTCTCCCCGCGCACGACGGCGTGGGCGTAGAGCTCCTCGGCGAAGGCCCCCACCAGGTGGAAGCGCTCCACCCCGACGGGCACGAAGAGCGCGCTGCCGTCCAGCAGCTCGGCGACCTTGTCCTGGGGCAGGGCCCGCGTCAGGACCTGGAAGCAGGAGTCGACCAGCCCCGGGTGCAGCGGCGCGTCCTCGAGGCCGATGTCGTCGGCGGGGATGCGCATGCGGCACAGGGCTTCGCCGTCGGTCCGCCAGGTCTCGGCCATCCAGCGGAAGGCGGCGCCGAGAGTGTAGCCGACGTCGGCGAAGCCCTGGTAGAAGCGCTCGCTGTCGCCGACGCTCTCCAGGCGTTGCTGGATCGCCGCCAGGGACTCGCTCGGGGTGGCCGGCGGGGCGTGGTCTTCGAAGACCCGGCCCGTGGCGTGCACGATCGGCGCACCGCTCTCCAGCAGGCTGGCGACCTTCACGTCGGCGTCGCCGCTGTCCCGCTCGATGAGGACCTGGACCCGACGCTTCTCGTCGTCGCCGAGCACCAGGGCCCGGGGGAACTCGAAGTCACCGAGGGTCACCTGGCGGGAGCCGCGAGACGCCTGGACCGCGGCGAGGCTCAGCGCCACGTGGGCCGCACCGGGCGTGACCACCCGGCCGAACAGCCTGTGGTGGTCGAGCCAGACCGGGCTGGCCGGCTCGTGCTCGGCCTGGAAGACCACGGCGTCGAGCAGGGGCAGGACCACCCGGGTGCCGAGCAGGGCGGTGCCGGGAGCGGCGACACTCGGCGCCGCCGCCGGGCCCGTGGGCCGCGCGTCGAGCCAGTGGCGCTTGGACGCCAGCGGCGTGTTGGGCAGGGCGACGCGCTGGGCGCCGGTGCCGGCGTACAGCGGGGCCCAGTCGATGATCGCGCCCATTCCGAAGAGCTGGGCGGCCTGGTCCTGGGCGCTCACCGGGTGCTCGTCGGGCCAGGCGAAGGTGGCCTCGGGCCCCCTGGGCGTGGGCGGGATCGGCAGCTCGGCCGCGGACCGGAGGCCCGCCTCGAGCTCGGCGAGGGTCGCGCCGCGCACCACGATGCGGCAGGCGAGCTGGGCCCGCCCCGTGGACAGGCTCAGGGCGACGTCGGCGGGACGCAGGCCCGGGTTCGCCGCGAGCTGGTCGGCGAGCTGACCGGCGAGGGTGGCCAGGGCCTCCGGCGTCGGCGCCGACAGGGGCAGCAGCCACTCGTCGCGGGTCACGACCTCGGTCGGCGCAGCGTCGGGCCCCTGGCCGAGCACGACGTGGGCGTTGGTGCCGCTGAGGCCGAAGGCGCTCACGCCGGCAACCCGCTCGGCGTGGCCCTCCGGCCAGGGCCGGGTGCTGGTGGGCACCTCCAGCGGGATCGAAGCGTCGATGTGGGGGTTGAGGGTCTCGAAGTGCAGGTTGGGCGCGATCTGGCCCCGCTCCACGCACATCACGGCCTTGATCAGCCCCGCCATGCCGGCCGCCGCCTCCAGGTGGCCGATGTTGGACTTCAGGGTGCCGACGACCAGGGGACGGGTCGGCTGGAGCACGGCGTTCAGGGCACCGATCTCGATCGGATCGCCGAGGCCGGTCCCGGTCCCGTGGGCCTCGATGTAGCCGACCTCCGCCGGATCGACGCCGGCCGCGGCCAGGGCCGAGCGCACCACGGCCTGCTGGGCCGGGCCGTTGGGCACGGTGATGCCGCTGCTGCGTCCGTCGTGGTTCACCGCGGTGCCGCGGATGACGGCGTGGATGGTGTTGCCGTCGCGGACCGCGTCGCTGAGGCGCTTGAGCACCACGACCCCGCAGCCCTCGCCGCGCACGTAGCCGTCTGCGGCCGCGTCGAAGGCCTTGCACCGGCCGTCGGGAGCCAGGGCACGGGCACGGGACAGGTAGACGCTGACCTCGGGGTCGAGGATCACGTTGACGCCGCCAGCCAAGGCCAGCTCGCACTCGCCACCGCGCAGGCTCTGGACCGCCAGGTGGGTGGCGACCAGGGAGCTGGAGCAGGCGGTGTCCAGGGCCATCGCCGGGCCCTGGAGGCCCAGGTGGAAGGCCAGTCGCCCGGCGGCGAAGGCCATGGCGTTGCCGGTGCCGGTCCAGGCGTCGACCTCGTCGGGTCCGCGGTTGCCGGCGACCTTCTGGAGGTAGTCAGCGCTGCCGATGCCGACGAAGACACCGCCGGAGGCGACGGAGCCGCCCTGGGCCTTGGTCGGGGCCTGGCCGGCGTTCTCCAGGGCCTGCCAGGCGACCTCCAGCAGCAGCCGGTGCTGGGGGTCCATCCGGGCGGCTTCGCGCGGGATGATGCCGAAGAAGCTGGCGTCGAAGCGATCGACGCCGTCGATGAAGCCGGCGCAGCGGGTGTACATCTTGCCGGCGGCGTCCTGGGCGGGATCGAACCAGGCGTCGATGTCCCAGCGATCGGCGGGCACCTCGGTGACGGCGTCGCGGCCCGAGGTCAGCAGCTCCCAGAGCTGGTCGGGGGTGTTGGCGTCGCCGGGGTAGCGGCAGGCCATGCCGACCACGGCGATCGGTTCCTCGGAGCGCACGCCCGGTGTCACGGCGACCCGCGCCGCGCCCTCCCCGAGGTCCATGTCCGTCAGCAACCAGTCCACCAGCCGGTCCAGGTCGGGCTGGTCGATGAGCAGGGTCGCCGGCAGGGCCCGTCCGAGGCGGGACTCGAGCATCGCCTTGACCTCGACCACCATGATCGAGTCCAGGCCGATGTCGAAGAAGCCCTGGTCGGCGGGAACGTGGTGGTCGGCGGGCAGCTCGGCGACCCGGCGGATCTCGGCCCGCACGGTGTCGAGCAGCATGCCCTTGCGGGCGGGCGGTGCCGCCGCGGCCAGCGCCGTCAGCAGCTCCGCGTCCGCAACCCGGGCGGCGCCGTTAGTCAGACCCAGCTTGGAGAAGAGCGGTGCCGGCTTGCGCACCTCGAGCACCGGGCGCAGCCGCTCCCAGTCCACGTCGGCCACGGCGTAGTGGCCGTTGTGGCCCAAGAGCGCCCCCATGCGTCCCAGCGCCGAGTCCGGCTTCAGGGCGTAGAGCCCCAGCCGAGCCAGGTCACGCTGCTCGTCGTCGGTGGCCATGCCGCCGTCGGCCCACACGCCCCAGCCGAGGCTCAGGGCCGGCCGACCCGCCGCGTTGCGAGCCGCGGCCATGCCGTCCTCGTAGGCGTTGGCGGTGGCATAGGCGGTGAGACCGCGGCCGCCCCACAGGGCGGAGACCGAGCTGAACAGCACGAAGAAGTCCAGGTCCAGGTCGGCGGTCAGTGCGTCGAGCACCCGGCTGCCGGCCACCTTGGCCTGGAGCATGCCCTGGAGCGACTCCTCGTCGAGGTCCGGCAGGCCGATGCGCTCGACCACGCCGGCGGCGTGCACCACGCCCTTGAGGCCGTCGAGCTGGGCGAAGACCGCCTGCATCGCGATCGCATCGCCGACGTCGGCGGCGAAGACCTGGACCTCGGCCCCGCCCTGCTCCAGCTTCTCCACGATCTCCGGCCGGCCGCCGCGACGGCTGGTCAGCGCCAGCTTGCGGGCCCCCTGCCCCACCAGCCACTCGGCCACGCGCAGACCGAGGCCGCCGAGGCCACCCGTGATCAGGTAGCTGCCCTCGGGATCGATGTGGATCCGGGAGATCGACAGCTCGGTCTCCTCCAGCCTCGCCACGTGGCGGGCGCCGTCACGCCAGGCCGCCTGCTCGCCGGCCGGCACGGTCAGCTCGGCCAGGATCGCGGCGATCTCGTTGCCGCCGCCGAGGTCCACCAGGCCGCCCCAGCGGTCCGGGCGCTCCTGGGCGAAGCCTCGGCCGAGGCCCCACAGCGCCGCCTGGGTCGGATCGACGGTGTCGGTCTCGACCACCTGGCAGGCGCCACGGGTGACCACGAAGACCGGCGTCTCGGGACGCTCCAACAACCCGCGCACGGTCTGCATGGCGTGGGAGATGACCTCCTCGGGCACACCGCCGTCGAGGCCCTTCATGTAGACCACGCCGCGGCAGTCCAGGCCCGGCTCGGCGACGATCTCGGCCCCGTGGGCTTCGAGCCCGCGGGACAGCAGGTTGCCCAGGCCACCAGCGTCGCCGATGACGACCCACTCTCCGGCCAGCTCGCCCGTCGGCGGCTCCGCCTCCTCCCAGTTCACCTCGAGCACCCGGGTGCCACCGAGCTGGGGCCCGTGGTCCACCCAGCAGCGGGTGCGGGTCCAGCCGGTGGTGGGCAGGTCCAGCCTGCGGCGGGGGCGATCCCCTTCGAAGCCTTCCCAGTCGATGGCCAGACCGGCCACCGCGCCCGTCGCCAGGCTTGCCAGCAGGATCTTGTGGTCGCTGCGGCCCTTGCGCAGGCTCGGCAGCCAGGCGGCCTGGCTCCCGGGCAGCGTCTTGCGACCCATGCCGAGCAGGATCGGGCTGGGGCCGATCTCGATGTACAGATCGGTGCCCAGGCCGTCCAGGGTGCGCAGCACGTCGGTGAAGCGGATGGCGCCGCGGATGTGGTCGCGCCAGTACAGGGGATCCCGCAGCCGCTCGAGGGGCAGCACCTCGCCGGTGTGGTCGGACACGAACGGGATGGCCGGCTGGTGGAAGGTCAGCTTCTCCGCCACCTGGGCGAAGGAGTTGAGGATCGGGTCCATCAGGGCGGAGTGGAAGGCGTGGGAGACCTTCAGGGCGACCGTGCGGAAGCCCTTGTCCGCCAGCGAGGCCGCGGCCGACTCGACCTCGCTGGCCACACCGGAGAGGACCATCTCGCTCGGTCCATTGAGCGCCGCGATGCCCACGGTCGCTGGGCGGCCCTCGAGCACCTCGAGCACCTCGGCCTCGCTGGCCCGCACGGCCACCATCGCGCCACCCGAGGGCAGCGAGCCCATGAGCCGGCCGCGGGCCGCGATGAGCCGAGCGCCGTCTTCGAGGCTCAGGGCCCCACAGACCACGGCCGCTGCGTAGGCGCCGACGCTGTGTCCACCGACGGCGTCGGGCACGACACCCCAGGACCTCCACAGCTCGGCGAGCGCGATCTGGATGCTGAAGATGGCGGGCTGGGTGATGGCCGTGTGGTCGAGCCGCGCGGCCCGCTCCTCGTCGTCCCCCTCGCCGTAGAGCAGCTCGACCAACGACCCGCCGACGGCGTCGGCGAGCAAGCTGTCGCACAGGTCCAGGGTCTGACGGAAGACCGGCTCGGCGTCGTAGAGGCCGCGGCCCATGCCCAGGTACTGGGAGCCCTGGCCGGTGAAGAGCCAGGCGACCTGCGGCGGGCTCACGGGGGCCACGCCCTGGGTCAGCCTGCGGTTCGAGGGGGAGACGTCGCGCAACAACGCCGCCAGCTCGGCCGGCTCGGCGCCGCTGGCCACCAGGCCGTGGCGCTGACGGGCACGGCCGATGTTGGCCGTGTAGCAGAAGTCCGGCAGGTCGGCCGGAGCGAGGGCGTCCAGGGCATCGGCCATCCGACCCGCGGCCTGGCCCAGGGCCTCGGCGGTGTGGCCGGAGAGGTGGAGCAGCGAGACGCCACGACCGGGCTCGTCGCTCACGGCCGGCCGCTCGGGACCGGCGCCGAGCACCACGTGGCCGTTGGTGCCGCCGAACCCGAAGCTGCTGACGCCGGCCAGCCGGCCCTCGGGCCAGGGCACGCACTCCGTGGCGATGCGCAGCGAACCCAGGTCCATGCCCGGGTTGGGGCTCTGCAGGTGGAGGTGGGGCGGGATGGTCCTGTGCTGGAGCGCCAGCACGACCTTGATCACGCCGGCGAGGCCGGAGGCGGCTTCGAGGTGACCGATGTTGGTCTTCACGGACCCCAGCCAGACGGGCTCGGCCCGCTCGCCGACCACCGCGCTCAGGGCGTTGACCTCGATGGGGTCGCCGAGGCTGGTGCCCGTGCCGTGGGCCTCGATGTAGCCGAGGTCGGCGATGGTGGCTCCGGCCGCGGCGAGGGCCGCCCGGACCACGCGCTGCTGGGCCGGGCCGCTGGGAGCGGTGAGCCCGTTGGAGCGCCCGTCCTGGTTGAGCGCCGAGCCCTTGATGACCGCGCAGATCCGGTCGCCGCGGTTCTCGGCGGTCGAGACCCGCTCCAGGACCAGCACGCCGCAGCCCTCGCCGCGCACGTAGCCATCGGCCCGGGCGTCGAAGGTCTTGCAGCGCCCATCGGGCGCCAGCATGCCGGCCTGGGTGAAGGCGACGTTGCCGTGGGGAGCGACCAGCAGGTTCACGCCGGCCACGATGGCGGTGCTGATCTCGCCCCGGTGCAGGGTCTGGACGGCCTGGTGCAGGGCGACGAGCGACGAGGAGCAGGCCGTGTCGACCGCCAGGCTGGGACCCCGCAGGTCCAGCAGGTAGCTCAGCCGGTTGGCGGCGATGCTGTGGGCGTTGCCCGTGCCGCTGTAGGCGTTGACGTTGTCGGGGTTGGCGATGCTGAGGAAGCCGTAGTCGGTGGACGAGATGCCCACGAAGACGCCGGTGTCCGTGCCGGCGATGCGCTCCGGCGAGATGCCCGCGCTCTCCAGGGCCTCGATGGTCACCTCCAGCAGGATGCGCTGCTGGGGGTCCATGCCCTTGGCCTCTCGGGGCGAGATGCCGAAGTACTCGGGATCGAAGAGGTCGATGTCGTCGATGAAGCCGCCCTGGCCCGTGGTCCAGCGACCGGGAGGGGCCTCGGAGATCGCGTCGACGCCCTGCTCCAGCAGGGCCCAGAAGGCCTGGGGGTCCTCGGCGCCGGGGAAGCGGCAGCCCACGCCGACCACGGCGATGGGCTCGTCGGAGGCCACCGGACCCTCGAAGAGGATCTCGTCGTCGGCGTCGCTGCCGAAGTGGGCGGCCAGGGCGGTGATGCTCGGGTGGTCCCAGATGGCGCTCACGGGCACCGTCTGCTCCAGCCAGTCCTCCAGGTCGGCGACGAGCTGGACGGCCTGGACCGAGTCGAGGCCATGGCGGGTGAAGGGGGCGTTGGGGTCGAGGTCGCGGGGCGACACACCCAGGCTCGACGCGAGCTTGGCGGTGACCCAGGCCCGGATCTCCCGGGCGCTGTGGCCGGTGATGACCTCGGCCTGCTCGTCGACCAGCTCCTGGACCCACTGGTGCAGGACCGTGCCGGTGCCGTCGAGGAACTCCAGCTTGGCGCCGTGGCGCTGGATCTTGCCGCTGGTGGTCTTGGGGATGGTCCGGTGCTCGAGCAGCGAGATGGCGTAGCACTGGATGCCGTGAAGCTCAGCCACCGTGCCACGAATGTGGGCCAGCAACTCCTCGGCGGTCTCGATGCCGTCGCCGAGCCGGCGCGGATCGACCTCGGCCGCCACCACCAGCCGCTCCTCACCCTGGATGGTGAGGGTGAAGGCCGCACTGCACCCCGGTCGCACGGCCGCGTGGCAGGTCTCTGCGGTGTGCTCGATGTCCTGGGGGTAGTGGTTGCGGCCCCGGATGATGATCAGGTCCTTGATGCGGCCGGTGATGTAGACGTGGGCGTCGTGATCGAGGAAGCCCAGGTCGCCGGTGCGCAGCCAGATGCCCTCGCGACCCTCGAGGATCGCTCCGAAGGTGCGCTTGCTCTCCTCGGGCCGCTCCCAGTACCCGCGGGCGTTGCTCCGACCCTGCAGCCAGATCTCACCGACCGCCATCGGCGGCAGCTCCGTGCAGGTCTCAGGGTCGGCGATCCTGATCTCCTGATCCAGGATCTGGGAGCCACAGGACACCAGCGGATTGGCATCGGGGTGGTCGACCTCGACCGGGTTCACCTCGCCGAGCTTGAGGGCCTCGTCGTCGACCGTGATGACCCGCACCACCTCGTCGTGGCGCTTGGCGCAGATGTAGAGCGTGGCCTCAGCCATGCCGTAGGAGGGGGTGTAGGTGGTGGGGTCGAAGCCCACGGGGGTGAAGGTCTCCAGGAAGCGATCGGCGACGTCGGCCCGGACGGGCTCGGCGCCGTTCACCGCGCAGTGCCAGGGACTCAGGTCGAGCTCCGCGACCTCCTCGGGAGTGATCTTGCGGGCCACCAGGTCGTAGGCGAAGTTCGGTCCCGCGGTGACGGAGGCCTTGTAGTGGGACATGGCCTGGACCCAGCGAGCCGGCTTCTGCAGGAAGCTCAGCGGCGACATCTGGGTCATGCCGAAGCCGTTCCAGACGGGGCTCAGGCAGCCGCCGATCAGGCCCATGTCGTGGTACTGGGGCAGCCAGCTCACGATGTGGTCGGCCTCGGTGATGTTGTACCCGGTGGTGCTGCACTGGGAGTTGAACAGCAGGTTGGCGTGGCTGAGCATCACGCCCTTGGGCCGCCCGGTGGAGCCCGACGTGTACTGGAAGAAGGCGACGGTGTCGCCGTCGATGCCCGGACGGACCCACCTCTCGGCCAGGGCGTCGTCGACCGCGTCGGTGGCGATCCAGTCCAGCTCCGCGAGCTCGGGGGCTTCGGGGGCCAGGGCCTCGGCGAAGCCGGCGATCATCTCCGTGGTGAGCACGAAGCGGGGCTTGGCGTCGGCCACGATCGCCCGCAGGCGTGGCAGGGTGCGCTGGAGTCGGGTGGGGTCCGGTGGGTAGGCGGGCACGGCGATCACGCCACTGAAGAGACTGGCGAAGAAGCCCTCGTTGAAGTCGATGCCCGCCGGGTAGAGCAACAGTGCCCTGTCTCCGGGCTCACCACGCTCCTGGAGCACCGAAGCGATCGCCTTGGACCGCGTCACGAACTGGGCGAAGCTCCGCTCCTCGAGTGGACCGTCGACATCGCCGGTGTGCAGGAAGCGGTAGAGCAGCCGGTCCGGATGGATCTCGGCTCGCCGGGTGAGGAGCTCGATCCAGTCCTTCGATCGCTTGGGCATCTTGCGTCCGTTGTCGGGAGGTGGGCCGTCGGGGTCAGCGACGGCGGCCGCGGGGCCGGGCACGGCTGCGGCTGTGGTGGGCCTGAACGAAGTGCCCCCACTTGAGGGCACTGCCCACTTCGGGGTCGAGCTGGAACAGCTCGGCGTTCGTGCGCACCTGGAGGGCGTTGTCGACCTCGACCGACACCGCCTTCATCTGCTTCCAGACCATCGACCAGCACCCGTCGCCCTCGCCGATCCGGACTCCGTCGGCGGTGAGGGTGGCGGGTCCGGTGAGGATCGGCTCGAGCACGTCGTCGACCATGCGGGACACGGTCATCGCGGGCTCTTCCAGCGCGATGCCTTCGGCGACGAAGCGGTCGGGGTCGACCGTGGGCAGCTCGCCGAAGCGCTCCAGGATGAGGTCGTGGGCCCGAGCCACCGTGGTCGCCTCGGCCGGTCCGCCGCAGGGATGGAGCCGCGTGGCCACGTCGATGCGCCAGGCGGCACCACAGGCCCCGCAGAGCACCTTGTTGTCGCTCCTGGGGTGGATGTCCAGCCCGTCCAGCTCGAAGCAGTGGGGGCAGGCCCACAGGAAGGCGGGAAGTCCCAGGGCCATGCGGATGCCGATGGCGATTCCCTTGATCTCGATCTCGTCGGGCTCGATGGCGATGCGCCGCCGGACCTCCTCCTCGATCTGCTTCGTGGTCCAGTCCTGGGGGAAGACGAAGGGCTCGCTGAGCTCGAGCTGGATCGGCACGTAGCGCGGATAGAGCGCCCACCGGGGCTGGAGCAGCCAGGCGGTGAGGTTGCGCACGAAGACCGCCGGGCCGTCCATCTTCTTGATCATCCAGCCCAGGCCCGGCTGGAGGTCGCGGGTGCGCCCGTTGAAGGACCGGTTGCCCTCCGGGAACAGGCCCACCACGCGTCCGGCGCCGTTGTGCATCAGCGCCTTCGCCACCGCGGTCTTGTCCCGGGCGTACTTGGCCTTGGGGAAGGTGCCCATGCGGCGCATGATCCGGCCCAGGCGCGGCTTCCGGAACAGGGCCTCGGAGGCCATGAAGTGCACCGGACGCTTCAGGGCCACCAGCATGCAGACCGGGTCGGCGGCCGCCGTGTGGTTGCCCAACAGCGTGACCGGGCCCTCCTCGGGGAACTTCCCCAAAAACCGGGTGCGCTGGCGGAACACGATGACCTTCCACAGCCACCCGAGGAAGTGGACGAGGCGCCAGAACCCGACGTCGACGGGCTCAACGGGTAGCTGTTCGAGGTTCTCTTCGGCCACGGGGCATCCGGCAGGACCCCCCCGTCTATCCCCTCGGCCGTTGATACGCCCCGATCCGCGGTGTCCGGAGAGTGAGAATTCCGGCCCCGGGGGAGGACGTCCTCCCGCCGTCCTATCCAGCCCGCCTCAGCGCCATCTTGCCGTCCTGGGTCTCGTAGACCTCGACCTTGCCCTGGGCCACGAGCTGATCGAGGATCGCCGGCCGCATCCAGTGCGGCAGCTCGGACTGGGTGGTCCAGCGGTGCAGGAAGAGCGCCAGGCCGACATAGCCGCTCTGGAAGTGGTGCTCGGCGCGACCCAGCTCCTGGAGGAAGGCCGCGTGCAGGCCCGGATCGCTGGTCGGATCGGTGACGTCCTCGGTGACCGAGCTGGCCTCGTCGTCGGTCTCGCTCGCTGTCGACTCCGGGTCATCGACCACCACGAGCTGCACCGGATCGGCCGCGAACTGCGAGAGCCCTTCGAGCAGGTCGACGTGATCCCAGGCCTCGGCCCGGAGCCAGTGGGAGAGGCCGTAGCCCCCCCAGGTCGCCACCAGGGCCCGACGGCCCAGCTCCCGCACGGCCACCAGTCCCGGGGCGTGGTCGGCGTCGCCCGTCACCAGCACCATCGCGTCGAAGGCGCCGGCCGCGGCCAGGCGGATCATGTCGGCGACCATGGTGGTGTCGACGCCCTTCTCCTGGCTGAAGGTGTGCTCGGCGCCGCAGGAGGAGCAGGTGGTGGCGCGAGGGACGCGGGGGAAGCGCCGCACGAAGTATCCCGGCTGGTGCTCGAGCATCGTCAGGAAGCCCTCGAGGCGGTCCCGGCTCTCCAGGTTGACGGTCTCGGTGGGCTCCCCCTTGTCGACACCGGTGTAGTACCAGGCTCCCGCGAGCTCGGTCCCGCCGACCGACTCCACCAGCCAGCGGGCCAGGGCCTGGAATTCCACACGGGTCGGTGCGGCGGTCTCGCGCCAGCCGCCGTAGAAGTTGTTGCCGTCGAAGAACAGCGCGACGCGCATCTGGGGTCCGTTCACGTGAGAGGGGTGTCCTCAGTATGAACGCGCCTTCGGGGAGGCGTCATCCATCTCGTGCGAAGTCCGAGCGCCAGGCGATCGTCAGCATCGGGTTCGGCCCGACCTTTCCGATGGGCCAGGGAATGTAGTGGAGCCCTGCGCCGACCACGAGACCCCGGGGGCGCCCCCAGACCACGCCGGTCCAGGTCTCCATCCAGAGCTGCCGTGGCATCGGGGTCCGGATGCCCTCCAGGGCCCAGGTGACCGAGTAGGACACCCGGCCGGCGCCGACGAAGGCCAGCCGCGGCCAGGGGCGGTAGCTCCCGCGGAACCCCAGGCTGGGAGCTGCGGACAGGTAGGCGTACTCGGTGGTGACCACGACCTGGTAGGGATCTCCCTCGTCGTCGTGGAGCGCGTTGCCGGCGGAATCGACGGCGGTGATCGTCTCCGAGAAGGAGCCGCTCGCCAGCGAGCCGCCCAGCCCGGTGGTGAAGCCGAGGCTCCAGCGCTCGCCAGCCAGCACCCGCACACCGACCTCGAGCCCGCCGGTCGGACCCTGGAGGTGGGAGCTGCCGGTGAGGCGCAGGTCGAGCTTCTCGGAGAGGCCGAGCCCGAGGTCGGCGAGCAGCGTGCCGCCGTAGAAGTTGGGGGTCCAGCCGATCCCCTCGGGCGAGGTGATGGTGAGGCTCGTGGCCCCGGCGCCGACCTCAGCCACGCCGGCCGGCAGCGGCTCCGTGCCGTGCATCATCGGCGTCGGCGGCGGGTAGGCGATGACGATCGGGCCACAGCCGACGGCGAGCAGAGCGGCCAGGGCGCACCTGAGGCGGGGGATCGTCACCTCTTCCTCTTCGCGCTCCCGCGGGCCGAGTTGAGCGGGATGCGGACAGTGGGGCCCTCACGTGACGCGAATGGGCGGTCCGGGGTAGCTTGACGTCATGGGCGTCTTCGACAGGTTGTTCAACGTGGGCCGCGGCTGGGTGTCCACAAGGCGCAGTGCCGCCCGGGACGCGGACCTGGTCGGCGCCGCCGAGGAGAAGATCCGGCGGGCCCGCGAGGCGCTGGCCCGGGCGGGTGCCGAGAGCTCCGAGCTGGACAGCGAGGAGGAGCGGCTCCGGCGGGCGACCCAGGACGAGGTCGAGGCGGCTCGGCCGGTGCCGACCGCGGAGCCATCGCCGGCCGCCACCCCGCCCGAGGACGAGACCGATCGCCCCCTCGCCCCCGAGCGGGACGAGGACGGTCGGATCATCAAGCGTCTGTAGTGCCCAGCGCCTCTTCCACGGCGATCAGGATCTGGAGGTTCGAGGGTCGCAGCCGGTAGTCCCTGGACACCTCGAACCAGCGCACGACGCCGTGTTCGTCCACCAGGAGCGTCGAGGGCATGGCGAGTCGCTTGCGGCCGTCGGGCACCCCCAGGGGGACGCCGAGGACGGTGGCGGACCTGTAGGCCATGCCGCCGTCGTGCAGCACGCCGAGGGCCTGGGCGAGGTTCAGGTCCGGATCGGCGTAGAGGGTGAGCTCCAGGCCGTCCCGGGCCCGGTGGTAGATCACCACGTCGGGGGAGTCGGCGCTGACGGCGATCGGCTCGACCTGGAAGGTCTCGAGCTGGGGTCTCAGGTCCTGGAGCCGCCGCAACTCGGCGGAGCAGTAGGGTCACCAGTGGCCACGGAAGAGCTTGATCAGCAGCCGCCGACCCCGCAGGTCGTCCCGGGTCACGGCCTCGCCGTGCTCGTCGAGCAGGGAGAACGGCGGCAGCGGGTCGCCAGGACCGACCGTGGGCTCGGCGGGCGGCAGGGCGTGCTGGGAGAGGACGTGGAGGTGGAAGGCCGCGAAGCCGACGGTCAGCGCGGCGAGGACCCCGGTCAGGAGCCCCGGGGCCAGGCCGACCCCCACCAGGGACAGCACCGCCCCGGAGGCGAGCCCGAGCCGGTGGACCCAGGGATTCTCCGGGAAGCTCTCGGTCGGGATGCTCCGCAGGTAGTGCAGAGAAGACCCCGAGGTGACGACGAAGCCCGCGATGGCGATCGGGAGTCCCACGCCCCAAGCCTAACGCCAGGCGCTACCCTCTCGACCGCGTGCTCACCTTCATCCGCTTCGTCCTGGACCACCGCGGCCTCGTAGTCGCCGTGCTGGCGGCCCTGACCGCCCTCGCCCTGTGGTCGATCAGCCACGGCGTGGTCGGCTCCTCGATGGCGAAGATGTTCCTCGCCGACGACCCGGACTACGGCACCTACCTCGAGCGGACGGCGGTCTTCGGCAGCCACGAGACGATGCTCGTGTCCTATGAGGGCCCGGACCTGCTGTCGGTGGAGGCACTGGACCAGCTCGAAGGCCTGGTGCGCGACCTGGAGGGCCTGGAGGACATGGGCCGGGTCCAGAGCCTGCTCGACGCCACGCGCATCGCCGGCAGCGACGGTAGCGTGCACATCGAGCGCTACGCCGGCCTGGCCCGCCGCAGTCCGGAGCGCATCCCCGAGCTCCAGGAGGAGCTGCGCACCGATCCCTCCGCAGCGGGTTTGTTGGTCTCCGAGGACGGCCGGCACGGGGTGGTGACCCTGCTCCTGGACCCGGGCAAGGACCAGCCCGCCGAGCGGGGGCCCGCCCTGGTGGCGGAGATCCTGGAGACCTTCGAGGCCCACGGCTACCCCCGGGACCAGCTCCACTGCGCCGGGCTGCTGGCGAGCGTCTCCGAGCTGATGGCCCAGACGCTGCACAACCTCACGCGGCTCTTCCCGCTGGTGGCCATCTCGGTCGTGGGCTGTGTCTGGCTGCTGTTCCGCCGCGAGCTGCCGGTCCTCGTGGCCGCCGGGGTCTCGGTCCTGGCGGTCATCTGGACCATGGGCTTCGCCATCTTCCTGGATCCGGAGGTGAGCATCTTCATGGGCCTGGTGCCCGCCGTGGTGATGGTGGTCGCCATCTCGGACACCGTGCACCTCTGGAGCGCCTACGCCCTGGAGCTGGGTCAGGGGCGCCCCCAGCGGGAGGCCATCGAGGTCAGCGGGTCGGAGGTGGGGCGAGCCTGTGTGCTGACCTCTCTGACCACCCTGCTCGGCTTCCTGTCGATCTGCCTCGTGCCGGCCCCGGCCTATGTGCAGCTCGGGCTGGTGCTGGGCTTCGGCAGCTCCGTGGCGCTGCTGATCACGGTCACGGCGATGCCCGTCGTGCTCAGCCTGGTGCGGGCCCCCGAGATCCGGGACCCCGGCACGACCCCGATGGCCGGGCTGCTGGCCAGCATCAGCCACACCGCGACCCGTCACCCCTGGCGGGTGGTGGCGGCCTTCGGCCTGGCCACGGTGCTCCTGGGCTACGGCGCCAGCCAGGTCACCATCGACGCCGACATCGTGACCCGGATGGACGAGGACAGCACGCTGCGCGTCGACCTGCGCTTCTTCGAGGAGAACTTCGCCGCCACCAACTGGATGGAGGTCTACGTCGACCTGCCCGAGGAGGTCGGCTTCGACGATCCCGAGCTGCTGGGAGCGCTGCACGCCTACCAGGGCACCCTCGACGCGGACCCCGGCGTCGACGGGGTGCTGTCGCTGACCACCGTGGTCGCCGACCTCAACGAGGCGCTCACCGGTCGGTCCGAGGTGCCCGAGGACCCCGACGCCCTGGCCCAGCTCCTGTTCCTGCTGGAGATGGGAGACGAGGCGCTGCTGGGTCAGCTCGTCGACGACGATCGCACCACCCTGCGCATGATGGCCCGGCTGAAGACCACCGCCCTGCGCACCACCTCCGCGGACGTGCGGTCGGCCCAGGCCCTCGCCGACGCCACCCTGCCCGAGGGGGTCCACGCCGAGGCCCTCAGCCTGACGGGGCTCTACGGGGACTTCATGGACGAGATGGTGGCCGGGCAGCACCGGGGCCTGCTCTTCGCCGGCTCCACCATCGCCGTCCTGATGGTGATCGGCCTCGGCTCGCTGCGGGTGGGCCTGTGGTCGATGGTGCCGAACCTGCTGCCGCTGCTGGCGGTGATCGGCGTGGCCAGCCTGACGCGGCCGGTGGTGGACTCGGACACGATGATCATCATGATGATGGCCATCGGCATCGGGGTCGACGACACCATCCACTTCCTGATGCGCTTCAAGCTCGAGAGCCGCCGGGCGGAGCTGGGCGAGGCGATCCGCCGGACCATGGACTACGCCGGTCGCGGCATCGTGCTCACCTCGGTGATCCTCGTGGTCGGCTTCGCGCCGATGGCCCTGAGCGACTACTTCTCGATCTGGCTCATGGGCACCTACCTGCCACTGGCGCTGCTCGTCGCCCTGGCGGCCGACGTCTACCTCGTGCCCGCCCTGGCGACCGTCGGGCTGCTGCGGTATCGCTGAGCCATGTGGTGGTGGCTGCTGCTGGGCTGCGGACCGGGGAGCTGTGAGGAGCTACAGGCTCTCGGGGAGCGGGACCGGTGCCGGCACGCGGCGCTGCTCGCGCTCCCCTCGGACCGGATCGAGGACGCTGTGGCCCTGGCGAGCGCCATCGAGGACCCCATCGTACGCGGAGCCGGCGTGACACGCTGGATCGCCGAGCGGGCCGATCAGCTCGACCCGCAGCGCGGTCGCGCCCTCTGCCTGACCCTCGACGGACCGGACCGGGGGCGCTGCCAGCGGCGGCTCTCCTCGGCCCACCTGCGGCGCTGAGCATGGCCTGGCTGCTCGCGCTGCTCGGCTGTGGGCTGGTCGGCGTGTTGGGGCCGGCGGCCCTGGAGCTGTGGCCTTCGCTGCGGGCTTCGGCGGGCTTCGGGTCGCTGGGCATCGGGATCGGCGTCGGGGCGGGCGCCGGGGTGGTGCTGGCCTGGCGGGTGCCCTTCCTGCTGGTGCTGGACCACGAGCTGACCCACCTCGCCGCCGCGGTGCTGATGCTGCGGCGTCCCGTCGGCCTCCAGGCTGGCGAGGAGGCGGGGCTGGCGACGTATGGCGCCGGCCGCGGCTCGGCCTTCATCCTGCTGGCGCCCTACGCCCTGCCGCTCTTCGCCTGGGTGGCGCTGCCGCTGCTGTGGGTGGTCCAGGCCGACTACCAGGCCGGCGTGGTGGGCCTGGTCGGGGCCTGCCTGGGTTTTGCCGCGGTGCGCATCGGCATCGACGCGCGGCCGCGGCAGCCGGATCTGCGAACCCTGGGGCTGGTGCCGTCGGTGTTCGGGATCCTGAGCTGGGGTCCGCTGTTGTTCTGGACGCCGGCGTTGTTGGCGACACTGGGGGTGGACGGGTTCCGGGCGTGGGTGGATCGGGGGGTGAGGGGGGTGGTTCAGGTGTTGGGGGGGTGAGGTCCTGCGAGCACGAGCACGAGCACGAGCACGAGGACGACGAGGACGAGAACGAGGACGAGGTCGAGGTCGATGGCAGCGTCGAACAGGAGCCAGACCAACCCGAGCCCTGTCGGCAATCCATGCCGATCGGGCGCCCACAGCGGGCCGAGATGTGCCTCGTCGCGTGACCACATCTTCCGGAGCCGCCTGCGAGCCCTTCACGCCGGGCTGGAGGCTGGCCCGTTGGCCTCCGCATGGGGCTGGGGGGCCGAGTCGGGGCCGTGCGCACTCCTGCGCCACCCCGCTCACCGAGGTCGTGGCCGGCGTGTCGATCTCGGGGCTGCCTCAGGCGGCGAGCTGTGACCTGCGGCCGAGTACGTGCCCGAAGTCCTCCGAAGACGGGTCCATCTCGCCCGGGAGCCAGGTCGGGAATTCCGCCATGTACTGCTGGTGGTATTTGGGGAGTGTAGTGACTCCGCACACTTGAAGACCAAGGGGGCACAGATCGAGCCGAGGTGGGCACGCTCACGGACCGGCTACCTGGTGTGTCCTGTCCAGCAGACCACCCTGTCCTGTGGTATAGGACAACCATGTGGACTCATCCCGAGGCCCATCCGGGCGAGTACCTCCAGACCAGGTTCCTGGAGCCGCTGGACCTCACGCCTGCCGAGCTCGCACGCCGATGTCGGATTCCTCGTTCGCGGGTCTCCGATCTCCTGACCGGCAAGCGCCGCATCACGGCCGACACGGCGAAGCGCCTGGCTGCGGTCTTCAGAATGGACCCGCAGGCGTGGCTCGCTCTCCAGGCGGCCTGGGACCTGCAACACGCCGCAGGGGATCCGGCCATCGTCCCGCTCGATCCGCCCGGCTTCCTGGTGGGGCCAGCGGGGGCGACACCGCTGCGCCGGCCCAGGCGCCCCAGCCGGCCGGCACTACGAGTCCCCGACGGCCATGAAGCCCCCAGGACTCCTGAAGGCGGCGCGGAGGCCCGACAGCGAAGTCAGCATCAGGAGGTCCAATACGCAGACGGTACCCGCGCACTCGTGGCCAAGCCGACATGAGCAGCTGGGAAGAACTCGCACAGGTTGTGGCACCGAGGGTGCTCGACGATGCTCGCCGGGTGTCCGAGAGGCTCGCCGCCGTCGGCGTCCCTCACGCGCTCGCAGGCGGATTGGCCGTCGGGCTGCATGGGCACCCCCGGGCGACGAAGGATGTGGACTTCCTCGTCGGTGAGGAGGCCTTCGCCACCACGGTGCCGCTCCTCACCTTTAGGGATGAGCTGGCCGAGGTCGTGCAGTGGGGCGTCATCGACCTGATCGCCGCGCTGCCATCCGACCCGGTACTCGCCGCAGAGGTCACCCGCGCAGAACCGGGGGTGGTGCCCGTGGTGGGGATCGAAGTGCTCGTGCTGATGAAGCTCCGTGCCGGCCGGAGCCAGGACGTTGCGGACGTGGAGGCACTGGTTCGTGCGGGTGCGGATGTGGGGGCTATCTTGGACTTCGTGCGCCGCCACGAGCCGGAGCGTGTGCCCGCGTTCAGCACCTGCGCTCAGCGCGCGCTCGATCAGGTGTAGACCCGACCGGCTCGCCGGACCGCCTCGGACCACCTGGGACCAGGATCTGTGCCCACCTCCCTCGACAATGCTCACCGCTGGCCCTGCTGCAGCCCCTGGTGGGTGCCGATGTCGGCGGCGCTCAGCGCCGTGCGCTGGGTCTTGTCCATGCCGGTCAGCTCGCCGGACACGGCCACGAACCACTTGGCGTCACCGTAGGCGTCCTTCCGCTGCTCGATGCGGGTGGAGGGTCCGCCGGGCTCGCCGTCGAAGATCCCGATCTGGCTACCCTGGCGCTGCCAGGCGAGCAGGTCGCCGAGGGCCTCGACGGCCGCGGCGCGGCGCAGGGCGCCGTATTCCGGGTTGGCGTGCTCGAAGAACGCGGCCGCCGGCTTCGCTCCGTGTCTCTCGCGGCGGTAGTCCCCCGCGTCGAACACCCGGGTCGCCTAGCCGAGCCAGCTCAGGTAGCGCTCGAGTTTCTGGGCAGTGTGGGTCCTGCCCCCGGCGGGGAGCCCCACCATCACCAGGGTCAGGGGGCTCTCGAGACGGGGTAGGGACATGCCCATGGACCCAACGTGGTGATTCCCGCCGCATAGCGGGTCGTGGCCCTACCAGGTCCGAGGGAAGGTGCGGCGCCTCCAGCGAGGCCGCTGTCGCTCCTTCCTGCCTCAGTGCGATGTCTCGAAGCCGCTCGAGTAGTCGATCTCGACCTCGCAGAGCTCGGCGGTGAAGTCGCCGCTCACAGATCCTGCGTCCTCGGTGTCCTCCCTGAGCTCCACGTCGGTCAAGGTGACCTCCCAGGAGTCTTCACCTTCGACGAGCTCCGCCTCGCCCTCCGCGGCATTCAGGAGGTGTCTGGCGTCGAGCCAGTTCTCGATGCCCGTGCCCTGGCAGTCCTCGCCGAGGTCAGCCAGCAGCGCCTCGGCGGGGTCGCTCAGTGCCCGACTGCTGAGCCCCGAGACCTCCCCCGCGGCTGGAGGTCAGGTGAGGAGCGGCCCCGGACGCCACCGGTGCTCTCTCGTGGTGCCGTGTGATCTCGGGCCTCGCCAGCACATCGTCTCTACGGACGTGTCGAGGTGTGCTCGCCTTTGCCGGCGCCACGACGACATGGAGCGTGAGGAGACCGCGCTGATCAGGACCCCCCCCTTCTGTGGCGCCGCCGTCCTGGTG
>CAZCVP010000125.1:22379-23894 GCA_964501915.1 uncultured Enterobacterales bacterium
CCCCCCCCCCCCCGTGTGGCCCCCCGCGTGCCGGCGGGGCGCGGGGCGGGGGCTGGTGGGGGGGGGGGCCCCCACGGCACCACCCCAGGAGCTTCTCGACACTGCCGAGGAGCGCCCGATCGATCGCGATGCGGACGGCTACCCCGAGGCCGAGGGCGACTGCGACGACACCGACCCGGACGTCCACCCCCTGGCGGAGGAGACCTGCAACGGCATCGACGACAACTGCGAGGGTCGTGCCGACGAGGGCCACCCGGACACCGACGGCGACGGCATCGCCGACTGCATGGACATCGAGGTCTGCGACGGCCTGGACAACGACGGCGACGGCGAGGTGGACGAGGGCTTCGACGCCGACGGGGATGGCTGGGCGGCCTGCGACGACTGCGACGACACCGACCCCACCGTGGCCCCAGACCAGCCCGAGCGGGAGGAAACGGCCCGGGACGAGGACTGTGACGGCTTCGTCGACGAAGGCGACTGGGCCCACGGGGACCTGGTCGTCACCGAGATGCTGATCAACCCGGCCTGGACCAGCGATCCCAAGGGGGAGTGGTTCGAGGTGCTCAACACCAGCGAAGGGGTGATCCACCTCGACGGCCTCTCCCTGGTCACCGACAGCGAGACCCACAAGGTGGTCTCCGACCGTCCGCTCCCCCTGTCCCCCGGCGAGCGGGCCCTGCTCGGCTCCCACGGGGACAGCCGGGCCAACGGCGGCGTGGAGCCGATCTACGTCTACTCAGGCCTCTCCCTCTCCAACGAGGGTGGGAGCCTGGCGCTCCTCGCCGACAGCACCGAGCTGGACACCGTCACCTGGGACGCCACCGTCCCCGAAGGCGCAAGCCTCACCCTCGACCCCCACCACCTGAGCGCCGTGGACAACGACGATCCCCAGTGGTGGTGCCCAGGCCTCGCGGCCTGGAGCGGCTCCGACGACCTGGGGTCGCCCGGGACCGACAACCCCCTCTGCCCCGTCGGTGGACCACGACTTCGACGGCTACACCCCCGCGGAGAACGACTGCGACGACGCGGAGCCGGACACCAACCCGGGCATGGAGGAGATCTGGTACGACGGCGTCGATCGGGACTGCGACGGGTGGAGCGACGACGACGCCGACCGCGATGGCCACGACCTGGACACCCGAGGGGGTGACGACTGCGACGACGACCGGGACGACGTGAACCCGGACGCCGACGAGCACTGCAACCGGATCGACGACGACTGCGACACCGAGGTCGACGAGGACTCCGCGATCGACGCGCCGACCTGGCACGAGGACGCCGACGGCGACACGTGGGGCCTCGACGGCACCGGGGTCACTAGCTGTGTGGGGCCCGACGGCACGGTCGACCGGGCGGGGGACTGCGACGACGACGACCCCCTGGAGAACCCGGGCGAGGTGGAGATCTGTGGAGACGGGCTGGACAACGACTGCGACGGCAGCCCGTCGAGCTGTGGCCTCGCCAGCGTCGCCGACCACCGCCCCCCCGACCCCCTGCGCCGGGGCACCACCC
>CAZCVP010000126.1:0-23530 GCA_964501915.1 uncultured Enterobacterales bacterium
ACACCGACACCGACACCGACACCGACGCCGACGCCGACGTGGACGACGAGGACACGGGCTGGTGGGACGAGGACGTGCCGGATCGGCCCTCCGGCGTGGAGACCATCGATGATGGCTGTGCGACCTCGGGCGGCCGTCCCGTGGGCCTGGTGACGGTGCTGCTCGGGCTGGTGGGCCTCGCGAGCCGCCGCCGGTGATCTTCGCCCTCACCGCGCTGTCCGTCGCTCACGCCCAGGCGCCCCCACCGATCGTCAACGGGGAGCGCACCTCCGAGTTCCCGAGCGTGGGCATCCTCTACCACGACGGAGGACGCGGCTCCGGGCTCTGCTCCGGCACCCTCATCCACCCCCAGTGGGTCCTCACGGCGGCGCACTGCGTGGAGAGCATGAAGGGCAGCGGCACCACCTACTTCATGGTCGGCACGGACATCAACACCGACATCGACCGCTACGAGACGGTGACCGACAAGCTCAGCCATCCCGACTACGGGGGCTCCGGCTACCACGACATCGGACTGATGAAGCTCGCCCACACGATCGGCACCGTGGGCGTGATGCCCGTGAGCGAGGACTCGATCTCCAATTCCTCGGTGGGTGAGCCGATCACCTACGTCGGCTGGGGCAACAGCAACGACCAGGGGGGTGGGAGCGGCACCAAGCGCACGGTCGACGTGCCGATCGACTGGGTGGACGCCTGGGTGATCTACACCCACGACGACACGGGAAACGACGGCAACGTGTGCTCGGGGGACTCCGGTGGAGCGGCCCTGCGACCCGCCGGTGACGGCTGGAAGCTGGTCGGCATCAACGCCTTCATCTACATGGTCAACGGGGGCCGGACCGAGTGCGATCACCCGGACGCCGCCGCTGGAAGCACCCGCGTGGACCGGCACCTGGACTGGGTGGAGGAGTACGTCGACGTCGTCATCGGGGAGGAGGAGGGCGACACCGACATCGACGTGGACGCCGACACGGACACGGACACGGACACGGACACGGACACCGACACCGATCCGGTGGACACCGGCTGGTGGGACAGCGAGCTGCCGGGACGCCCCGCGGACGGGGAGCTGGAGGCCGGGTCCTGCGCCACACAGCCCGCGTCGCCGCGGGTCGGGTGGCTGCTGTCGTTGTTGGCCCTGGTGGGGCGTCGCCGGTCGTGATCTGGCTGGCGCTCGCGGTCGCCCACGCCCAGTCCCCACCACCGATCGTCGGCGGTCGCCCTACCGATGACCACCCGGCCGTGGGGGCCCTGGTGGGGACCGACGGGGAGGTGGGGGAGCTGTTCTGTTCCGGCACCCTGGTGGCGCCGGACAAGGTCCTGACGGCCGCCCACTGCGCTGCGCTGCTGCCCTACTACGAGGACCTGGGGCTCGAGGCCTGGTTCGCGGTCGGTGACTCCCTCTGGACGCCGGGGGGCGTGGACGACTACGCGGTGGTCACCGACGAGACGACGCACCCGGACTACGACGCGGTGACCCTGGACCACGATCTCGCCGTGCTCGAGCTGGACGTGGCCCTGGATCCGGCCCCGGTGGAGCTCTCCGACGACAGCGTTGGCTCCTCCTGGGTCGGCCGTGACCTGCTCCACGTGGGCTGGGGAACGACTTCGTTCGGTGCCGAAGACAGTGGCGTGAAGCGAGAGGTGACCCTCGCCGTGATCGAGGTCTACCCCCTCGTGCTGGTCAGCTACGACGGCCAGGGGCGCAACGTGTGCTCGGGGGACTCGGGCGGACCGGTCATCGATCCGGTCGACGATCAGCTCGTGGGAGTGTCCAGCTTCGTGTGGACCGAGGAGGTCGGCGAGGTCTTCTGCGAAGAAGGCGGTGCCGGTTCTGCGCGGATCGACGTGGACCTGAGCTGGATCGAGCGGGTCGTGGGTCTCGGGGAGGGCACGGGTGCCGGGGGGGAGCTGGACACCGGGGAGGCGGAGCCGACCACCGGCGCCGCGGGCCAGCTTCCCGAGGACGACGCGGGACTGAGCTGTGGTGTGGTCCCACCAGCACCCCGCGGCTGGATCGTGGCCGGGACCGTGCTCCTCCTCGGAGCTCTGCGCCGACGCTGATTCGACCTCAAGGCCCCCGGGGGGCCGACCGTAGCGGGGGAGAGGTGCATCTTGTCCTCGAGGACGTCGGGTAGTCCTGTGCAGAGCTCGGTCTCCAGCGCGGCCAGCGGTCGCCTCGTGTCGGTGCTGATCGTCGACGCCGATGCCGCGGACGCCCGCCTGATCGAGGAGTACCTGCTCCGGGTCCGGGAGGCCTGCTACCTGGTGGACTGGGCGGGCGACCTGGAGACGGCCCGGGAGTGCCTGGCGGCCGGGGTCCACGACGTCTGCCTGTGCGACTGGCACCTGGGTGCCGAGTCCGGGGCCGACGTCCTGAGGGCCGTCCGGGAGCAGGGCCTGGAGCTGCCGGTGGTGATCCTCACCAGCAGCCTGGACCCGGAGATCGACGACGAGGCCCAGGCGCTCGGGGCGGCCAACCTGTTGGACAAGAACGACGTCGGGCCCTCAGAGCTACATCGGGCCCTCTGCTATGCCCGGGTACGCCAGCAGTCGGAGTCCACCCTGCGCCAGCGGGCCCAGGTCGATCCCCTGACCGGGGTCTACCGCCGCGAGCGCTTCCTGCGGCACCTGGCCCGGGGCCTCGAGGAGGCTCGCCGGGGTCGCTCCTGGGAGGTCTGCATCGTCTTCCTGGACCTGGATGGCTTCAAGGAGATCAACGACACCCTCGGGCACGGTGCCGGCGACCGGGTGCTCAAGGCCGTCGGCCAGCGGCTCAACGGGGTCGTCAGGGGCCGCGATCTCGTGGCCCGCATGGGCGGTGACGAGTTCGCCGTGCTCGTCCAGGGGCACCGGGGCCGCGCTTCGGCTCGGGCGGTCCGCGAGCGCGTCGAAGAGGCGCTCGCGCGCCCCCTGGTCCTGGATGGGCTGGAGGTCTCCTTCGGTGCCAGTGTCGGCCTGGCCTGGACCACGACCGGGGACATCGAGAGCGAGGAGCTGCTCGGCGAGGCCGACCGGGACATGTACCAGCGCAAGGCGGTGCGGCGGCTCCAGGTGGCGGGGGCGCCCGTCCTGCTCGGCCCGAAGACCCTGCTGGGGGCCTTCGATCGCCAGGAGTTCGTGCTCGAGTACCAGCCGGTGCTGGACGCCTCCACGGGATGGGTGCTGGGGCTGGAGGCCCTGGTGCGCTGGAACCACCCCGAGCACGGGCGGCTGCTGCCAGCGACCTTCATGCCCGCGGCCGAGAAGCTGGGCTTCATGCGCCTGCTCGGGGAGTGGGTCCTCAACACGGCCTGTGAGCGGCTCGTCGAGTGGCAGCGCCGCTTCGGCCAGGTCATGCCGGGGCTGCGGGTCAACCTCTCGGCGGACCAATTCCGGGACCCGCTGCTGCAGGACGCACTCCTCGAGGCCCTCGAGTCGCATCGGCTCAACCCCCACCAGCTCTGCGTCGAGATCGACGAGTCTGCGCTCCGGAGTGACGAGCAGGAGATCGTGGACAAGATCAAACAGATCCGTTCCATTGGCGTGAGGCTCTCGCTCGACAGCTATGGTCGGGACCAGCTCGTGCTCGACACGCTCGCTCGCTTCATGCTGGACGAGGTCAAGCTCGCCCCGCGCATGCTGGCCGGGCTTCACCGGAATCCTCGGCGACTCCAGGTCCTGCGCGCCCTGATGGGGCTGTGCCGAGAGCTGGGCGTCGAGGTCGCCGCGAAGAACGTGGAGACCGCGGCCCAGGCGAGGGTCCTGGCCGGGCTCGGGTGCAGTCGCCAGCAGGGCCGCTACTACCAGGGCGCCCTGCCCGAGGACCAGGTCCCGGTCTACCTGCTCGAGCAGCACCTGCCAGCGGCCTGCTGAGCCGGCTGGGATCGGAGCAGGTCAGCTCTCGCCGACGACCACGACCACCACGGTGGTGTTGTCATCGGCGCCAGCGGCCATCGCGGCGTCGAGCAGGCCCTGGGCGAGGTCCTCTGGATGGAACTCCTCGCAGAGGCGGCTGAGGTCCTTGTCGTCGAGCGGATCGGTGAGCCCGTCGGAGCAGAGGATGAACACATCGCCGTCCTCCGCCGTCCGAGTGGACGTGTCCGGGTCCACGGGCCCGTGGTAGCCGACGGACCGGGTGAGGATGTTCTTGTGGGGCACGATGCGAGCCAACTCGGGCGTCAGGCGGCCTGCGTCGACCTCCTGCTGGACGACCGTGTGATCGCGCGTGAGGCGGCGCAGCCTGCCATCCCGCCAGAGATAGGCGCGGCTGTCCCCGACGTGCGCCAGGTGTGCCTGCCCCTCCTCCACGAGCAGGACCACCAGCGTCGTGCCCATGTCGGCGTAGACCGGGTTCTCGTCGACCGCCTTGCGGATGCGCTGTCCCGACTGGTTCATGGCGTAGCGCAGCCGCTCACGGAGCTGATCGTGGGCGTCGTCGACCATGGACTGGAGGATGGTCTCCTCCGGGTCGTCGTCGCCGAGGATGACCTCCTGCACGGTCTCGACCGCGATCCGAGAGGCCACCTCGCCCGCTGCGTGGCCCCCCATGCCATCAGCCACGACGAAGAGTCCCCCGTCGACGTCGACGAGCCAGTAGTCTTCGTTGTTCTCCCGTACAGGACCAGTGTCGCTGACGGCGTAGGCTTCGAAGTGCATGCTCCACCCTTCCGGGACTATATCTCGCCCCTCATGACCTGATTCCACGTGACCACTCCTCTCCCTCCCCCCCAGCCGCCCGAAGGTGCTCCGATCGGGCCCTACCGGGTCATCCGGCGCATCGGGCGTGGTGGCATGGCCACCGTCCTGTTGGTGGAGCACCGGGAGAGCGGAGAACAGCGGGCGCTCAAGCTGCTGCTCGGGGGCCTGGAGAACCGCGAGGAGGCCCGGGCCCGCTTCGGTGCCGAGTACCGGCTCCTGAGCCAGCTCGACCACCCGTACATCCCGAAGGCCCACGACAGCGGACGGTGGGAGGAGCGCTCCTGGTTCGTGATGGACCACGTGCAGGGGGAGGACCTGCGACAGGGTGTGCTGCGCTGGAAGGACGAGCCCCCCGCGGTGCGCTTCGAGCTCGCTGAGGGGGTCCTGGTCCAGGTCGCCTCGGCCCTCAGCTACATCCACGAGCGCGGCCTGGTGCACCGCGACATCACACCGGGCAACATCCGGATCACCGAAGGCGGTGACATCCGCCTGATGGACTTCGGCGTCGCCAAGGCTCCGGGCCAGGACCTCACCATCGCCGGTGAGATGGTGGGCACCGTGGCCTACATGTCCCCCGAGCAGATCCGGGGGGAGGCCGTCGACGCGCGCGCCGACCTCTACTCGCTGGGCGCAGTGCTCTACCTCATGCTCGCGGGCAAGCGGCCGTTCAACGCCCGGACCCTGCCCGGGTACCTGGAGAAGCACCTCAACATGACGCCCCGGCCTCCCCGGGAGCTGGACCCCTTCGTGCCGGCCCACCTCAACGAGATCGCCCTGAGGCTGCTGGAGAAGGACCCGGCCGGGCGCTACGGCTCGGCGCACCACCTGTTGTCGGTCCTCGACCGTCCAGCGGTGTGCGACCTGCCGGTGGACCTGAAGCACTGGCCACCCTCGCTGGTCGGCCGGACCCGTGAGCAGGCCAGGCTCCGGGAGTGTCTGGGTGCCCTGCCCTCCGGGTGGGGTAGCGCGGTCCTGCTCGATGCCCCGAGCGGCTTCGGCAAGTCCCGGCTGATGGCCGAGATCCACTCCTGGGCCTTCGAGATGGGCATCCCGGTGGCGTCGGGTCAGTGTGACCCCGAGGACCCCCCCTTCGGTGGGTTTGCCGAGGTGTTCTCGGACCTCGTGCCGGCCGATGAGGAGCTGCCGGAGGCGCTGGAGGTCGCCTTCCGCGATGGAGAGGGCCCGCTGGAGCGCTACCAGGTCATGTCGGCCTTCCGGGACCTGCTCAGGGAGCGCCTGCCGAGGGTGGTGCTCCTCGACGACATCGACCGCGCCGATCGAGGCACTTCGGACCTGCTCGGCTTCCTGCTGCGCAACCACCTGGGACTCGCCGAGGACCCGGTGCTGTTCGTGCTCACCCGGCGTCCGCCGGAGGGCCCGGACCCGATGCTGGAGCTGCTCGAGGATCCGGAGCTCGGCATGCTCCACATGATGCTGGCGCCGCTCGGCAACACCGCGGTCGAGGAGCTCCTGCTCCAGCTCCTGCCCGACGACCTGCGCTCGCGGCGGCTCGCGGATCGCCTCCGGCGGGAGGGAGAAGGCAACCCGCACTTCATCGTCGAGATGATCCGCGGCCTCGTCGAGGAGCGTGTCATCGAGCCGTCCGGGGACGGGGACTACGAGCTCGGTCTGGAGCTCTCGGAGGTCACCCGCACCAAGCTCCCGCTGCCCAGCTCGATCCGGGAGGCGCTCAAGGAACGCCTGATGCCCCTGAGCGCCGAGGCCCGAGCCGTGGCGGCGGTGGTCGCGATCGCCCGCCAGGAGATCAACCTCGACGTGTTGCTCGAGGCCCTCGGGGAGACCGAGGACCGCCTGCTCGACCAGATCGACGAGCTGCTCGACGGAGGCGTCGCCCGGCAGCGCCAGGTCGGGACCGACGAATTCTACGCGCTGGCCCGGCCCCGTCTGCGGGACCTGCTGCTGGAGGGGCTGGCCCTCGACCGTCGACAGGACCTCCATCGTCGCGTGGGCACGGCCATGGAGCGCCTCTACCGGCACCGCATCGGAGCCGTGGTCGACAGCCTGGCCTGGCACTTCGAGCAGGGGGGCGTACCGGCCAAGGCCTACCCCTACCTGTCTGCCGCCGGCCGTCGTCTCTACGCCCAGTCCTTCGTGCCGGAGGCGATGGAGATCTACGACCGCGCCCAGCGGATCGAGCCCGAAGCGCGGGAGTACCTGACCCTGGAGGAGGCGGATCGGAGACTCGCGGACCTTCACCTGGTACGCGGGCGGGCCCTGTTCCACATGGGACGCTGGGCCGATGCGGGTCAGGCCCTGGCGCTGGCCGACGGGCTGGCCCGCCTGGTCGCCGACGACCACCTCAAGGCCCAGACGGCCGCGGAGCTGGGCACCTACTACCGCTTCCTCCACCGCATGGACGAGGCCCGGGCCCACTTCACCGAGGCCCTGAGCCTGGCCGAGCGGGTGGGGGATCCGCGGCTGCGACCGATCGCGCTGCACGGTCTGGGGGCGGTGCACTGGTCCCAGGGCGACCTGGACCAGTCCCGGCACTACATGCTCGAGGGGCTCAGCGTGGCCGGGGCCGTCCACGACGACAAGGCCCTCGGCCACTGCTACAACGGCCTCGGACTGGCCGCCATGTGCCGGGGGCAGTCCAGCGACGCCCGCAAGTACCTGGAGCAGTCCGCCAGCACCTTCGAGAAGCTGGGTCTGCTCGCCCAGCTCGCGATCGCCCGGATCAACCTCGTGGAGCTCTGTCACCTCCAGGGCAACCTGCGCAAGGGGCTCCAGATCGCCGACCGGACCATCGCCCAGGCCCGTGAGGTCCACCACTCCCTCGGCATCGCCCTCGGCCTGCGGTACCGCGCCCTGGTGCTCGTGGACCTCGGCCGCCTCCAGGAGGCGGAGGACAACGCCCGGGAGGCCCTGCGCCGGGTCAAGGAGATCGACAACAAGGAGGACGAGGTCGGGGCCTGGATCAAGCTCACGCGCGTCTTCCTGACCCGGGGGGACTACGAGACCGCCGTGGAGTGCCTGGACGAGGTCCAGCCGCTGCTCGAGGACTACGACTCCGAGGGCTTCGCCCCGCTGGTGGACGCCTGGCGGGCCCGGTGCGCGATCAACCTCGGCCAGGACCTGGACTGGAAAGGGCTGCTCGCACGCGCCGACTCGGCCAGCGAAGGAGCGTGGCCTCACAACCTCTGTCGACTGGACCTGATCGCAGCCAGGACGCTCGCTGCGGCGGGGCGGACCGACGAGGCGGTGGTGCGGTCGGACGCGGCGCTGCGCAGGGCCGAAGGCTGCGGCTATCGTCTCTATTCCTTGAAGGCGCACTGCTTCATCGCCGAGTGGTCGCCCGATCCTGCGACGGTGTCTCTGCACCAGCGGGTGGCGGTGGCCCTGGCCCGGTCCCTGTCCGGGAGCATCTCTCGGGACGATCGGGCCAACTTCCGGGCGATGTTCGTGCTGGATTCAGAGCTGTAGACCCGAACCACGAACATGCCCGAGACGCCTACCAGAGCCGGCGTCCCCACCGCGGGGACCCGGGTCGGGGCCTACCTGCTGGAGGAACAGGTGGGCAGCGGCGGCAACGCGCGCGTCTTCCGGGCCAGGGACGCCTCGGGCCGGATCGTGGCCCTCAAGCTGCTGCACCCGGGTCGCGCCACGGCCGAGGACCTCAAGCGCTTCCAGCGCGAGTTCGCCTCGCTGCAGCGCCTGGACCACCCCAACGTGATCGAGGTCTACGACGCATCGGTGACCGCGGGCCACGCCTGGCTGGCGATGGAGTTCATCGACGGGTGTGATCTCGGGGGACTGGTCGAGCGCTGGACCGCATCGGAGCCACCGGACCGCTGGGCACGCGTGGAGCGCATCCTGCGGGGGCTGTGTGCTGCTCTGGACGTGGTGCACGCCTCGGGGGTGGTGCATCGGGACCTCAAGCCCACCAACGTGCTCGTCACCACGGAGGGGGATCCCAAGCTCACCGACTTCGGCGTGGTGAAGGGCGACGACGTCTTCTCCACGAACCTCACCGTGGCGGGACAGCTCCTCGGCACCGTGGCCTTCATGTCGCCCGAGCAGATCACCGGCGAGCCGATCGATGCGCGGTCCGACCTCTACGCCCTGGGGGCCATGCTCTACGTGCTGCTGACGGGTCGAAGGCCCGTGGTCGCGGACAGCATCGCCAGCTACCTCGCGCGGCACCTCGCCAGCGATCCGCCGAGGCCGTCCGAGCTCCGGCCCGACGTGCCACCGACCCTGGAGCGGATCTGCCTGAGGCTCCTGCGCAAGGACCCCGAGGGTCGCTACGCGTCCGCCGCGGAGGTGCTCGTCGCCCTGGAGGGCCAGGGGACAGAGAGCCTGGTCACCCTCCAGGGGCGTGACTCGGCGCTCGCGCGCTGCAAGGAGGTCCTGGCGGCCTCCCAGGACCAGCAGGTCTCCTTCTCCCTCGGCCTGGTCGGGCCACAGGGCGTCGGGCGGACGGCGATGCTGGAGGCGGTCGGTCGGCAGGCCCGGGTGCTCGGGTTGCCGGTGGTCCAGGCGCGGGACGAGTGGCCCCCGGAGGGCCCTCGGGTCGTCCTCGCCGATGACCTCGACCAGCGGGAGGGCCTGCGTCTCTCGGACCTCACCGAGCGAGCCATGGAGGTTCCGACGATCCTGGTCTGGACGGCGGAAGCGGCCCTGGGGAGTCGCGAGCTGAAGTCCCCGAGCCTGGCGGCGGACCTGGCGGTGCTCGGTGGGAGCGTGGTGCCCCTCGGAGCGCTCGATCGGTCGGGCGTCGTGGCGCTGTTGCGCGAGCGCGGCCTCAGCGGGCGCCTCGGTCCGCTGCTCGGTCGTCGTCTCTGTGCCCTGCTCGGAGGCTTGCCCGGACCCACCCTGGAGCAGGTCGACACCCTGATGCGGGAGGGCTGGCTGCGCCGAGACGGGCCGAAGGTCGTCGCCGCGGTTCCCATCGAGCGCCTCAAGGAGGATCCGCTGCCGGTCCCGGAGGGCACACGCAAGGAGCTCATGGGACGGATCACCGGGCTCTCCCCGGAGGCGCGTCGCTTCCTCGAGGTCGTGGCGGTCCTCGGCGGGGAGGCCTCGGGAGACCTGGCCCAGCAGCTCGCGCCCCTGCGGACCGGCGAGCTGGACCGGCTGGAGCACGCCGGCCTGGTCCGACGCCAGGAGGCCGGGGTGGAGCACACCCTGCGCCTGGCGCGCCCGCGGCTGGCTCGGGTCCTCTACGAGTCGCTGACACCCTCCGAGCGCGTGGGCCTGCACCGGGCCGTGGCGGAGGCGCTGCTGGCCCGCCACGCCCGCCGCCCCGGGGCGATGGCCGCCGTGATGGCGGATCACCTGATGCGCGCAGGTGCCCCCGAGCGAGCGTGGCCCCTGCTGGTGCAGGCGGCGCGTCGGGCGGCCCGCCGGCGGGATCCGGCGCTGACCTTGCGGCTCGCCACCCGTGCCAGGGACGCCGGTGCCCTGGGCCGGGACCGCCTGGAACCCGAAGAGGCGAGGCGCCTCGAGCGGGAGACCCTGGCCCTGCGCGGCGAGGCCCTGCTCGCCAACCGGCGACCCGAGGAGGCGCGCCAGGCCCTCACCACCTCGCTGGAGCTCGGCGAAGAGGACGACGCGACGGCGACCAGCGCCCGCTCCGCCCTCGGCGCGGCACTCGTAGCCCTGGGCCAGGCGGAAGAGGCCGTCCAGCTCCTCCACCCGCTGCTGCTGCGCATGGACCCCGGGCACCCCTCCCGTCCAGGGGCTCTGCGGGCCTATGCCGACGCCCTGCGGATCCGGGGCAACCTGCCGGAGTCGCGGACGAGCTGGGAGGAGGGCATCGCCCTGGCCCGGGAGCTGGGCAGTCGCGAGACCGAGGGCCTCTTCCTCCTCGGGCTGGCGGGGACCGCCATCGCGCAGGGCGACCTGGTCGGCGCCGGCGAGGCCCTGGGTCAGGCCCGGCCGCTGCTGCGGGCGGTCCGGTCCCCCTGGGAGGCCCGCTGCCTCTGTCATCAGTCCCAGCTCCTGCTGACCGACGGCCACTACCGTGAGGCACTCCAGCTCGCCGACCGGGCCGCGGAGATGGCCCAGCAGATCGAAGACCTGGAGTCCTGGGCGGGTGCGATGGGGGTCACGGTCCACGTGCTGGAGCTCGCAGGCCGAGAGCGCGACGCGGCCAGGATCCGCAAGGAGATCATCGCGGTGGAGGCGTCCCTGACCACTCCGCTCCTGGCGCCGCGGCTGCAGCTTGCCGCACAGGCGGCGCTGGCCGAGGCCTGGCACCTGGAGTCCGCCGGGGCCCACTTTCCTGCACTGGGTCGGGCCGAGGAGGCCTGGGAGCTGCTCCCGGACGAGGGTGCCCAGGGCATCGCGCACCTGGTCGCCCTGGCTCTGTGTCGCCTCGATCCGGACACGCAGATCCACGGTCGGGCCCGCGACGTCGCGCGAGAGATCGTGGAGGAGCTACCTCCCGATCTGGCGGCCAGCTTCAGGGCGCGGAAGGACGTGGCGGACCTGCTCCAGTAGAGACGTCCCCCTCCGGCGCTTCCGGTTCGTCCATCTGACGGGATACGTCTGGCGGGCTGGATGTTCGGCGTCGGCGTCAGGAGGTTCGACCATGCTGACCGAGTTCACCCCCCGCTGGATCGCCTGGGAGGTCACGCGACGCTGCAACCTGAGCTGCGTCCACTGCCGCTCCTCCTCGACCCTGGACTCCTTCGACACGGCGTTCGACACGGCGGCCGCCACCGGCTTCCTGGACACGGTGGCCGCCTACGCCAGCCCCGTCGTCGTGCTCTCGGGGGGGGAGCCCCTGATCCGTCCCGACCTCTTCGAGGTCGCGGAGCACGGCACCGCCCTCGGGCTGCGCATGTGCATCGCGACCAACGGCAGCCTGGTGACGGACGAGATCTGCGAGCAGATGAAGCGGTCGGGCATCCGGATGGTGTCGATGTCGCTCGACGGCGCCACACCCGAGACCCACGACGACTTCCGGAGCCAGCCCGGGGCCTTCGAGGGCGTGATGCGGGCCGCTGCGCTGTTCAGGAAGCACGGCGTCCCCTTCCTGCTCAACTCCAGCTTCACCAAGCGCAACCAGGACGAGATCCCGGCGGTCATGCGCCTGGCGAAGAAGCTGGAGGCCAGGGCCTGGTACATGTTCATGATCGTGCCCACCGGCCGCGGTGAAGACATCCTCGCGGAGCTGATCAGCAAGGAGGACTACGAGGAGATCCTGAGGTGGCACTACGAGGCCGAGCGGGACGAGCCGGACATGCTCATGCGGCCTACCTGCGCCCCCCACTACTACCGGGTGGTCCCTCAACTCAACAGAGGTCTTGAAAAGGACCAGAAGCTCAAGACGCGCACCCTCAAGTTCTCAACCGGCGGCTCCAAGGGCTGCCTGGCCGGCCAGCTCATCTGCCTCGTGACCGCCGAGGGCGACGTCTACCCCTGCAGCTACTTCCCGCGCGTCGCGGGCAACGTGCTGGAGACCCCCTTCCCGACCATCTGGGAGGACTCCGAGCTCTTCGCACAGCTTCGGGACTTCGGCAGCTACGGGGGCAAGTGCGGCGTCTGCGAGTACCTCCAGGTCTGTGGCGGCTGCCGAGCCCGGGCGGACGCCATCGAGGGGGACTTCCTCGCCGAGGAGCCGTTCTGCAGCTACGTGCCGATGCGGTTGCGGTAGGCGACCGCGGGGCGCGGGTCGCGGGTCGCGCTCACCCCCCTCGCGCACCCACCCGCCTCACCAGGTGCCTGAGCTTGCCCAGGTCGATGGGCTTGGGCATCACCTCGGCCTCGGTGCCCTGCAGGAGCTTGCGGGCTGTCTCCGTGGTGGCACCACCCGTGATGAACACGACCCGGTCCACCAGGTCTCTGCGTCGCTCGCGGATGTGGGCCCAGATCTCCGGTCCGGCCGGGGGCGGCATCACCACGTCGAGCAGGACCACGTCGAACGGAGCGCCCAGGTCCAGCAGGCCCAGGCTCGTCTCCCGAGCTTACGGCGGTGACGTCACACTCCCGCTCCAGCCCCAGGCTCAGGGCCCGTCCGATGAGCTCCTCGTCGTCGACCAGCAGCACCTTGAGCCGCTCCTTCACCTCGCGAGGCGACGGACGTAGCTCCGTGATCTGGGGCTTGGTCCGCGGCCTCGGGCAGGGCGGCAGCCAGAGACGAACCAGGCGGTGCCCCTCCACGAGGTTGCGGCTGGTCAGCTCGCCGCCCAGGGCGCGGGCTCCGCGCACCAGCAGGGCGTCCTCGCTCGCCACGGGGTCCAGGCCGACGCCGCGGTCGGAGCGGCACTCGACCTCGACCCAGGGACCGGCGCTGCCTTCCCCCGAGCGCATGAAGATCTGGTTGTGCTGGGGGTCGTCGACGGCGAAGGACCGGACGGCGGTGAGCAGCAGGTCCACCAGCAGCCGCACGACCCGCCCTTCGGCGGCGAGGGCGACGAGGTCGCCCTCGGTACGCTCCCAGTGCACGCTGGCCTGGTGCCGGACCCGGTGCAGTGCCAGCCCCAGGGCGGTGTCCAGGACCCGGTCGACGCGGACGGTGCGGACCGCTTCGAGGTCGGCCTGGGCATAGGCCCGCAGGTCTTCGACGACACGGCTCACCTGTCGGGCGCCGGAGAGCGCGTCCTGGACGCGGCGGAGGCGGTCCCAGGCCGACGGGTCGTCGCGTGGCAGGTCCTCGTCGAGCCACTGGAGGTTGGCCATGACGAAGGACAGGGGGTTGGTCAGCTCGTGGGCCACGCCGATGGCCAGCGCACCGAGGCTGGCGAGGCTCTCGGACTCCTCCAGGGCCCGCTGGAGGGCCCGGAGCTCGTCGATCGGGTGGAGGCACACGACCACCTCCGGGCTCTCCAGGGCCTGGGCGGACCACTCCATCCAGCGCACACCACCATCCGGGACGGCGATCCGCACGACCACCGGCGGCAGCAGCAGCCGATCGTTGCCCGTCTCGGCCGCGTCGATGTGCTCGGCGGCCTTGATGCGGTCTGCCGGGACGAGGCGGTCCAGCAGCGGCGTGTCGAAGAGCGGCGCGAGCCGCTCGAAGCCGAGTCCCCGCACCAGGGCCGAGTTCGCCTGGACGATCAGACCTCGCCGGAGCACGGCCATGCCGTCCCGTGAGGCTTCGAGCAGGGCCCGGAAGCGCGGCTCGGACCTCGGCGGCTCTGGACGGGGAGCGTCGCGGTCGGGAAGGCGGGACGGCCCTGGGGTATGTGCCATGGTTCGACCTCCGAAGAGGTTGATCGTGCCGTGCCGGCTCTTGTCGTGTCAAGACCTCATCGAAGCGTGGCACCAGGGGGGCGGCTCACCCCCCCCCAGCGGCTTAGAAGGCCCGCCGTGGATCCCACCGAGGCCAGCGCAGCGCCTGCCGACAGTCCCGTCCTGGAGATGGGGGGCAAGGAGATCGAGCCCGGCGGGCGGGTGGGGCCCTATGTCTACAAGAGCCTGGTCGGGCGGGGCGGCATGGCCCACGTGGTCCGGGCCGAGGATCCGGATGGCCGGGAGGTCGCGCTCAAGATCCTGCGCCCCACCCGCTTCAAGACGGGGCTGCCCCGCTTCCGGCGTGAGTTCCGGGCCATGGCCCGCATCCACCACCCCAACGTCATCCGGGTCGAGGCCTACGGCGACATCTACGGTCACCCCTACATCGCCATGGAGTACGTGGAGGGCGACGATCTCCACACCGTCATCCGCAGCTTCAAGCACCTCTCGATAGGCCCCGAGAGTGAGCGCTGGCGGCGCTGTGAGCACATCCTGGTCGACGTCTGCCGAGCCCTGGCCCACATCCACGCCCGGGGCCTCGTCCACCGGGACCTGAAGCCTTCCAACATCCTCCTCAACCCGGAGGGGCGCGCCAAGCTCACCGACTTCGGCATCGTGAAGGACCTGCTGCCCACAGCCGACCCGGACACCTCGTCGAACCTCGTCGGAACCTGGGCCTATGCCTCGCCGGAGCAGATCACCGGCCGGGCGCTCGACCACCGGGCGGACCTCTACTCCCTGGGCGTGATCCTGTTCGCCATGCTCACGGGGCGGCGCCCCTTCGCCGCCGACGACATCAAGGGCTACCGCAAGGCCCACCTGGAGCTGCCCCCGGCCCGCCCCCGGGACCTGATGCCCGACATGCCGCAGCACCTCGAGGAGATCTGCTTGCGGCTGTTGCGCAAGTCGCCGCGGGACCGCTTCCAGTCGGCCCGGGAGATCCTCTTCCGACTCGAGCAGGCGGAGCCCGACCACCCCGAGCGCACCGAGGCCGAGGGCTGGATGCCACCGCTGGTCGGGCGTGGCGCCGAGGTGGAGCTGCTCCAGCGCAGCCTGACCCACCTCCAGATGGGGGAGGGGGGGCTGATCCTGCTCGAGGGACGCGCCGGCGCCGGCAAGTCGCGCCTGCTGGAGACCGTGCTCCGCCAGGCTGCGGACCTCGGCATCCACTCCCACGTGGTCCGGGCCCGAGACGGCGTGGCCGGCATCCAGGGTCTGCTCGACCTCGCCCGGCAGGTGCGCCGGGAGATCGCCCGACCGCCGCCGCTTCTGGTCGAGACCCTCGAGCTCTGGAGCCAGGGCGGTGTGCGCGGTGCCGACGCGCCCTACCGCCTCTTCGATGGCCTCCGAGACGGGCTGCTCGAGCTGCTGGCCCACGGACCCCGGCTGCTGATCTACGACGACCTCCACTGGACCGGTGATCGGGAGCTGGAGCTGCTCGGGGTGCTGGCCCGCATGGCGTCCGACCGGCCCCTGCTCTTGATCGGGGCTCGCCGGAGCGAGGTCGAGAGGCCGCTGCTCGATCGGCTCTCGTCCGGGGAGCGCACGGGCCTTCCGGCGCGGGTCGTGCCCGTGGAGCTGCTGTCGGAGCCGGCGGTCGCGGAGCTGGTGAGTGGCCTCATCGGGCGGGGGGACAAGGCCCGCGCTCTCGCCACCCGGCTGCGTCAGGTGACCGAGGGCAACCCGCTGTTCATCCACCAGTACCTGGCTTCGCTGCTCCAGACCGGTGTCCTGACCCGGACCGAGCGCGGCTTCGAGCTGGGAGTGGACACCGAGGAGATCATCAGCGGCCACATGGAGATCCCGCACGGGGTCCGGGAGGTCGTCTCCGAGCGCATCGACGACCTCAGCCCGCGTGAGCTCCGCGCCCTGAGGCTGCTCGTCGTGGCGGGCCGGGAGCTGGACCTGGACCTGCTGCTCGACGTGCTGTGCGAGGACGAGGAGCCCGTGCTCGACGCGCTGGACCACCTGCTGCGGCGGGGCATCATCGTCGAGCACCGCGAGCCCGGCCACGTGGCCCACGAAGTCGCCCACCAGCTCGTGGGCGAGATGGTCTACCGGGACCTCTCGCCGGAGATGCGCCGCTCCCTCCACAAGCGGCTGGCACGCACCCTGGAGGCCCATCAGAAGCGCACGGCGCGGGGCTCGGCGCTGATCGGCGAGCACTACCGGCTGGCCGGCGAGGCGGGCAAGGCCTTCTGCCTGCTGGTGGAGGCGGCGGAGCGCATGCACCGCCGCTGGCTCACGGGGGAGGCCTGGGAGCTGGCCAACCGGGCTGCGGCGCTGGAAGACCTGGCCCGGGTCGACCTCACCTCGGCCGAGCTCGGCGCTTCGCTGCTGCACCTCCTCCACGTGCAGGGCGAGGTGCTCTACGGTCGCGGGGAGTGGGAGCTGGCCCTGCGGGCCTTCGAGCGGTTGCTCGAGGTGGCGTCGAAGCGTCGGGACGCCCGCGAGGAGGTCCGGGCGCGGATCCAGGTCGCACGGACCCTGCACCGCACCAAGGAGGACACCCGGGCCCAGCAGCTCGCCACCGAAGCCCTCGGCGCGGCCCGCCGCAACCACGACCGGGAGGCGGTCGCGATGGCTCTGCATGCCCTGGCCAGCTTCGCCTGGGACGCCGGAGACCTGGAGCGCACGGAGCGCCTGGCCCAGGAAGGCCTCGTGCTGGCGGTCGGCGACGGCATGGCCCACCTCCGCGGTGAGCTGCTGCTGGCTCTGACCGTGGTGCAGGCCGCCCGCGGCAGCCTGACCCTGGCGGCTCGGGGCCTCGTGGAGGCCGAGGGCATCCTCCAGCTCCTGGGTCGCAAGAGCCTGCGCACCCTGGCGCTCTGCAACCTGGCGGAGATGCTCATCTGGCAGGGCCAGCTCTCCGGTGCCATCGTGCGAGCCGAGGAGGCCTTGTCCATCGCCACCGAGCTGGACTACCGAGTCGGGCAGGTGGTGGCCCGCCGCATCCGGGCCGAAGCCTTGTTGGAGCTCGGCCACCCCGAGGCGCGCTCGGAGATGGAGCAGGCCCTGTCCGAGGCCGCCGAGATCGATCTCACCAACGAGATGATCGGCGCCCGTCACGGCCTGGCCCGGCTGGCGGCCGCCCGCGGCGATGCCGCCGACACCGAGGCCCACGTCTCGGTCGCACGGGCCCTGGCCCAGCGGCAGGACCCGGAGCGCTATGCGCCGGCCCTGGTCGCGCTGAAGGCCTGGGCTTGCGCCTTCACGGGCGACATCGACGACGCCACGCGCATGTTGGCCCAGGTCGAGCGCACCCTCGACAAGCTCCAGGTACCCCGGCGCTGCCAGGTGATGTTGTCGGCCGCCCAGGCCCACGCGGCCCTGGACGCGGACGCAGACGCCCGCCGCCTGGCGGGACAGGCGGCTGCGCTCGCCGGTGCTCGGGGCTTCCGCCTCTGGGACCTTCAGGCCCGCTGGCTGCTGGCGCGGGTCAGCGACACCCCCGTGACCGCGGCCGGGTGGCGCGGCGAGGCCGAGGATCGGGCCCGGTCCCTGCACGAGGACCTCGACGAGGGGCACCGCTCCGTCTACCGGGCCCGGCCGGAGGTGGTGGAGCTCCTCGGCGCCCCATGAGGACCGAACCCTCTGTGCACATGATTCGGGACAGGCTACTGCCGACCCCGCTGCCACCACCCAGAACAACTGAAACCGACCACCGGAAGGGGCCGACATGGGCGAAGCCAACGCTGGACTGGACCTCGAAGACCTGACGATGATCCTGGACTCCCTCCAGGCGTTCGCCGCCGCGGAGCTCACGGACAACGACCTCCTCCGCATGGACCACGAGGACGAGTGCCCGGCGGAGCTCGTGCGTCGCATGGGAAGCGACGAGCTGGGGCTTCAGCTACTGTTCATTCCCGAGAAGTACGGCGGCCTGGGAGGCAGCGCCTACGACGTCTACCGGGTCTGCGTGGCCATGGGGTACCTGGACGTGGGCATCGCCACCGGCGTGCTGGCGACCTTCCTGGGCAGTGACCCAATCGTCTTCGGTGGCACCGAAGAGCAGAAGGCCCGCTGGCTGGGAGCCATCGCCGAGGAGGGGCTCTTGATGGCCTATGCGGCGACGGAGCCCCAGGCCGGGAGCGACCTGGCGGCCATGCTCAGCACGGCGGCCCGCATCGAGGAGGACGGCGAGGTCGTCGGCTACCGACTCGACGGCAACAAGCAGTGGATCAGCAACGGCGGCATCGCCGACCTGTACACCTTCCTCGCCAAGACCCCGGCCGGGCCCTCCTGGTTCGTGGTCGACGCCGGGGTCGAGGGGCTGAGCCACGGTCTCCCCGAGGACAAGCACGGCATCCGCCTGTCGAACACCACCGCCGTGACGGCGGAGGGCGTGGTGGTCGAGGCCGACCGGCTGGTCGGGGGCGTCGAGGGCCAGGGGCTGCGCCAGGCCCAGCTCGTGTTCGGCTACACCCGGCTGATGGTCGCGGCCTTCGGGCTCGGCGCGGGCTGGGCCGCGCTCGATCGGGCGATTCCCTACTCCGTGGACCGGATCCAGGCCGGTGCACCCCTGTCCGAGAAGCAGGGCTACACCCACAAGCTGATCGTGCCCCACGCGGTGGCGCTGGAGGCGAGCCGGGCCCTGATCGAGGAGACGGCGACCCGCATCGATGCCGGGGAGGGCAGCCTCAACACCGAGGGCGCCATCGCCAAGTACCTGGCGACCGAGGCGGGTGACGCGGCGGCCGACGCCGCGATCCAGGCCCTCGGGGGCTATGGCTACACCCGCGAGTACATGGTCGAGAAGGTGAGCCGCGACGTGCGCATCACCCGGATCTACG
This sequence comes from uncultured Enterobacterales bacterium, assembly GCA_964501915.1. Classification (GTDB taxonomy): domain Bacteria; phylum Myxococcota_A; class UBA796; order UBA796; family CAJQPC01; genus CAYFPX01. The sequence goes on from CAZCVP010000126.1 coordinate 18,678, forward strand.
AGGGCACCTCGGAGATCATGGAGATGACCATCTGCCGCGACCGCTGGCAGCTCCACCTCAAGACCCGGGGCCGCCACTACCACGACCTCGCGGACGAGCTGCGCACCCTGCACGCCTCCCACCCCGACATCGGCGCCGACGCGGCCGCCCTCGGCTACGACGCCCTCGCCGAGGTGCTGGAGGCCGGGCGCAAGCTGCGGGTCACGCGTCAGCAGCACGTGCTGTTCCGCTTCGGCGAGCTGATCGCCAGGGCCGAAGGCGCCGCCTGCCTCGCCCGCCGGGCCGCGGCCGCGGCCGAGGGGACCCTGGACCCCCGCACCGATCGGCGCTTCAAGCCCGACGTGCTCGCCGCCATCAGCCGTGTCTACGCCCGGGAGGCCGCACAGCAGGTCGCCGAGCAGGGCCTGCGCTGGGTGGGAGCCGTGGGCGTCGCCGCCGACATCGACCAGCTCGCCACCCGCGCCGGGTTGGACCGCATCCGCGCCGCCCAGGCCGGACTGCTCGCCGACATGGACCGCATCGCCGACGCGCTCTACCAGCGCGACTGACCCCTGGAGCCACCGTGAAGCAGCACTCAGCCCAGAAGGCCGTCGCCATCGTCGCCGTCGGCGCCGTCCTCCCGGATGCCACCGACGTCGACACTTATTGGGCCAACCTCAAGGCCGGCCGCTACAGCATCGGCGAGGTCCCCAAGGAACGGTGGGACCCGGCGCTCTACTTCGACTCGGATCCCAAGGCACCGGACAAGGCCTACTCGAAGATCGGCGGCTGGGTCCGGGAGTGGAATTGGGAGCCGCTGAAGTGGCGGCTGCCGATTCCGCCCAAGGTGGCGGACGGCATGGACCGGGCCCAGAAGTGGGCGATCTCGGCGGTCCACGAGACGCTCCAGGACTACGGCGATCGGCCCCTGGACAAGGAGCGCACCGCAGTCATCCTCGGCAACGCCATGGGGGGCGACAAGCACTACCTGACCTCGGCCCGGGTGATGTTCCCCGAGTTCGCCGAGGCGCTCGGTGAGTCCGAGACCTTCGCCGCACTGTCCCCCGAGGTACGGGCGATGGTGGTCGAGCAGATGCGGGCCAGCGTGGGCGCTCGCTTCCCGGTCATCAACGAAGACACGATGCCCGGTGAGCTGGCGAACGTCGTCGCCGGTCGCGTGGCGGCGCTGTTCGACCTGCACGGCCCCAACTACATCACCGACGCGGCCTGTGCCTCGGCGATGGCCGCCATGAACTCGGCGATCGACGGCCTGCATGAGTACGACTACGACGCGGTGCTCACCGGCGGCGTGGACGCCAACATGAGCCCGTCCACGTTCATCAAGTTCTGCAAGATCGGCGCCCTGTCGGCCACCGGATCCCGCCCCTTCGACGCCGGTGCGGACGGCTTCATCATGGGAGAGGGCGCGGCGATCTTCATGCTCAAGCGCCTCGAGGACGCCGAGCGGGACGGGGACCGGATCTACGCCGTGATCCGCGGACTCGGCGGCTCCAGCGACGGGCGTGGCAAGGGCATCACGGCGCCCAACCCGGTCGGTCAGCACATGGCGGTGGAGCGGGCCTGGCACAACGCTGGACTGTCGCTGGCCACGGCCACGATGTTCGAGGCCCACGGGACCTCCACCCGGGTCGGCGATCGGGTCGAGGTGACGGCACTCCAGGCGCTCTTGGAGCCCTACCAGATCGAGGCCCGCTCGATCGCCCTGGGCTCGGTCAAGTCCAACATCGGCCACCTCAAGGGCGCGGCCGGCGCGGCCGGCATGCTCAAGACCACGCTGGCCCTGCACCACAAGGAGATCCCGCCCAGCCTCGGCTTCGCCGAGCCCAACCCGAACATCAAGTGGGACGGTCACCCCCTCTGGGTCAACTCCGAGCACCGGGCCTGGGAGAACACCATCGACGGCATCCGTCGCGCGGGTGTCAGTGCCTTCGGCTTTGGGGGAACCAACTTCCATGCTGTCCTGGAGGAGTACATCCCCGGGCGCATCGCATCGGAGCGCCGCACCTCCGTAGCCGTTCCGGAGGCCCCGTTCGGCTCTCGGGGTGTCACGGCAAGTGTCACAGGAAAGCGACCTCTCCAAGGGGTCGTGGTGGTGGGTGCGCAGTCCCCCAACGGGCTGATCAAGCGGCTCGAGCACCTGGCAGCCAAGGTCGATGGGGGCCGTGCTCCCGCCATCACGCCACCGTCGGAGGCGGACCTCTCGGCCCCCGAGCGCATCGCGATCGACTTCGCCGACAACGACGAGCTCGGGACCCGGGTGGGCCGGGCGCTGAAGGCCATGACCACCGACCACGAGGGCATGTGGAAGGCGCTGGCCGTCCAGGGCATCTTCCGGGGCTCCGGTCCCGCGCCCAAGGTCGCCTTCCTCTTCCCGGGCCAGGGCTCCCAGTACGTGAACATGCTGGGGGGGCTGGTCCGGACCGAGCCGGTGGTGGCCGAGACCTTCGCCGAGGCCGACCGGGTCATGACCCCGCTGCTCGGCAAGCCGCTGACTTCCCTGCTCTTCGTGGACCCCGAGGACCCCGAAGCCGCCCGCAAGGCCGAGCGGGCCATCCGCCAGACCGCGGTGACCCAGCCGGCGATGCTCACCGCCGACATCGCCCTCGCCAGGCTCCTGGGGAGCTATGGCTTCAGCCCCGACATGGTGATGGGGCACTCCCTGGGTGAGTACGCGGCGCTCGTCGTCGCGGGCGTGCTCGACTTCGACCACGCCCTGAAGGCCGTCAGCTCCCGGGGGACCGAGATGACCCGTGTGTCGGTCCGGGACAACGGCGCGATGATCGCCGTCTTCGGTCCCCTCGAAGAGGTCCGTGCGACCCTGCGAGAGGTCGACGGCTACTGCGTGATCGCCAACGTCAACGGCCCCCGCCAGGCCGTCGTGGGTGGGGCCACCGAGGCCATCGCCCAGGCCTCCGAGCTCTTCCGGGCCAACAAGATGCGGGTGGTGAGGCTGCCGGTCAGCCACGCCTTCCACACCGAGATCGTGGCCCCGGCCAGCGAGCCGCTGATGCGCGTGCTGGCCACCCTGGACCTCCAGCCTCCGACCCTCCCCGTCATCTCCAACGTGACAGGGGACTTCCACCCGATGGGACCCGGATCGGTCGGCGAGATCATCAACCTGCTCGGCCGGCAGATCGCGGCGCCGGTCCAGTTCGTCCAGGGGTTGGAGAGCCTCTACGCGAGCGGGGCTCGCGTGTTCGTCGAGGTCGGTCCCAAGCGGGTGCTCTATGGCCTGGTCGATGCCGTGCTCGGAGACCGCGGCGACGTGGTCCGACTGTTCACCAACCACCGCAAGGTCGGCGACATCGCGTCGGTGAACCAGGCGCTCTGCGGCATGTACGCGGCTGGCCTCGGGCTGCGGGACCAGGACGAGATGTGGCGCTCGCCGCCGCCGTCCAGGACGCGCCGCGCCACTGCGCCCATCCAGGTCCGCAGTCCGTCGATCCCGCAGGACTACGAGCAGCTCGGTCGGGTCCTCGCCGAGGTGCTCGATCGCGTCGGCGTGTCGGCCACCGCCCACGCCGCGCCGGAGCGTACCGAGGTCGTGATCACCGGTGCGAGCCTCGGCTTGCCGGGCACGGAGCGGGTCTTCGACGACCGCAACCTGGCCCGGATCCTCGACGGGGAGAACCTGATCGAGTCGGTGCCGGTGAAGTCCCGCCGCGGCATGCTCGACAAGCGCATCACGCGGCTCGTGAAGAGCGAGGACGGTGCACGCTTCGAGACCCTCACGCACATGGACGAGGTCATCAAGCTGGCGGGCCAGTCCGGCACCTTCGAGATCTCGTCGGAGTTCGGCGTCGACGAGGGCCGGGTCGAGGCGATGAACAACTCGACCCAGCTCGCCCTGGCGGTCGGGCTCGAAGCCCTCCGGGACGCCGGCATCCCCCTGGTGATGCACTACAAGGTCACCAGCAAGGGCACGCTGTTGCCCGAGCGCTGGATGCTGCCCGAAGCCCTGCGCGACGAGACCGGCGTGATCTTCGGCTCGGCCTGGCCCGGCCTCGACGCCCTCGCCGGAGAGATGGGCAGCTACCACCAGGACCGCTCCCGGCGGCAGCGCCTCGAGGAGCTCGAAGGCCTGCGCCGGTGGTTGCCCGCCGAGACCCCCCCGGCGGTCCGGCGGGAGCTGGATCGACGGATCGCCAGGGTGAACAGCGAGCTGGAGCGGGAGTCCTACGCCTTCAACCGCCGCTTCCTGTTCCGGATCCTGGCGATGGGACACTCGCAGTTCGCCGAGTTCATCGGAGCGCGGGGTCCCAACACCCAGATCAACGCGGCCTGTGCGACCGGAACCCAGGCCCTCACGCTGGCGACGGACTGGATCCGACAGGGTCGCTGCAAGCGGGTCGTCGTGGTGAGCGCCGACGACGTCACGGGCGAGGAGCTGGTCGACTGGATGGGCGCGGGCTTCTTGGCCGCCGGGGTCGGTGCCATCGAGGGTGCCGTCGAGGAGGTGGCGCTTCCCTTCGACCGACGCCGTCACGGCCTGGTCATGGGCATGGGGGCCGCAGGCCTGGTGGTCGAGGCCCGCGAGGCCGCCGCCGATCGCGGCATGCGGCCCATCTGCGAGGTCCTGGGCACGGCCACCGCCAACAGCGCCTACCATGGCAGCCGCCTCGAGATCGACCACATCGGCGAGGTGATGGAGCGGATGATCGGGAAGGTGGAGCAGGACTACGGCCTCGACCGGGCCGCCTTCGCCGCCGAGACCGTGTTCATGTCCCACGAGACCTTCACCCCGGCTCGTGGTGGCTCCGCCCAGGCCGAGATCTACACGCTGAGGCGGGTGTTCGGGGAGCACGCGGATCGCATCGTCATCGCCAACACCAAGGGCTTCACGGGCCACGCCA
>CAZCVP010000127.1:0-23528 GCA_964501915.1 uncultured Enterobacterales bacterium
CGTGGTGTTCGTGCAGGCGGTGGCCGTCGTCGTCGGGATCAGGGCAGCCGTCGCCGTCCTCCCAGCCGTCCTTGTCCTCGGGATCGTTGGGACACTTGTCGATCGGGTCGGGGCGCTTGTCCTGGTCGTTGTCCCAGTCGGGGCAGCCGTCCTCGTCCTCGAAGTAGTCGCGGTCCTCCGGATCGTCCGGGCACTCGTCGAAGCGGTTGTAGATGCCGTCGTTGTCCCGGTCCCTCGACCCGGTGCCCAGCCGCAGGGCGGGGCCCGCGGTGAGCTCGAGGTCGTAGAAGATGTCCTCCCGCAGGCCGTGGGGCTCGGTGCCGATGTTCACCAGCGCCCGGAGGTCGATGCGCAGGGCCAGCGGACCCGTGATGGGGACGAAGGCGCCCACCCCGCCGCCGATCAGGAAGTCGGTGTCGGGGTTCTCGTAGTTGCCCCAGCCCGCCTCGTTGGCCTGCTCGGCGATGACGTCCTGGCTGCGCCAGACGTTCTTGTAGATGATGCCGACCTCGGCGGCGAAGAAGGGCTGGACCGGCGCCTCGGGCAGCACGATGAACAGCACCGAGGCCCGCGGGGTGAAGGCGCTGTAGACGTGGTGGAAGGTCGAGCGCGTGCGGCCCTGGATGTAGCCGGTGGTCAGCTCCAGGCTCAGGCGAGGCACGAACCCCCAGCCCGCGCGGCCGACGACGGACCAGGACGACCCGATGTGCTCACCCTTGTCGGTCCAGAACCACCCCCCCTCCAGGGCAAGGGTGGCGTGGTGGTCGATCAACGGCGCCGGGTCCTGGGCCCAGGCCGAAGACAGCGTGATCAGCAGGGGAAGGGTGGCCAGCATGTGTCGGCGAGCAGGAGCAACATACACCGAGCTCCACCGGTGACAAACGTCCGTACTCCGGACCTTCGTCGCCCCTAGGTGCCCCCCGGGCCCCCCGGCCCCCCCCCCCCCCGCCCCCCCCCCCGCCCCCCCCCCCGCCGCCGCGCGGGCCGGCGCCCGGCACGTTCGTCACCCCCGGGGGCGGGCGGAGGTCGGCTCAGCGGTGTACCCTTGGGCCCACGAGAGGGCTTGGGATGACGACCACCGAAGGACGCCGCTTCCGGGTGGTGGAGGTCCTGGGCAAGGGAGGCTTCGGCACCGTCTACCGGGCGGAGATGCTCGGGGCGAGCGGCTTCGCCAAGCGCGTGGCCCTGAAGGTGCTCAACCCCGACGTCGAGGGCATCGACGAGGTGGCCCGCCGCTTCAGGGACGAAGCCCGGATGCTCGGGCTGCTGCGCCACCGGGCGATCGTGCACGTGGACGGCCTGCTCAAGCTGGACGGCCGCTGGACGGTCGTGATGGAGTTCGTGGAGGGCGTGGACCTCCACGTCCTGCTGTGCAACGGCCCGATACCCGCCGGGGCCGCCCTGGAGGTCACCCAGGAGGTCGCCTCCGCCCTGCACGTGGCCTACGACCGCTCCCACGGGGGCAGCGAGCCGCTGAGGCTCCTCCACCGGGACATCAAGCCCGCCAACATCTCGCTGACCCCGGCCGGTGAGGTCAAGGTCCTGGACTTCGGGGTGGCGCGGGCCGAGTTCCAGGCCCGCGAGGCCCACACGCGGTCGTTGATGTTCGGATCGCTGCCGTACATGTCTCCGGAGCGCATGGACTTCATCGACTCCCACGCCGGGGACGTCTACGCCCTCGGGGTGGTGCTCTGGGAGATGATGACCGCCCACCAGGGCGTGAAGACCTCCAGCAAGCCGGAGCGCCACGAAGCCTGGCGAGAGGCGCGGCTGGCGACCCTGCGGGAGACGGTGGACAACGAGGACGTCATCGCCCTGGTGCAGTCCTGCCTGGCCTACGACCCCGAGGACCGCCCGACGGCTCGCGAGGTGGCGCGCCGGGCGCGCGAGCTGCGCGGTGACGTGGGCGGGACCTGGCTCGAGGAGTGGGCCGAGGAGCACGTGACGGCGGCCCTGGCGGAGCGGGAGACCTCCACCGACGCGCTGACCGGCACCACCATGATGGAGCAGACCGGAGAGGCGATCCTGGAGTCCGGAAAGGCACCCGTGCCCAGCGGGATCGCCGACACGGTCGGGCCGGCGCCACCCGGCGCCACCTTCACCCTCGGCGAGACGATGGCGTCGGCACCTCTGTCCACGCCGCAGGAGGCTCCCCCGCCGCGACCGCGGCGCCGCAAGTGGGTGATCGGCGGAGTGGTCGGGTTGCTGGGGCTGGCTGGTGTGCTCGTGCTGGCGTGGCCCGGCGGCGGCCCCGGCTCGGGGGCACGGTTGGTGCCCCCCAAGGTGCAGCCCGCGCCACCACCGGTCGACGACCCGGCCGTCGCGGAGCAGGACCCGGTCCCGACGACCGCGGACCCGCCAGCGGATCCGCAGGCCCCAGCCCAGACCGAGACGGCGCCCGAGCCCGCGAAGCCTGCCGCCGAGCCCAAGCCGGAGCCCGCTCGACCCACCAAGGGCACGGTCTGGGTCGTCGGGGAGACCCAGGAGGTCTGGCTGGTCGGAGAGAGCGGCCGGCACAAGCCCGGAAGCGTGCCGCCCGGCTCCTACACCGTGGAGGCGACCTTCGATGGCTGGGGCACCGTCACCGCGGGCAGGGTGACGGTGGAGGCCGGCCAGACGGTGACCCTGAAGTGCAACCAGCGCTTCAAGAACTGCAAGCCCCTGAAGTAGACGCCCGCGACGGGTCCATCAGGGAAGGTAGGCGACACACTCCCCGTCGACGACGTCGTGGGCCACGATGAAATTCTCCTCGTTGCCGCAGTCCGCCTCCACGGCCTCCCAGAACGCGTTGCCCATGCACTCGAAGTACTCGGCATCCTCGGCCACCATGTCGTCGCAGCCGAAGTCGTCGTAGGTGATCTCCGGGTCCCCGTGCTGCACGTAGCACTGGTTCCGGGCGTCGATGGCGTCCTTGCAGTAGTTGGGCGACGGGTTGCGCACATAGGGCCAGCAGCCGCTGGCGAAGACCACCAGGATCCAGAGCCACCTCACGGCGCACCCCCCTGGTCCTGCAGCCGACCCCTGCGCCTCACCAGGGTGGCGGTGATCAGGCCCGTCGCCACGAGGCCGACCCCGACCGAGCCGGTCCAGGTCGCGTTGGTGGCCAGCCTCGTGCCCTGTACGTCGCCGAGGCGGGTCGCATAGAGCCCGCGCAGGGCGGCGGAACCGACCCAGAGCAAGGCGGCCGCACCGGCGGTCCCGAAGGCCACGCGGGGCAGGGGCTCGAGCTTGCCCGTCTCCTCGACCCGCAGGGGAGCCGACCAGCCGGCCCAGCCCCCAGCCCCGCCTTCGTCGAGCCTCGGGGGCGGCCCGTCGGCGCCACCGGGCACCTCGCCGTCGGCGCGGAACCACTCCGGGAGGTGACCGCCGGGTGGGACGTAGGCCGTCCAGAGGGCCGTGCCGTCCCGCATCGAGAGCTGCACGATCGCCGGCACGTTGGCGGGCCGGGTGCTGGCCTCGGAGCCGTCCACCCAGGCGACCGCGCCCCGCGGGGCGTCCATCGCGACCTGGAGCGAAGCGGGACGCTCGCCCGCCTCCCGGTAGAGCACGTCGAGCGCACCGCCCTCGGGAGCCAGGCCACCGGGCAGCGCATAGTCGGGCTGCAGGGCCACCGCGGCGTGCATCGACTGAAGGGCCCCGTCCCGGTCGTCGTCGAGGAAGGACTGGTAGGCCAGGACCCGGTGCACCGCCGCCGCCTCGACCGGCGCGAGCACGCTCCCGAGGCAGGGCAGGCCGTCGAGCGCTGCGGTGAGCGCGGCGTCGAAGGAGTCCCCGTCCATCGCCGCGAAGGCCACCGCCGCGTTCTCCAGCGAGCCCCGCAGGGCGGCCGGAGCGAGGGGTTCCTCGGGACACACCGCCCAGGTGGGAGCGATCGACAGCAAGAGCGCCAACAGCATGATCTTCCCGCAGCCTCGTGGGATTCTACTGAACGGCCCCGGCCGGAGCCACGTGGGGGGATCCGCAGGCTACTGCACGGCCGCCGCGATCTCCGAGGCGGTGGCCCAGGACAGCCGCGAGCCGCCCTGGTCCCCGACGTCCACCAGGAAGCGCTCCAGCGACGCCAGCGCGCCCGGGGACAGCTCGCTCATCACCTTGCCCCCCACCATGTACTCGTGGAGGTGGGACACGAAGCCCCAGGTCTCGGCGGTCCCGCTCCAGCCCTGGAGCGCTGCACCCACCTGGACCCGCAGGGTGTCGAAGTGCCGATCGCCGAGGGTGTCGACGGTGGCGACGCCTCCGCCGGCGGTCCGCATCCAGTCGCCCGAGGCGTGGTCGAGGAAGACCACCGGCGCGCCGGGGTGGTGGCCGCAGACCTCGCCTCCGGCGGCGTCGGGACGCCACGGGTGGCGCAGGGCGCCGCGCGTCGACCAGTCATCGTTGCCCTGGCCGAGATGACCGCCGCAGGCCCTGTAGTACCGGGACGGCCCGAGCTCCTTGGGCGTCGCGTTCATCGTCAGGACCTCGATGCCCAGGGCAGCGACCTGCCGGGTCTGTGAGGCCACCGCGGCGGCGTCGCCGCCGGCCGACCCACCGCCGGCCATCGGCCGACCCCGCGGCCCACCGCTGGCGCCGAAGCCACCCGGGCTGAGGATGCCGGAGCCGCTGTCGACCTGGACGCCACAGTGGGTGACCAGCGCCTGGACCGCCGCGGCGATCTCGGTCGCCCCGTGCCCGTGGGCACCGACCTCGTGGCCCCTGGCCACCAGGTCACGGGCCAGGCTCCGCTGCCCCGCGACCGTGCACACCGCCTCGGCCATCTGGGCCGTGAGGTGGAAGGAGCCCTTGGCGCCGTGGCGCTCCAGGGTCCGCGCGAGCTGGTCCAGGCCCTCGGCGGCCAGCCGGGCACCGGCCGGGTCGGCGCGGGGGTCCGCGTCGACGAACCCGCGACCACCGCCGCCCGCCGGGAAGTGGGCGTGCACCGAGTAGAAGACCTGGAGCTGGGGAGGCTGGGCCCAGGTCGACAGGCTCCAGCCCCCGAGCAGGGCCAGCAGCGAGGTCGTCAGCGCTTGCAGGGTGCGGATCATCGTGACGGACGGGACGGACCGTGCCGTCCCGACATTCATCATCGCACCGAGGGGGCGCCCCGGCCGGGGACCGACCGGGGCACCCTGGGCGGGGGTCAGGCCACGCCGATGGCGACGCTGAGCGCCTCGGCAGAGGGATCGGTGACCGACTGCACAGCGGCGAAGTAGTCGGCGTAGGGGTTCGGCGGCGCCGGCTCGCCGGGATCCTGGATCGACTGGAGGAAGCCCTCCAGCGCGTGGGTGATGGAGTCCTCGAGGATCTCCATCGGCTCCCAGATCTCCTGGTCGTCGTCGAAGGGCGGCAGCTCGTCGGCGAAGGACTCGGCGAGGGCGACCTCGGGCTCGGGCGGCTGCTCGGTGGGGACGGGCTCCACCGGCTCGGTGGCCTCGGGAGTGTGTTGGCCGAGCACCTCGTCGACGGTGTCCAGGAAGGCGCCGATGGCCTCGGAGACCTGCTCTCCCACGCCGTCGGTCTCCCCGGCGCGCAGGGTGGGTCCGACGTCCCGCATCGAGGCGTGGAGCTCGCGGGTGGCGTCCTCGAGGGTCTGGACCTGCTCGTCGGTGAGCTCGGCGTCGGCGACGAGGTCCCGCACGCCGCTGGTGATGGCCTCGCGGAGGGTGCGAAGGGCGGTCATGCGTCCCTGGACCTGCTCACCGCGGGCCATCTCGGCGCCGCGGTGCTGGGCACGGGCTGCCTGGCGGCGAGCTCGTAGCTCGCGGAAGGCTCCCCGGGCCGGGGCGTCCTCGAAGGTCGCGGCCTCAGGGGCCTGCTCCGGAGCCGTGGAGACGGCGACGTCGCCGTCGACCGAAGGGGTGGCGAGCGACGTGAGATCGAGCGAGGAGGGTGTGATTCCGCTGGTGGTCATGGGACCTCCGGTGCCGGAGGGGGCATCTGGGAGGCCCCTCGGATCACCTGGAGAGGGGTTGAGCAGGTTTTCTTGCACCCCCGATCCATCGCGCTACATCGAGCCTGTTCCACCAGCCCGGGCAGCTCCTTGAGACACGACGCGATCGCCGTGGTCGACTTCGGTGGCCAGTACGCCCACCTCATCGCGACCAAGGTCCGCCGCCAAGGCGTGCGGGCCGAGATCCGGCAGCCCGAGGACCCGATCGAGGCCTTCGCCCGCTACAAGGGCATCATCCTCAGCGGCAGCCCGGCCCTGTCGTCGCTGGGCGAGGACAGCGCCTACACCAAGGCGATCTACGACCTCGACGTCCCGATCCTCGGCTTCTGCTTCGGCCACCAGGAGATGGCCAAGCACTACGGGGGCACGGTCGTGCACGGCGGGCGCGAGTGGGGACACGCCGACCTCCACCTCACCGAGGACCATCCCCTCTTCGAAGGCCTGGAGTCCCCCCAGCAGGTCTGGATGAGCCACTTCGACTCCGTCGCCAGCGTCGGTCCCGAGTTCCGCGAGCTGGGCTGGAGCCGCCTCGGCGACGGTGTCCGGCACCCCTTCGCCGCCATCGGCTCCGACTCCCTGAGGCGCTACGGCTTCCAGTTCCACGCCGAGGTCGACGACACCCTCGGCGGGGAGCGCATGATCGCCAACTTCGTCCGGGGCATCTGCGGCTGCGAGCCCACCTGGACGCTGGAGGCCTACCTGGAGGAGCAGGTGGCCGGCATCCAGGAGCAGGTCGGCGACCGCTCCGTCTTCCTGCTGGCCAGCGGAGGCGTGGACTCGACCGTGGCGGCGAAGGTGCTGCACGAGGCCCTGGGGCCCGGTCGCGTGAAGCTGCTCCACGTCGACAACGGGCTGATGCGCAAGGAGGAGAGCCGCGCCGTCCTGGAGATGTTCCGGGACCTGGGCCTCGGCGACGGCCTGCACTTCGTCGACGCCAGCGAGGACTTCCTGGCGGCGCTGGACGGCCTGGTCGAGCCCGAGGCCAAGCGCCGGGCCATCGGCACGACCTTCGTGACCGTGTTCGAGCGCGAGGCCCTGCGCCTGGGCCTGACCGACCACCTCCTGGGTCAGGGCACGATCTACCCCGACACCATCGAGACCGGCGGCACGAAGCGGGCCGACACCATCAAGACCCACCACAACCGGGTGCCGATCATCGAGGAGCTGATCGCCGCGGGACGTGTGGTGGAGCCCCTGGCGGACCTCTACAAGGTGGAGGTGCGCGAGCTGGGCCTGCGCCTGGGCATCCCGGCCGAGGCGATCTGGCGCCATCCCTTCCCGGGTCCCGGGCTCGGCGTGCGGCTGCTCTGCAGCACGGGCGAAGAAGACAACCTCGCGGAGCTCCAGGCCCAGGTCGGAGACCTGGTGGCAGGCACCGGCCTGGAGGCCACGCCGCTGGGGCTGAGGTCCGTCGGGGTCAAGGCCGACCTGCGCTGCTACGAACACCCCGTGATGCTCACGGGCGACGTGCCCTGGGAGCAGCTCCTGGAGACCGTGGGGCGGGTACTCGAGACGGTGCCCGGCCTCAACCGGGCCGTCTGGAACCTCACGGAGCGAGTCCCCGTCTCGACCCGACCGCTGCCGGCGACCACGACCCGAGAGCGCCTGGACCTGCTGCGGGAGGCCGACCACCGAGTCATGTCGGCCCTGAGGGCACACGGTCTCTACGACACGATCTGGCAGTGCCCCACCGTGCTCGTGCCGCTGGAGATCGACGGACAGGGCCGGGAGCTGGTCATCCTGCGTCCCGTGGCCTCCGATCGGGCCATGACGGCGACGCCATACCCCCTCCCGGCCGCGGTGCGGCAGGAGCTGGCCCGGTCCCTGGGGGAGCTGCCCGGTGTCTCGGGCGTGGTGCTCGATGTCACTTCCAAGCCCCCCGGCACCATCGAGTGGGAGTAGACTGACAGCCGTCAGGGTTGTGACAACCCTGCAAATGACCGGTTCGCGCCCCCACGAGGCAGAAGGGTGGGCGCTACCGTGACACCAAGAGGCGGAGTTCGTCATGGAGCTATGGATGGCCACCCTGGTGGGCGTGTTGATCGGGGCCGCCCTGGCCACCGCCGCCTGGGCCCACAAGCACCGGCCTCTGCCCCCGAACGAGGAGGCCCACCTCGACGAGCGGGTCCGTGCCCTGGCCGAGAGCCTGACCGGCGCCGAGCCGGAGAGCACCCACGCCGCGCTGGACAGCCTCGCCATCGGCATCGCCGAGCTGCGCTCCGACGCCACCCGCTTGCTCCACCGCATGGCCGAGATGTCCCGCCGCCTCCAGGCGCTCCAAGACGGGGACGCCAGCCGGGAGGCCGTGCTGTCCGCCACCCGTCGGACCCTCCAGACCCACCTCAGCCGACTCGGGGCCGAGCGGGACGGCCTGGTGACCCGCATCGACCGCCTCACCAGCTTCGCCAGCGGCGGCATCGAGTACAGCGAGCCGCTGCCGGACGTCGTGGGCACCGACCTCGAGGACGAGCCGACCGACCCGCCCGACCTGCCCTTCGACCACCGCGGAGGCGGCGCGAACCGGGGACGGGCCTGATCGCCCGGTGGCCCACCTGATCCTCGTCCTCGGTCCGAGGGGCACCGGTCGGTCGACCTCGCTCACAGCCCTGGCGGAGCTGGGCTTCGCCACGGCCGACACCACCGGGCCCCAGGTCGAGACCCTGCTGTCCACCTCCGGGCCGGGGCCGGATCGCCTCGCGGTGACGGTGGAGCTGGAGCTGCCGGAGGTGATCGAGACCCTGCCCGCCCGGATCGGCGAGGCCCGCCGGGCGGGCCACACGGTCGAGGTCCTGCTGCTGGACGCCGACGACCCGACGCTGCTCCGAAGATCCGTGATCGCACCGGAGCTGGCGGAGTACGGGATCGAGGACGCCGGACTGGGCGACATCCGGGACCGGCTCGCCACGCTGCGTCCGCTGGCCCGCGCCTGCGTCGACACCACGGAGCTGGCGCCCGAAGAGCTCGCGGTCGTCGTGAAGCGGGTCTTCGGGCCGGCCGGTGCGATCGGAGAGACGGACTAGCTCTCGAGCTTCCGCCAGCTCTCGATGAAGTGCTCCCACATCAGCACGCTCTGCTCCCCGGTCTTCAGCAGCAGCAGGGCGTCGAGGGTGCGGACCTGGAGCTGGTTGCCCACGTCGACGAAGCAGACCTTCATCTGGTCATAGGGCAGCACCCAGGGCGTCTCCCCCGTGATCTCCAGACCCGCGAGAGTCACCCGCAGCGGTCCCTGGGCGAGCTCTCGCACGTCGCCCTTGCCGTGGATCCGGCCGACCCAGCCCTCCTCGACGGACAGGGCGATGCCCTCCGACTCCAGGCGCTCCCGGTCCCTCGCCGGTGGGCTCCCGACGGCGACCTTGGCGACGTCGGAGGCCTGGGCGACCGAGGTGTCCGGAGCGTCCCCCTCTCCCTTCAGGCGGCTGAGCACGTTCAGGACCCAGGCTCCTCCGCAGTGCTGGCAGACGACGCGGCTGCCGTTGTGGGGGTCGACCTCCAGCCCCTCCAGCTCCTCGCAGGCGGGGCAGAACCAGACGATGGAGGGGAGCCCGTGGGCCAGCCGCCAGCCCAGCAGGGGACCCCGCACGTGCTCGGGCTCGTGGACGATGCGGATCCGCTCCACCACGTCCGCCGTGATCTCCTCGGCCGTCATCTCCTGCGGGTACTGGACCGGTGCGCTGTACTCCATCTCGATCGGGACCCAGCGCGGGTAGTCGGCCCACCGGGGCTGGGAGAGGTGTCCGGTGAGGTTGCGGCAGTAGACGACCCGGGCGTCCAGCCGCTTGATCAGGCGACCGATGCCCGGGCCGACGAAGGCCGTGCGCCCGTCCCAGGTCCGCAGGCCCTCGGGAAAGAGGCTCACGACCTGGCCGTCCTCGTAGCAGCGCACCAGGGTCAGGACGGAGTCCTTGTCCTTGACGAAGCGCTCCTTGGGGAAGGCGCCAAGGCTCCTCACGAGCCAGGCCACCCCCGGGAGTCGGAAGAGGTTCGCGGAGGCCATGTAGCGAACGCCGCGCCTGAGGGGCCAGGCCACGGCCATCGGGTCCCAGAAGCTGACGTGGTTGGCCAAGAGCAGGACCGACCCCTTCCTGGGGAAGGGCGCCTCCCAGCGCACCCGCTGGCGCAGCAAGACCACCCCGAACGGCACATAGACGAGCCAGAGCAGTCGCCACAGCACCTTGAAGCTCCAGGTCTCACGCACGAATTCCAAGGGCTGGCCCACCTCGCGGGCTACCGATCATAGGACGCAGGACGCTCGACGGGCTCTCAGCCATCGACCTCGACGTGTCGCCCGGTCACCCGCTGCCGCGTCGGCACGTCACGCCAGGTGTCGACGGTCCCGTCGGGCCAGTACACCGTGAGGCTGTCGAGCCGATCCACGTCACCGAGGCCGAAGTGTACCTCGGCGGGGGGGCTGCTGACGTAGCTGGTGGACGCGCCCAGCAGCCACCGTGTCCAGGAGTGAGCACCGGAGCGCGCGACGATCCGGGCCCCGATGCCACGGGGGTTGGCCCCGGGTGCTTGGAGATCCATCCGCAGCCAGGCGGCCTCGCCGCAGCGCGCCGTCCACAGCAACGCGCGCTCGTCGACCGCGGTCTTGAGCACGTCGAGCCAGCCGTCGTCGTTGAAGTCCGCCAGCACCAGGCCACGGGTGGAGCGGCGCTGGTCCATGTCCCAGGCCGGGGCGGCGTCGACGAAGGTCCCGCCCTCGTTGAGCCACAGGCCGTCGGGCTGCTCCTCGGGGTTGGCGGCCCCCGGGATCACCGAGCAGTGGCGAGCAGTGGGGTCATGTAATTCGCCTTTCGCCTTTTCCCAGCATACCCAACCCCATGGCCCGCCCTCCGCGCATCGACTACCCCGGCGCTCGCCACCACGTGTTCAACCGCGGCGCCCGCAAGGCCCCCGTGCTGGCGACCGATGGCCCCAAGTCCGACTTCCTCGGCCTCGTCGGCGAGCTACCCGAGCGCTTCGGGGTCCGCGTTCACGGCTTCGCGGTCCTCTCCAACCACTACCACCTGATGCTCGAGACCCCGAACGCCAACCTGAGCCGCGCCATGCGGGACCTCGGCGGGCGCTTCTCCCGCCTGCTCAACGAGGCCCACGGCTGGGACGGACCGGTCATGCAGGGGCGCTTCCGGAGCCGCGTGGCCGAGGACGAGGCCTACTGGCGCCACCTGCTCGCCTACCTCCACCTCAACCCCCTCCGCGCCCACGCGGTCCAGAACCTGGACCAGGCGATCTGGACCAGCCACCGCTACTACGCGGGCGATGCACCGGCCCCCGAGTGGCTCCACACCGCCGAGTTGCTGGAGCTCATGGGCGGAGCGGAGGGCTACCGCGACTACGTGGATGACGTCCACAAGCGTCGCCGTCCCGATCCCCCCGGCTTCGACGAGGCCAACCTCTGGAGCGGCCCCCCGGTCATCGCCGCACCGACCACCACGAAGTCCCGAGAGCTACAGAGTGCCCGGGAGGCCCTGGCCCAGGTCGCCGAGGTGACCGGCCAGCCGGTCGCACAGCTCACCGCCCGGCGAGTCGGACGTCGGGGCAACCCCGGGAGCTGGCTGGCCGCCTGGTGGCTCTCACGGACCACGGAGCTGAGACACGCCCAGATCGGTGAGCTGCTGGGCTGTCGCAGCAGCGGCGTGAGTCAGCGCTTGACCCGCGCCCTGACCCGCCGACGCGACGATCCGCAGTTCGCCCGCTGGATGATCGAGCTCGAGGGACGTGTCTGAGCTCAGTTGGACGCGACCGCCTCGGTCTCCTCGTCCACGATGATCGTGTCCACCTCGACCCGCCCCAGCTTCACCGCCGCCTCGAGCCGGGTGTGGCTGGAGACGCGGTGGGGGATCTCGGTGCGCACGGAGCCCACCTTGGCGACCGCCTGGCGATCGAGCCAGGTCCCATAGGGGAAGCGGACCTTGACCCGCCCCACGCCCACGCTGGCCGTGGCCGTGCCCTCCAGGGCGAGGTCGTAGTCGAGCGCGATCCGACCCACGCCGACCTCGGCGAAGACGGGTACCCGCAGCTCCGTCAGCTCCACGCGGCCGCGGTCCACCGCCAGGTGCAGCTCGTCGCTGACCGGAGAGCCGGTCACCCGACCGGACACCACGGTGACGTCGGTGGGCCCGAAGACCTTCTGGAGGTCGACGTGACCCCGGTGGAGATCGATGTCCACCGGCCCGCGCGTCTCGGCGATCAGGACCTTGCCGCGCTGTCCCTGGAGGTGCAACGCCGTCTCCCCGGCCAGCACGACCTGGAAGCGGGTGCGGCACCCCGAGGCGGCCAGCTCCCCGTTCTTGTGGATCTCCACCCGGGCCAGGGCGGCGTCTCCGGTGAAGACCACCTCGCAGCCCTCGCTCCAGAACATCGGACTGGCCGTGAGGGTGGTCCTGGGGGCCGACGGGTCGTAGTCGACCTCGATCACGCCTCGGGGATTGTCGATCTCCAGGGCGGGCATCGAGGGGGGCAGGGTGCGGACGATGGGCTCGGTGGCGGCCAGGGCTGGGGCCGCGGCGAGCACAGAGAGCAAGCCGATCATGATCGAGGGACCTCCACAGGTCTCTTGAGACACGGGACAGGCGCAAAAGCGCTACTTCGACGATCGCGAGGCGAGGATCTTCAGCGGGACATCGGGATCCCACCCCGATCGGGGTGTCCGCAGCCCGCCTGGGGTACGGGCGCCCCAGATCGGTTTGCTGGATCCGCACAGGTGTGTCCATGCGACCCGGCACGGTCCTTGCTAAAGTGGTCGGGCACCAACGGGTGAAGCCATGAAGAAGATCATCCTCCTCAGCGTCCTGTTCGTGTCCGGCTCCGCCTTCGCCGGTCCCTGCCCCAAGGGCAACAACTGCAAGCTCGGTGACACCACCAGCAGCTCGGCCACGGCCAGCCAGCAGGCCGAGCTCGACGCCCTCGCCGCCCAGTCTGGCCAGGCGAACTCGAGCAACCAGGCCGTGCTCACCCACAAGGGCTTCCGGACCGCCTTCCCCCACTAGATCCACCTCGGATCTCGGGGGCTCCCAGCCCGCACGCCAGGTGCGGGCTGTCGTGCTTCGGGACGGGACACACGCACCCCAGTCGTCCCATCGATCTCCCCTCGACGGTGGGACACGAAGATCCCATGGGGATGGAGACAGGCGGATCGAGTCCCTCCCTCGGGGGTGGCCCGACCCTTGCACAACATCTTGACCTTCCTCCCATGGAACGTTCTCTTCGTGCGGCACCCGAGGGTGGAGACGTCACCAGACGACTCGGAGGCCGCGGCCCCATCCCTCCTGCCAGGGCGAGCCCAGGAAGGGCTGGCCCGAGAGCACGGTCATGGACCCTCGTCCGCTCGTCTCCACAGTCCTCGCCCTCACCCTGGTCGGTTGCCTGACCTCCGCCCCGACGGGGAACGGCGAGGAGAAGGCCGTCTCCGGCGCGGAGCTCTGCGAAGGCGACAGCGGCCTGATGGACTGCGAGGCCGCGTGCCCCCTCGCCCTGGACTTCGAGACCGACGACCAGGGCCAGGCGATCCAGCCGGGCCAGGACCTCTCCGAGGTCTACGGCAGCCTCTACGGCATGCACATCGCCGTGGCCTCCCGAGACGGCACGATCCCCGGAACCCCGATCGCCTTCGACTCCGGCAGCCCGACCGGCGGCGACGACGATCTCGGCACCCCCAACGAGCTCTACGGCGGGCCCGGCGTCGGCTCCGGCGGCGCCGCCACCAACGTGCGCCCCCTGCACAACCTGCTGATCAAGGCCGAGAACACCGGCGACGCCGACGGCGACGGCCTGGTCGATCACCCCGACGACGACAACAACGGGGCGCTCTTCACCTTCACCTTCGACGAGGACACCTGCGTCTACAGCCTCAAGTTCGTCGACATCGAGAAGCACCAGGGCGACGTCGAGATCCTCCTCTACGACGCCGACGGGATCGAGCTGGACAGCCTCAGCGTCAGCGGCACCACGGGCGCCAACGCCGTGACCTCGGCGGAGCCCGACACCTGCGGCGTGCGCACCCTGGAGGTGCTGCTGCCCAAGGACGAGGCGATCGACGAGCTGCAGCTCTGCCCCGACTCCGAGGTGGAGGTCTGCGACGGCCTGGACAACGACGGCGACGGTGACATCGACGAGGGCTTCGCCGACACCGACGGGGACGGCACCGCGGACTGCGTCGACAGCGAGGACTGCGACGGGGTCGACAACGACGGCGACGGTGTCGTGGACGAGGGCTTCGACGCCGACGGCAACGGCATTCCCGACTGCGACGAGGAGTGCCCGCTGACCATCGACTTCGACACCGCCCCCGACGGCTCGGCGATCCCGGCCGGCACCGACACCTACTTCACCTACGAGGACTGGGGCGTCTACATCTCGGTGTGGCGGGACTGGGCGATGACCACGTCCGGCTACGTGGTCTCCTTCGACTCCGCGAGCCC
Source organism: uncultured Enterobacterales bacterium (assembly GCA_964501915.1). Lineage (GTDB taxonomy): Bacteria > Myxococcota_A > UBA796 > UBA796 > CAJQPC01 > CAYFPX01. The sequence goes on from CAZCVP010000127.1 coordinate 14,353, forward strand.
CACGGCCGGCGAGACCGACCACGGTACGCCCAACAGCGCCTACGGCGGCTCCGGCTCCGGCTCGGCCGGCGAGTCCAACACGGCCTCACTGGACAACATCGGGGTCTCTACAGAAGACCTGACCGACGCCGACGGCGACGGCCTCTTCGACACCCCGGACCCGGAGGACGGCGGCGCCTGGATCGTGGTGCTCTTCGACACCGACGTCTGCGTGCACGAGCTGAAGGTCATCGACGTCGAGGAAGGCGAGCGCAACAGCATCGTCTACTTCTACGACACCGCCCTCAACCTGATGGCCGAGGCCGACATGGTCGCCCTGGGCGACAACTCCATGGAGCGCATGGCGTTCGACCTCTGCGGCGTGCGCGGCATGATGATCGACAACTACGGCGACTTCGGCTTCGACGACCTGGTCTTCTGTCCCGAGGGCTCCGAGGAGACCTGCGACGGCACCGACGAGGACGGCGACGGCGAGGTCGACGAGGCCGGGGCCTGCAGCGACATCTCCTCCTGGGACGCCGAGCTGACCGGCGAGGCGGCGGGCGACGAAGCCGGCATGAGCGTGGCCGATGCCGGCGACTACAACGGCGACGGCGTGGCCGACCTGCTGGTGGGCGCCTGGGGCGAGGACTCGGGCGGCGCCGAAGCCGGAGCCGCCTATGTCCGCTTCGGGACCCTCGGCTCGGGCAGCTTGAGCGCGGCCGACGTGAAGATCGTCGGTGAGGCCGCTGACGATCGCCTCGGCCTGTCCCTGGACGGCATGGGCGACCTGGACGGCGACGGCTACGACGACATCGTGGTCGGCGCCCCGCTGAACGATGACGGCGCCACCGATGGCGGTGCGCTCTATCTCTTCTCCGGGCCCGCGAGCGGCACCCTGGACGCCGGGTCCGACGCCTTCCTGACCGTGACCGGCACCGCCAGCGAGGGCTACCTGGGCTTCTCGGTCGCGAACACCGGCGACGCCGACGGCTCGGGGGTCGCCGACCTGATCCTCGGCGCCTATGGCTACAGCAACGAGGCCGGCTTCGCCGCTGTCATCCACGACCCGGCGGCGGGGATCTCCGGCGCCGACGTCTACCTGATCGGCGAGAGCCAAGGCGACGCTGCGGCCTTCTGCGTGGCCGGTGCCGGCGACGTCGATGGCGACGGCTACGCCGACTACCTGGTCGGCGCACCGGGAGAGGACGCTGGTGGCACCGACGCCGGCGCGGCGTACGTGGTGCTCGGCCCCAGCGGTGGCACCCTGAGCCTGTCCAGCGCCGACGCCAAGCTCACCGGCGAGAACGACTACGACTACGCCGGGTGGTCCGTGGCGCCCGCCGGCGACACCAACGGCGACGGCCTGGACGACTTCGTGGTCGGGGCGCCGCTGACCAACGACGGGGCCATCGAGGACAGCGGCCACGACGCCGGCACGGCCTACGTGGTCCATGGTCCTCCGAGCGGCACCTTCGACCTGAGCCTGGCCGAGGTCCGCATCGTCGGCGTGACCGACGAGGACTATGCCGGCTACGCCGTGCACGGTGGCTTCGACCTCGACGACGACGGTCTCGACGACGTGGCCGTCGGCGCCATCGGCGCGACCGGCTCGGCGGCCAACTCCGGCGTGGTCTACCTGGTCCCGGGCACCACCACCGGGACCTACGACCTGTCGCTGGCGTCCTCGACCAATGCCCTCATCGGCTCCACGGCCAACGACGAAGCGGGGACCTCGCTGCACAACGCGGGGGACCTCGACGGGGACGGGGTCGAGGACCTGGTGATCGGCGTGCCCGGAGCCAACGACGGCGGCAACAACTCGGGCATGGCGGGTGTGATCTACGGGGGGCTGTAGGCCTCACCCCCCATCCAGCTCCGTCTGCACCAGCACCTGGAGCTCATCCAGCCCGAAGCGGGGCAGGGGCTTGCCGTTGACGAAGAACGAAGGGGTCTTGCGCACCCCGAGGGTCGCCCCGTCCTCGAGGTCCTGCCGGATGGCCTCGGTGATCGCCGGGTCGTTCATGTCCTGCTGGAGCTGGGTCAGGTCCACCCCCGCCGAGCCCAGGTAGGGCCAGATCCGCTCGATCTGGACCTCGTGGTGGGCGGTCCAGCGAGCCTGGGAGGCGTAGAGCACCTCCAGCGCCTGCCAGTAGAGGTCCTGCTTGCGGGTCGCCTCCAGGGCCCGCACGACCACGTCGGCACCCTTGTGGAAGGGGGCGTAGCGCATGACCAGCCGGATCCGGTCCGGGTGGGCCTCCAGCAGCTCCTCGACGTGGGGGTAGAGCCGGGCGCAGGTCTCGCAGGCGGGATCGAAGAACTCGACGATGTGGACGTCGGCCTCCGCCGGACCGCGCGTCGGCGCGTAGGGCCTCACGAAGAGCTCCGCGCTCTCCTGGGCCAGGAAGCTGACCTCCTGGGCACGCTGGCTCTTCACCACCACCATGCCGATCACGAACGCCGCGACGAGGGCAACCAGCGAGCCGACGACCAGGGCCTGTCTCTTCATTTCGAGAGCCTCCTGCGGAGCAGCACCAACAACGCCGTCACCGCGGTGAACACGAGCCACGAGAGCACCGGGATCGAGAACACGCCGAACAGCTCCCAGGTGGGCTGGGAACAGGAGACCCCCTGTGTGCAGGGGGCGGCGCTCTCGGGGAGGATGCCGACGTAGAGCAACACGTGGTAGCCGGCGACCAGCCAGCCAGCCCCGGCCAGGGGCAGCGCGTAGCGCACCACGCGCCCGTCGAAGGGGAACAGCCCCGCGAACAGCACCAGCACCAGCGGGAACATGAAGATCCGCTGGTACCAGCACAGCGAGCAGGGCGGCAGCTCCATCACCTCGCTGAAGAAGAGGCTGCCCCCCGTCGCCACGGCCACCAGCAGCCAGCAGGCGAACAGCAGGGACCAGTCTCTCTCCTCGTCGCGGCTCACTGCGGTCCTCCGGGCCCGGTGCCTATCCCGGGGGACCGGGGCTGCCGAGACGGGCCTCAGCGGAGGAGGGGGCGCCTCCGCCGCACCAGCGCCACCAGCATCGCCAAGACCCCCGTCACTCCCAGCCTCACCGGCGCTGCGCTGCAGCCACAGCCCGCCCCGTCGCCCGACTCGTAGACCGCCGTGGCCGCGTCCCCAGTCGTGCCGCCGGCGTCGAAGGCCAGCACCACCACCTCGCTGGCCACGCCATAGGTGCGCACCAGCTCCTCGATGTCGTCGTACAGCTCCCACTGGCCGGCGAGGTAGGCGGCGTCCAGGTCCCGGACCCGGAGCTGGGCCCAGGCCCGAGCGATGACGGCCGAGTCCTCCTCGGTCTCGGGCAGGTCCACGGCGTGGACCTCGATCACGTCCTCCGGGCCGCGCAGGCCCATGAGCTGCACCTCGGCCTCTCCGGTGGCCTCGAAGCGGAAGGCCAAGAGCAGCTCGTGGCCCCCGGCCAGGTCCTCGAGCACCGCCGGGGCCTGGTCCCAGCCCCCCTCGACCACCACCTCGGGCTGGACGAGCAGCGGATCGCGCAGGCGCTCCTGGAGGGCGGCGACCTCGCTCTCCACCTCGTCGAGGCTCTCCACGGCCCGGGCCTCGCCGCGGCTGTCCCGCGCCAGGCGATCCAGGAGCTGGTGGTCCGCCTCCTCGCCGATGCCCAGGGCGTAGAGGCTGGCTCCGAAGGTGTTCTCGTCGGCCACGGACCCCGCGATCTCGTCGGGGTCGGTGATCCCGCTGGTGGCCCCGCCGTCGGTCAGCAGCACGACATAGGCCGCGGCTCGGATCCCGCCATCGGGGTCCTCGATCGGCGCGTCGTGGACCGGCGGGGCGTCGTCGTCCTCGCCCCGCTGGGTGCCGCCGCAGCCGAGGAAGGAGCGCTGCTGGAGCGTGTCGTCCGCGAGATCGAGGGCGGTGGTCAGGGCCTCCTCGGGATCGGAGAGCCCGCTGGCCTCCTGCCGCTCCAGGAAGGAGATCGCCCGCTCGATGGCGCTGTCGGAGGCCTTGGGCGCCTGGGCACGGAAGGGCCAGGCCTGGGAGGCGAAGGGCACCACGTTGAGGCGATCCTCGGGCTCCAGGTCGCGCAGCCAGGTCGAGCCCGCCGCCACGGCCGTCTCCAGGGGCTCGCCGACCATCGAGTCCGACACGTCGAGCACGAAGGTGAAGAGCTGGTCGACGCGCACGCTGTCGTCCACCTCGCCCGGCAGCAGCACCAGGAGCCCGTAGCCGGCGCCGCCGGTCTCCCCGGTGAAGGGGTCCTCCTGGGGCCGGTAGGCGAGCAGCTCCACGCCGAAGGCCCCGGGGTCCTCGACCCAGCGCAGGACCAGGGCGTCGGCGTCGGACACTGTCCCGCTCCAGGCCGTGGCGGCGGTGGAGCCCGCCACCACCACCTCGGCGTCGGGCTCCAGGGTCGCCTCCTCGATCGCCCGCAGGCCTTCGACCGCCAGGGCCACGCTGACGGCGGGATCCGAGGGGTTGAGCCCCCCGTCGTCCAGCGGCACGGTCAGGGTCACGGCTCCCCCCTGGGCCACCAGCACCTGCTGCCAGTCGAGCTCCAGCTCCAGGGTGCCGCCGAGGTGAGACGGAAGGGGCGTGGCGAAGACCTGGCCCTCGATCAGCTCCCGGACGTCGCCCTCGGGGCCGTCGGGGATCGTGACCTCCGTCGAGGAGGTGCCGCCGGCCTCCACCCAGTCCTGCCCCTCGAGGCGGTAGCGCAGACCGGCGATCGCCGCGCCCTCGGGGATCACCGCAGCGAAGGTCCAGGACCCGGCCTCGAGGTCCTCGAAGCGGTAGAGCGAGCGGGCCGAGACCACCCGGCCGGTCACCTCGACCTGGCTGTCCATCGAGGTGAGGGCGCCGTAGTCCGACGGCGAGAACACCAGGCCCGAGGCCTGGACTGCGGGGCTGAGCCCCAGCCACAGCGCGATCATCGAACCCTCCCGACGGCCAGGGTGGCCCCTGGACCCATGTGCAGCACGTCACGGCCCCCTCCGGAGGCGGCCAGCGAGACCCACCAGGGCCCCTCGGCCCGGTAGCGGACCCCCAGCTCGACCCTCAGGGCCGGGTCCCGGGGGCCGGCCCAGGTCTCGAGCTGGAGCCGGGGCTGGAGGGTCCAGGCATCCGACAGGGCCGCGTCGACACCGCCTTCGAGCCGCAGACCGACCCAGCCGATCCAGTCCAGGTCCACGATCGCGTGGACCACGTCGACGTCGAGGTCGCCGGTGAGGCGGACACCCAGGGTGGGCCCCTGCTCCTGGCGCAGGCCCAGCCGCAGCTCGGTGCGCACCAGGAGGCGCTCTCCGAGCCCGAAGGTGCGGGCTCCCGTGACGAGGCCCGCCGGGGCGGTACCCCCGAGCCAGAGCACGCCCAGCTCCAGGTCCGGCCCCGCGACGAGCTGGGCGGCCAGGGCGCCGTAGGCGTCGGGCCCGAAGGAGGAGACGTAGGACGTCTCGACGGAGAAGCCCACGGCCTGGGCCGGGGCGAACAGGATCGTCCAGAGCATCACCAGCGCACCTCCAGGCGGCCGTCGGCCACCAGTCCAGCGTCCCGCCAGAGCCAGTCATAGGCCCCGGCGCCGACGGCTCCCGAGAGCGCCCAGCGCTCCCGCACCACCGCGTCGACGACCAGCGCGGCGTCGGAGCGCCACTGGCGGAAGTCGCCCTGGTGCAGTGGCAGGGTGCCGACCCGACCCCGCAGGCCGACCCGGAGGGCGTCGGAGAGCGCGACCCGACCATCGAGCACGAAGCGGTTGCCCATGCGACCGCGACCGTCCCAGGCCAGGGAGACGTGGCTGCGATCGAGGTGGCCGGTGCGCACGCCGAGGCCGAGGGCGAAGCCCGGTCCGACGTCGTCCACGCCGGCACCGACGGTGGCGAACCCGGCCAGGCCGACCCCCGGGCTGTCGACGCGACCGAGCAGCCAGTAGCCGGCGGCGGGCTCGGTGGACCAGGGCTCGTCGCCCTTGCCTTCGACCCAGCGCTCTCCGCGCAGCCCCTCCAGGCGCAGCTCGACCCGTGCCGGACCCCGCTGGGGGCGGACCGACCAGGCCACGGCTCCCCAGCCGAAGCCGGTGCCGTAGCCATCGCCGGCGAAGCCCCCCTCGAGGGCCACGGACATCGGGTGGAGAGCGGGGCCATCGGTCACCCGGCCGAGCTCGGCGCCGGTCAGGTCGACGTCGAAGAAGAACGGCTCCGGGGGTGGAGGGGGTGGTGCAGGCGGGGGCGCCGCGGCCACCACGACCTCTCTCGGCAGGGGCTCGGGCTCCGGAGCTCGCCAGGCCGGGGTCGGCGCCGCCGCGAGGGGAGGACCGAGGGTGACGGCCGTGCCCTCGGCCACCGGACCGGGGTGGGCCAGGGCCAGCTCCACGAGGTCCGGACCGACCCAGGCCACGCGGGCATCGCCGGCGTAGCGGTGACCCGGCACCCGCTCCCCGGTGCGCGGATCGGGCCGCAGCTCCGTCACGTAGAGAGCGAGGCGAACACCGGGTGAGAACGCGGGATCCTCCACCGCCAGCAGCAGGCGGGAGCCGTCGCTCAGCAGGACCTCGGGATCGCTCGGCAGGGACTCCGGAGCCACGGCCGTGGGCTCCGACACGGAGTCCTGGGCCCAGGCCGTGGCCGGGAGCAGGAGGGCGAGGGGAAGGAGGTGTCCGGACATGGGGCGACTGTACTCACAACTACTGCACGATTCCGTCGACCCGCCTCAGATTCCGTATCCCTCCTGGATACAGCCGATCAGTAACTATCTATGATTACACTATTTCATGGACCACCTTCCCGACATCTCCGAGGCAAGCTGTATCCACGATGGCTACAGCTCGGCTATACTTCAGCCCGTGAAGCGCACCGCCGGGCCGAATGTCTACGACTACATCTCCTACCGGAGCTACCTCCGGGACTGGTTCGCGGCTCGCAAGGCGGCCGATCGACGCTACAGCCACCGGGTCTTCGCCCGGCGGGCCGGTGTGCGCTCGCCGTCGCTGCTCAACGAGGTCATCAAGGGAAACCGCAACCTGAGCCCCACGGTGACCCAGGGCTTCGCTCACGCCCTGGGCCTCGCCCACAGCCAGGCCACCTTCTTCGAGGCCCTGGTGCAGCTCGACCAGGCCGAGACCGCCGAAGCCCGCAACGAAGCCTGGGCCCGGGTCAGCGCCAGCCAGCGCTTCAGGAGAGCGCGCCCCCTCGACGACTCGACCATGCGCTACCTGTCCAACTGGTACTACCCGGCCACCCGGGAGCTGGCGCTGCGGAGCGACTTCCGAGCCGATCCCCGCTGGATCGCTCGACAGCTCCGACCGCCGATCTCGGTGGCCCAGGCCCGGGACGCCCTGCGAACCCTGGAGGAGCTGGACCTGCTCGCCGAGCAGGACGGCCGGCTCCGACCGACCGATGTCTCCGTGGTCACGCCCCACGAGGTCGCCGGCCTCGCCGCCCACAACTACCACCGCGAGATGATCCGGCGGGCCGACGAGGCGCTGGAGGGGGCCGACCCCGAGGAGCGTCACTTCTGCGCGGTGACCGTGGGCATTCCCGCTTCCCTGGTGCCGATCCTGAAGGACGAGCTGAACGCCTTCCAGGAGCGGCTGCTGGACCTCTGCGACGCAGAGGCCGAGCAGGCCGAGCAGGTCTACCAGCTCAACCTCCACCTCCTGCCCCTGTCCCGGGCCGCTGGAGGGAGTCCATGACCCTGCTGCTTCCCCTGCTCCTGGCCTGCCCGGTGGACACGACCGTGGAGGGCACGGCGGTCGGCAACCCCGGCAAGATGGGCTTCGCCGGCACCGGCATCCCCGACGACATCAGCCTCTCCGGCGCCGATCTCGCCGTGATCGCCGTCGAGCTGGAGCCCTGCGAGGGCGACGTGGAGCGGCTGCAGCTCGATCTGCTGGCCGACCTGCTGGGTCCGAGCACCTGGCCGATCGAGGTGGAGGTGGGGTCCTACTGCGGCGTGGTGGCGGAGATCGACAGCCTGACCCTGGCCGGAGAGACCACCGGCGGCACCACCTTCACGGCCCTGCTGGAACCCGACGACCTGGTGCTCACCGAGCCCTTCGTGGTCGACGGTCACGCCCTGCTGCTCGGGGTGCCCCTGGAGGTCGACGCAGAGGCCCTGGAGGCGCTGGGAGATGAGGTGGACCTGGAGCCCGACGACCCGGTGGCCGAGGACCTGGCCCAGGACCTGTCCAGCGGGGTGGGCCTGGTGCAGGACGTCGACGAGAGCGGGACCATCGGGGAGGAGGACGGTCCGATGGAGGACGCGGGGGGCACGGCCGCCTACGACGCGAGCGAGTCCGGCGGCTGCGGGTGCGGCGCAGGGGCTGGCGCGACCGGCTGGCTGTGGCTGTTGCCGCTGTGGCTCAGTCGCCGCCGACGGAGAGCACCTGGGCACAGACCGGGGGCAGCCGGTCCGCCTCCCGGGTGAGGCAGTACTGGAAGGCCTCGCCGGCGCCGATCGACACCGCCGTGAACCAGGCGCGGGTCCCGACCCCGTCGCGAAGCGTGCGGCAGGTGTGGTCCACGCCGTCGATCTTGCACGGGACCTGGGGCCCGATCTCCACGCCCTCCTCGCTGGCGTACTCCGCGACCGTGGCCTCGACCGCCCGCCGAGCCTGGTCCGCCGACGTCATCGGGACCCAGACCAGGAGATCCTCGTTGCACTCGATGGCCCCACCGGTGGTCCCGAGCGGGCCGTAGGTACAGCCCTCGGGGACCCGGAGGGGGCGGCCGAGCCAGACGCGATCGGTGGTGAGGAGCAGCCCCGGGGGGGCTCCTTCGGCGAGGAGCTGCTCCAGGATGCGCTCACAGCGGGCGCCGTAGTCCAGGCTCACACAGGCGGCGGCCCGGACCCGGCCATCGACGGGTCGCGCCAGGAGCACCCCCTCGTGGCTGGCGCGGTCCTTCTTCGCCGGCGGCAGCACGACCTTGTAGCCGCGGTAGGTGCCCGTGGTGAGCAGCACCGTGGTCTCCATGGAGCTGAGCTGCTCGCCCGTCTCCCACACCACGGTCCGGGCATAGTCGACCAGCACGTCCTCCATGCTGCCCGCGGCGCGTTCCTCCACCCAGGCGAGGTCGTCACCACAGCGGAAGGTCACGGCGGACTCACCGCTCGCCTGGGCCTTGCAGCCCTCCAGGGGCTCACCCGCGTGAGCCAGGGTCAACATCCAGATGATCATGAGGGGTCATGTAATTCGCCTTTCGCCTTTTCCAGTCCGCGTAAAAGGCGAAAGG
>CAZCVP010000128.1:0-2548 GCA_964501915.1 uncultured Enterobacterales bacterium
GCCTGCTCACGGCCCTGCAGCAGGGCCCGTGCGTCGCCGATGGGGTGGAACCGGTCGCGGTCTCCCCAGATGGCGGCGGTAGGCCGCCCCGGTCCGAGGCCGACCGGCAGCAACCGGGTGAGCTCTGTCACCCAGATCGCCGTGTTGGCCCGGCTCGCGGGCGGGCCCACGAGGGGCCCGAGCAGGTGTTCCACTGCGGCGCGATCCATGACGTAGGGGTTGACCACGGTCCGCCGCAGGGCCGCTGACGAGGCCAGCCACCGCGGGCCGAGCGCCGGGTGGAGCAACAGGCTCCGCCAGAGGACCCTGGGCAGCCTGGCCAGGGCGCCCGGCACCGCGTGCAGCCCCCGGACGGGGCCGTTGGTGAGCACGAGTGTGGGCGCCGCGACCGAGGGCAGTCGCGCCGCCAGGGGCACCGCCCAGCCGTGGGCCACCAGCACGGCCGCGTCCGCCTCGGCACAGAAGGCCCCCAGTCGATCGACGAGGTCCTCGACCCGGTCCACCACGGGAGCACCCACCAGGTCGACGGCGACCGTGCGACGGGGCCTGAGCCGCGCCTGGACCTCCCGGAAGAGCGCGCCGGAGGTCGGCGGTCCCCCCACGAGCACCAGGGGATCTCCCTGCTCTCCGTCCCAGTGGGTGCTGAGCGAAGCCCCCGGCTGCGTGTCCACGGCGCCTCCAGCCGGCCGGGTCCTATCTCGTTCCCATCCGGATCAGCGGGTGGGCAACAGCCACCTCCCCGAGTTCTCGGCCTCCTCGGAGCTCTCCTCGGCCTCCCCGAGCAGGTGGCGGCCCAGCGTGTAGAGCCTGCGGTTCATGGTGCGGAGCTGACGGGTCATCGACAGGGCCAGGACCTCCCTCAGCTCCAGGGAAAGCCGAGCGGCGGTGTCCCCTCCCACCCCCTGCAACATGGCGACGCGGAAGGCCAGCACGCTCGAGGCCTCGACCGCCGCCGCCGTGGCCGCCCGGCGGCGACCCGCCAGCAGCCCGACGATGCCGAAGATCGCCCCTGGCGCCAGGCGGGCCAGCAGCTCCTGGCCCCCATCGGGACGCGTGCGTGTGACCCGCACCTCTCCCTCCAGCAGGAGGTACCAGCGGGTCGGGCTGAACCCCTCCCGGCAGACGGCCTCCGCCGGGCCGAAGGTGTGCACGGTGGCCTGGTCGAGCAGCATCGCCCGCAGATCGGGCTGGAGCCTGCCCAGGAGCGCATGCTGACCCAGCACACCCTCCAGCTCGTCGGGCGCCGGGACCGCGGGCTTGCTCAAGCCGACCCCCGGACCCAGATCCGGGTGTACCAGGGCCGGGACGGGGCCTCGACGGCCGGTGTCACGGCCGCGGCCAGCTCCGGCTCCTCCCGGATCCGGGCCACCCGATCGAACATCCGGTGGATCCGCTCGGCGAGGCGGAGGTTGATCTCCTCCAGCAGCCAGGCCGCCACCACGTGGTGCTCCTGCTTGAGCAGCCGGTAGGCCGACACGTCGAGACGCAGGGCCACCAGCTCGGACTCGACCAGGGCGGTGGCCTCCCGCGGGCTGCCGTCGATGAGCCCCATGTCCCCCACCACGTCGCCCCGGCCCAGCCGGGCCAGGGTGACGGTCTGACCCGTGCCCACCTCGCGGACGGCCCGGACCTCCCCGGAAGCCAGCAGGAAGGCGGCGTCCGGGTCCTCGCCGGCCACGAACAGGACGGCCCCCTGAGGGACCTGGATCGGGATCAACAGAGACAACAGACGCGCGAGATCCTCGGAGGCGAGCTGCCGGGCCGAGGGGAACAAGCGCAGGAAGTGGCGCGTGGGATATGTAGAGACGTTCATCGGGGTCGGTGGACTGGCATCCTACCGCACCCCGGCAGCCTCGATTACAGGGTGCCGCCCCTCGGAAGCACGCATGGCCTACGACCTGCTCATCGAAGACGCCACGATCGTCTCCAGCCGCGGTCGTCAGGTGGTGGACATCGGCATCCAGAACGGCCGCATCACCTACCTGGGCACCCGCCCCGTGGGGCGGGCCAAGGAGAAGCTGAGCGCCATCGGCAAGTTCGTGATGCCCGGCATCATCGACACGCACGTGCACTTCCGTTCCCCCGGCCACCCCGAGAAGGAGACCTGGGCCACCGGCAGTCGCGCCGCCGTCTCGGCCGGCGTGACCACCGTGCTGGACATGCCGAACACCGTGCCCACCACCACGGATCTCGCAGCCCTCGAAGCCAAGCGAGCCCTGGCGGCCGCCGAGTCCCGCTGCAACTTCGGTCTCTGGGCGGGCGCCACCGCCGACAACGTCGGGCAGCTCGACGGGCTGCTGGCCGCCGGCGCCTGTGGCATCAAGGTCTTCCTGGGCTCCTCCACCGGACCGCTGCTGGTCGACGAAGACACCCTGGAGCGCGTCTACCGGGAGACGACCGGTCTGATCGGCGTGCACGCCGAAGACCAGGCGATCCTCACGGAGCGCAGGGCCGCCTTCGCCGAGGATCCCAGCCCGCCCCCCCCCCCCGGGGGGCCCCCCCACCCGGCGGGGCGCGCGGGGGGGGGGCGGAGCCCCCACGGGGGCCC
>CAZCVP010000128.1:2558-23434 GCA_964501915.1 uncultured Enterobacterales bacterium
GCCCCCCGCCCGGCGCGGGGGCCCGCCCGCCCCCCGCCCCCCACCCCCCCCCCCCCGGGGGGGCCCCCCGACATCGCGGCGGAGCGCGCGGTGGCTCGGCTCATCCAGCTCGTGCGCACCTACAACCGCCACACCCACATCTGCCACATGAGCACGGCGCTGGAGATCCACCTCCTGGACCCGGTGCGTGGCGTGCTGCCGATCACGGTCGAAGCCTGTCCCCACCACCTCTTCCTCAGCGCCGAGACCACCCACATGATGGGCAACCGGGTGAAGTGCAACCCGCCGGTGCGCGCCGAGCTCGACCGCAAGGCCATGTGGACCGCCCTGAAGCGCGGTCGCATCGACACCATCGGCTCCGACCACGCCCCCCACACCCTGGCGGACAAGGCCCGTCCCTACTGGGAGGTTCCAGCCGGCATTCCCGGTGTGGACACCACCTTCCCGCTCATGCTCTCCGCCGTGCACCACGGCAAGCTCGGACTCGAGCGCATGGTGGAGCTGCTGAGCGAAGCCCCGGCCAAGATCTTCGGCCTGGAGAACAAGGGCGAGATCGCCCAGGGACGCGACGCCGACCTCGTGCTCTTCAGGGAGGGTGAGCTGGCCCGCTTCGACAAGCGCATGGTGCTGTCGAAGTGCGGCTGGAGTCCCTACGTGGGCCGCGACATCGGGCCCAAGCCGGAGCTGGTGCTGGTCGGTGGCCGCAAGGCGGCCCAGCGCGGCGAGATCGTCGACGACGACGTCCGCGGCACGGCGGTACGAATCCGCCCTCGCTGAGGCCTCGCCGAAGAAAATAGCGATCCCCGAGTAGCGCGCACCGAGCGGGCTGGTGTCCAAGAGGGGCGAACGGGCAAGAACGGACCTTCCTTGAATGTCCCCCCCGGCCCGTTCGTCCCCGGACGTGAATCCACCCAACCCGCGAGGTTCAACATGCGCCTGAACTCCCTCATCGTCCTCCCCGCGCTCGCCGTGGCCTTCTCCGGCTGCATCTACTACGAGTCCGACGGCGAGTACGGCTGCTACGACGGCGACTGCGCCGGCGCGGACGGTCCGGTCGAGGTCGACGTCACCCTCGACTTCTCCCCCGATCACGTCGAGGCGGGCAGCCAGTTCATCGGCTACATCACCGCCGTGGACGGCCAGGTGCCCCTCACCTCCGTGGTCGACGTCCAGTTCTACGGCGACGTGGCCACGGCCGGCTGGGACACGCGGCCCGACGAGATCATCCTGTCGCTGACCGCCGCCGAGGACGCCGTGGAAGGCGAGGTCGACGTGGTGGTCGTGTTCGAAGACGGCTCCACCGCCTGGCTGGACACGGCCTTCAGCATCCTGCCCGCCTCCGACCGCGAGATCGGCAACGACGGCTCCGAGGACGGCTCCGAGGACGGCTCCGAGGACGGCTCCTCCGACGACGACCCCTCCGACGGCGAGTGCCCCTAGCATCGGAAGACGTCCGGGATACCCTCCCGATGCCGTGGGAGGCGGGGCCGGGGCGCCCCCCCCCCCCCCCCCCCCCCCCCCCCCCCCCCCCCGGGCGCGGCCCCCTCGCCGCGCCCCCCGGCCGGGACCCCCGCCCGAGGCGGGGGGCGGCGGCCGGGGGCGCCCCAGACACGACCCGGGCCTCCACGCGGCACTCGAGGAGGTCGATGAGCCTGGACGTCGAGCAGCTCTACCGGCGCTACGGGGACATGGTCCTCGGACGATGCCGGTCCCTGCTGGGCAATGACGCCGAAGCCCAGGAGGCGATGCAGGAGGTCTTCCTCCGCATCCACCGCTACCAGGACTCGTTCCGTGGCGATGCGCGTCCCACCACCTACCTCTTCAAGGTCACCACCACGACCTGCCTCAACCGTCTGCGAACCCGACGCCGGAAGCCGGAGGATCTCCTCGAGGAGCCTCCGCCGATTCCCTGCGAGGACATGATGCTCACCTCCTCCGCCACCCGCGACCTGCTCAACCGGGTCCTGGAGCTGGCCGACGAGGGCACCCAGCAGGCCATCCTCTACCACTACGTCGACGGCATGACCCACAAGGAAGTCGGTGAGGTCCTCGGCATCAGCGCCGCCGCCGTCCGCAAGCGCATCTCCACCTTCCGCAGTCGCATCAAGTCGAACCCCCCCCCCTGGCTCCAGGAGGTGGACTGGTGAGCCATCTCAACACCCTGACGCTGCACCGCTACCGCTACGGCGAGCTCGACGAAGCCGAGCTGGCGACCCTGCGGACCCACCTGGCCGACTGCGAGCGCTGCTCAGCGCGCCTCGCCGCCCAGGAGAACAACCGGGCCGCCTTCGAGCTCACACCGGTGCCCGACTTCATCAAGGACCTCTCGTCGAGGCAGGCGCCCCGCAAGGCCGCCTGGTGGACCCGTTGGCAGGTCTGGCTGGCCCCCGCGCTGGGCCTCGCCGCCGCCCTGCTGATCGCCCTGCCGACCGGCCCCTCGGACTCTCTGAAGGACCCCGACCACCTCCCCCCCGAGGTCGTGAGCACCAAGGGCGTCAAGGACGTGCTCGAGGCCTGGCTCGAGACCGACCGCGGGCCACGCCCCCTCGCCGAAGGCGCCACGGTCGGTCCCGGCTCCCGGATCCAGCTCCGCTACCGCAAGGCCCCGGAGGGCTGGGTGACCTTCGCCGGCTCCGACGGGAGCGGAGACTTCGAGGTCTACGGCACCTGGCCGACGGAATCCGCCGAAGAAGGGTGGCAGACCGCACCATTTGCGCTCACCCTGGACGAGACCCCGGGAATCCAGAAGTTCTACGCCGTGTTCACCAGCGACCCGCCCGCCCCTGAGACGGTCGAAGCCTCCCTGAGGCAGGACGGAGCGATGCACGGCGCTCAGACCCAGACCATCAGCCTGACCAAGGCCCCCTAGATGACCACGGCCGCCCGGCTCCTCGGCGCCACGGCCCTGCTGTGGGTGGCTGCGCCTGGCGTCGTCCAGGCCGAGGAGGTGGTGCGCCGGGCGCTGGTCGTCGGAGCCAACGACGGCGGGCTCGAGCTGGCACCGCTGCACTACGCCGAGGAGGACGCCTGGCGCATGGCCGAGGTGCTCCAGGACCTCGGTGGCTTTGCCCCCGGCGACGTCACGGTGCTGCTCTCGCCGACCGGCGAGCGCCTGGAGCAGGAGCTGGCCCGCACGGCCTCGGAGCTGGAGGGCGACGCCGAGACCCTCTTCCTCTTCTACTACTCCGGCCACGCCGACGCCTCGGGGCTCCGCCTGGGCTCCGACCTCTACCCCTATGCCTCTCTCAAGGAGGACATCCGCGACGTGCCCGCCGACGTGCACCTGGGCATCGTCGACGCCTGCCGCTCGGGGGCCATCACCCGGGTGAAGGGCGCCAGCGTCTCGGCACCCTTCCTGGCCGCCGACCCCCTGGACGCCGAGGGCGAGGCCTGGCTGGCGGCTTCGTCGGCCGACGAGGACGCCCAGGAGTCCGATCGCATCCAGGGCAGCTTCTTCACCCACTACCTGCTGAGCGGACTGCGCGGCGCGGCGGACACCGGCGACGGCTGGGTGTCCCTGAACGAGGCCTACGCCTACGCCTACGGCCGCACCGTGGCCCGGACCGGCAGCACCGAGGCCGGTACCCAGCACCCGACCTACGACTTCCAGCTCCAGGGCAACGGCGATCTGCGCCTCACCGACGTGACCCGGGCGACCGCGTCGGTGTTCTTCCCCGAGGAGCTCGCCGGCGAGATCGTCGTGCTTCGCCAGCCCGAGGGCACCCCGGTCGCCGAGGTCGCCAAGCCCCAGGGTCGCAGCCTGGTGCTGGCGCTGGAGCCCGGCCGCTACCTCCTGCGTCGCCGGACCGACGGCGAGATCCAGGAGGTCACGGTGAGCCTGTCCAAGGGCTCGACCCACTCGGTGGACCGCTGGGGCGACGCGGTCGCCGAGGCCTCGAACCTCAAGGGTGCCCGGGTCGCGACGCCGGCGCAGAAGTCCCGCGAGCTGGACCTGGACATGCCGGTGGTCGCGCCAGTGGTCGACACCTTCCGGGAGATCGTCTTCAGCTGCGAGCGGGGGGAGTGGGTGGACAACCCCTGCCTCTCGGGCAGTGCGTCGCTCCTGCTTCCGGGCTCGGGGCAGTTCGTGAACCACCAGTGGCTCAAGGGCGCCGTCTACAGCGGCGCGTTCTTCGCGCTGGCGGGCTCGGGGGCCAGCCTCGGCGGTCTCGGCCCCGGACACGGCTACTTCGAGCAGGGGCCCGGCGGCGCCAACGCCCTGCTGCTGGGCGCGGCCATGGTCTATGGCCTGGCGATGGCGGACTCGGTCTGGAACGCCCGCGAAGGCGACACCCAGTACGACAGGTACCGGCCCCGCACCGGCTTCGAGCTCTCGGTGGAGACCACCTGGGCGCCGAGCTCGGTCAACCAGCCCTACGTGTCCGGCTTCTCCTTCGAGTTCATCCCCACCCGCCTCATCGCCTTCGGCCTGGACAAGACCGGCTGGAGCAACGATCCAAGCGGCCCCGACCACATCTGGGCCGGGGTGCGGGTGATGGTGCCCCAGGTGGACGCCCGGCGCTTCAAGCTGAGCCCCTTCTGGAGCGTGGGGGCCCACTGGCTCGTGGACGGCCCGGGTGGAGACACCGAGATGCGCTACCGCGTGGGCACCGGGGCGACCTTCCGCTGGTACGCCACCCCGCGCTACTACCTCCAGGCCGAAGGACGCGTGGAGTGGGAGCAGAGCGTCGGTCCGACCTTCAGCGCCGGCGGTGGGCTGGGCATCCACTTCGGGGGCTGAGCCCACGTTAGGCTGAGCCCTCGGAGGAGGCCCATGGAGCGACGCGAATTCGTGTCCCACCTGGCGGGCCTGGTGTCGCTCGGCCTCGGCAGCAGCACCCTCAGCGGCTGTGCCACCCTCGGCGGCACACGCCGCGATCGGGGCCTCGATCCGGCGGCGATCGTGGCCGACTGGGACCACCAGGTCGCGCGCCTTCGCTCCCACGGGGTCCCCGCCGCCCTGCGCAACCGCCTGCGCTCGCTGGGACTGCCTCCGACATTGTTCGAGGACGGCTTCGGCTCCCTGCTCGTCGCCGCGAGCTTCCGCGACCTGCCGCGGGACGTCCAGCAGCACCCCCTGATCCAGCGCCGCCTCCAAGAGGAGCTGCCGGCACTCTCCAGCGCGGTGCTCTGGGTGACCGGCTACCTCGAGGAGCTCGACGAGGGCCTGCTGCGCCGCGTCGGCCGGGTCCTGCGGGACGACGACGGGCCCGTCGACCAGCTCCGCCGGGAGATCGAGTGGGCCGGCGCCCGGCAGGACCTGGATCCCGAGCGGGTAGACCAGACCCTCGCCGTGGTGGACCACGTGCGCTGGCGTCTCAGCCGCCAGGACCCCGTGGTGCTGGTCGACGACACCGTGCGCCGGGTCGACAAGGCCGTGGCGCGCGTCGGCGGAGACCGGAGGGCCTGGTCCGCGGCCAACCGCCGCCCGGAGCGCAAGCCGCTGGCCGAGTACACCCCCGAGGAGGTCACGACCACCACCACCCAGCTCGGCGCTTGGACCCTCGCCTTCGGCGGGGCCCTGGCCGTGGGAGGGCTCGTCACGGGCTACGGGTCGCTGATCTTCGGTCGCACGGCCGTGGCGCTCTTCGGCGTGGCCGTCTGGACCTTTGGGTCGATGGTCTTCGTCCTGGGCCTGGTCGTGATGACCACCGCCGAGCTGGCCCGCGACGTCGAACGGCTCCGCTAGCGGCGGCGACCCTGTCCCCCATCGCCGTGACGGGTGTCGGTGTGCTCTCCTCGCTCGGGGAGGGCCTGGAGGCACACTGGGCAGCCCTGGAGCGGGGACGGGACGGGCACCGCCCCCACCAGGGGCTCGGCGAGGTCCACCCGGTGCCCGGCCACGCGGCCCTCCTCACCGAGCCGATGCGGTCGGAGCTCGCCCGGGCCTGGCCGGACCTGCAGCCCCTCGACGCCATGGCCTGCCAGGTCGCCCGTTCGGCCCTGACCGCCGCAGGTCGGGACGGCGACGGACTCGCGGTGCTGGTCGGCACCAGCAACGGGGGACTACACGCCCGCCGGGACCTGACGCGGTGCCGCAGGGACCACCGGGCATCGCTGATCGGCCAGGCCGGGACCGACGGCACGGCCCGGATCGTGGCGGCGAGGCTGGGCTGTAGCGGCCCCCGGGCCACGGTCTCCACCGCCTGCGCGAGCAGCACCCACGCCGTCGGCCTGGCCACGACCTGGCTGCGGCAGGGACGCATCGAGGCCGCCCTGGTGATCGGCGCGGACGTGGTCCTGGACATGGTCGCAGCCGGCTTCGACGCCCTCGGCGTGCTCGGCCGCGAGCCCTGTGCCCCCTTCTCGAAGCCAGTCGGCATGAGCCTGGGCGAGGGCGCCGCAGCCTGGGTGCTGGAGCGCTCGGACGCCGCGCGAGCCCGCGGAGCCCGAGTCCACGGCCACGTGCTGGGCTGGGGCAGCAGCGCCGACGCCTTCCACGCCACAGCACCCGATCCCCGGGGACTCGGCATGGCAGCCTCGATCCGGGCGGCCCTGGCAGACGCCGGCGTGGGCCCGGACGAGATCGACCTCTACAGCGCCCAGGGCACCGGGACCGAAGCCAACGACGCCGCCGAGACCCTGGCCGTGCTCGGTGCGCTGGGCGGCGAGGTGCCCGTGACGTCCGGCAAGGGGCACCTCGGCCACTGCCAGGGCGCTGGCGGTCTGCTCGAGGCCAGCCTGGCCCTGGAGGGCATCGCGCGCCAGGCCCTGCCGCCCCTGGCTCGCTTCCGCGGGCCCCGGGCCCTGGCGCCATCGCGCCTGGTGCACGGGCCGCCCGAAGCGGCGTCGGTGGACGTCGTGGTCAAGCACAGCTCGGCCTTCGGCGGGGCCAACGCCACCCTGGTGCTCGGTCGCCGCTCACGCCGAGGCCCGTCCCGCTCCGCACCCGGCCCCGACCTCCACATCGCTCGCGCGGCCGTGCTCCTCCCCCCGGCCCCCGGCGAGGCCCTGGAGCTGCCCCGATGCTCGGGCCGCCGGACCACAGCCCCTGATCCCCTGTCCCGCGCCCTGACGGCCGTGATCGGCCACGCGCTGCCCGCCGACCGGACCGGCACCTGGGGCCTGGTGGCCGCCGTGCCCGCCCTGCCCGGAGAGGCCGAGAGCGCCTGGCAGCGCAGCGTGGAGCGCGGCGCAGCCAGCGGGCGCAGCTTCTCCCGCCTGGTGCGCAACTCGGCGACGGGAGCTGCCTGCCTGGCCCACGACCTGACCGGACCCGGCCTCACGCTGGCCTCGGGGGCCGGCACGGGACTGCTGGCCTTCGTCGCCGCGGTCGACCTGATGGCCCGCAGCCCCTCGCCGGCGGGGCTGGTCGTGGCGGCCGCGGACGAGGTGGGGGACCTGCGACAGGAGCTGGACCGGCTCACCCCCGAGCGCTGCGCTCCACGGACGGCTGCTGCCGCCGCCGTCGTCCTGGCGACCGCCGGGCCGGTCGCCGTGCAGGGCGTGGGCCTGGCAGGACCGGCGCACCTGGACCGTGCAATCGCAGCCTGTGGCGCGGGCCGACCCGAGGTGGTGGTGCTCGCCACAGACTGCAGCGACGGGGCCCGCACCCACCTGGCCGGCCAGCTCCGCGGCGCCGGCCTCGGGGGCCTCCCGGTCCGCGACCTGGGCCAGGACCACGGCCAGGCGGAGGCGTCCGGCTCGCTGCTGGCGCTGGCGCACGCCGTGGAGCGGGTGGAGTCCGGTCGCCACGAGCGGGTCCTGGTCCTGGCCGCCGAGCCGAGCTCCTTCGCCGTGGCCGTCCTGCTGGGCCGAGCCGGGCGTTAGTCCTCCCCCGTGCCCACCGAGCCCGAGGCCCTGGTCCACCGGCGTGCGCTCCTGGCCCAGGTCCAGGCGCTCGTCGTCGAGGCGCTGATGCTGGAGCGGGCCCCCGTGGAGCTGGACCCGGACGCCGCCCTCTTCGGGACGGGGCTCGCCCTGGACTCGCTGGACGCCGTGGAGCTGGTGGTCGCCGTGGAGCAGACCTTCGGCATCCGGGTCGTGGAGGACGCCGACGCCCCGCCCCTGGCGCTGCGCACCCTCAACGCGCTGGTGGACCACATCGAGGCCTCGCGGCGATGAGTGCCCCGGCCATGACCGAGCTCGTGGGTGCCCGGGTCGTCGTCCACCACGGGGACCCGGGGAACGAGTACCGCGCCCTCCGCCGAGCGGCGGTGCTCACCCACCTCCCCCACGTCGGCGTGGGGGTGCTGCGCGGGCCGGGTGCCCGGGCGCTCGCCCGGCGCCTGCTCCCGGGCGCCGACGGCCTGCGCACCTCCGAGGCCTGCCACTCCCTCGTCCTGGACGACGACGGCGTGGTCCTCGCAGATGCCTTCGTGCTGGCGGACGCCGACCGTGTCTGGATCCTCGCCGACGGCCTGGCCACCCGTGAGCTCGTCGCCTGGCTCGATGGTCACGGCTCGGACGGGGTCGAGCTGGAGGACCGCACCGGACGGGACCACGTGATCGGGCTCGATGGCCCCTTCGCCTGGGAGGTGCTGGCCCGGTTCGACTCCCCGGGCGTCATCGGCCTGCCTCCCCTCACCTTCTTCCACACCCCCGAGGGGGTGCTCTGCCTCCGGGCAAGTCGAACCGGAGAGTACGGCTACTGGCTGCTGGTGCCCAAGGCCTGCCTCAAGGAGACCGTCGAGCGCCTCCACCGGGCCGGGCAACCCCTCGGACTACGCCAGGCCGGGATCGGCACGCTGGCCCGAGCCGCCCTGGAGAACTTCTGCTTCTGGCCCCACGCGGAGGGGCGCCACGGCCTGACGCCGTTGGAGCTCCAGCTCCAGTGGCGCCTGCCGCCCGACGGCGAGCACGTCGCCGCGGCGGCCCTGCGCGCGCGACGGACCGCGGGCTGGACCTCCCGCATCGTGCCCTTCCACGCCGCCGAGGCCTCGGTCGGTGATCGCGTCCTCTCGGGGGAGGCCCCGATCGGCCGGGTGCTCCGCGCCGAGCCGTGGGGCCACGGCGAGGGGGTCGTCGGCCTGGCCCTGCTGGCGCTCTCCCATGCCCACCCGGGCTTCACCTGGCGGACCGGGCGCGGCGAGCTGCGCACCGTCCCGGCGCCCCTGGTGGTGAACCGCAGCCTCCACGTCCGCCCCCAGGTCCACCGCTGGCAGGACGAGGCGGACCTGCCCACGCTGGAGGCTCTGGAGCTCCCGGCCGAGCGACCCGATCAGTCGTAGGGGAGCCCGACGCGGCTGCCGCCGAGGTCGAAGCGCTCGTGGGAGGTGATGCGCCAGACCTCGCCCTCCTTCTGGAGGGACACCCGGAACTCGAGCACCTCGCCGGTCTCGGGCAGCAGCTCACCCACGAGGCCCTCCCCGCCCTCGCCGATCGCCGCGGCGAAGGTGGCCTCGGCGGTGGTGGCTCCCGCCTCCAGGTCGACCGCGATCGGGCTCAGCACCAGGTGGACCGGGCCCCGCTTCTGGAACTGCACGAAGAGGTAGCCCTTGATCGCGTCCCGGTCCATGCCGTCCGCGTCGCGGTAGGTCGTGGAGATCACCTCCAGGGCGCTGGGGAGGTCCGCCTCCTCCCCGGCCTCGGCGACCTGGCGGATGGCCTGCTGGATCTGCTCGGTGTCGTCGGCCTCGGAGCCACCGAAGGCGAACACGGCGAGCACAGCGACGACGAGGGCGAGCAGCACGACGAGGATCGGGCCGCGGTGGGCGGAGGTGGCCATCACTCCTTCTACCGCAGCGGAGGACCCGGGCGGCGACCCCGCGAAGAGTGGACACGATCTGAACCGAATCTCCCGAGCCACCGAATAGGCTGTCCCCCCATGCCCGCCGCCACGCTGATCTGGCTCGCCGCCTGCAACGCCACCCTGGGCACCGACACCGGGGACAGCTCGGTCACCGTCCCGGACTCGGCTGGAGACACGGAGGACACCACCGAGGTCCCGGACCCGCCCGCTCTGTGCATCAACGAGATCATGGAGGACAACGAGACCACGCTCAGCGACGAGACCGGCGCCACGCCGAGCTGGATCGAGCTGCACAACCCGGAGCGCGGCGAGGTGTCGCTGGCGGGCTGGTCCCTGAGCGACGACCTCGACGAGCCCGATCGCCACGTCTTCGACGAGGCCCTGAGCCTGCCCGGGCTCGGCTTCCTGGTGCTCTACGCCGACGACCAGCCCGCCCTCGGCTCCCACCACCTCGGCTTCGAGCTGAGCCGCCTCGGCGGCACCCTGACCCTGTTCGACCCGGACGGCGTGGCCCGCGACGAGGGGCACTGGATCGACGAGTGGTACAGCGACGTGGCCCGGGCGCGGGAGACGGACTGCTGCACCACCACCCCGTGCTGGGCCTCGGTGCGGGAGGGCACCCCCGGCGAGAGCAACGAGGTCCACGACATCGAGGACGTGCCGCTGCTCGAGGCCGGTTCGACCTGGCGCTACGACGACCAGGGGACCAGCCTGGGCACGACCTGGCGGGAGGCCGGCTTCGACGACTCCGCCTGGGCCTCGGGCCCCTCGGCTATGGCGACGACCACCAGGTCACGGTGGTGAGCTACGGCTCCGACAGCTCGAACAAGCACGCCGTGACCTGGTTCCGCACGACCTTCGAAGCCGAGGACCCCACGGCCCTGGACGGGCTCCGCCTCGACCTCCTCTACGACGACGGCGCGGCCGTGTTCCTCAACGGTGAGGAGGTCCTGCGGACCGGCCTGCCCGCCGGTCCCCTGACCGCGGACACCTGGGCCACGCGCACCGCCTCCGGCAGCGGCGAGACCAGCTACAGCAGCTTCTCGGCCCCCGGCGACGCCCTGGTCGTGGGCACCAACGTGCTGGCTGTGCAGGTCCACCAGGCGGCCCCGGACAGCTCGGACCTGGGCCTGGACCTGGCGGTGATCGGGGAGCTCGAGCTCCAGCCGCGGTGAGCCGGACGCCTCGAGTGGAGGGCAAGCGAGATGCCCTCGACCTGGCCGGTCAGCAGCGTCAGCCGCCCAGGACCTCCGCGACCCGGCCCAGCAGCTCGGAGACGCTGTAGGGCTTCTGGATGAAGGCCCTCGTCGGGTCCTCCCCTCCCGGCATGCCTCGGCCATCGACGCTGTGCCCCGAGGTGTAGAGCACGGGGAGCCCCGGACGGAGCGCCCCGGCCCGGGCCGCCAGCTCGCGACCTCCGAGGCCGGGCAGGACGAGGTCTGTGAACAGCAGGTCCACCTGCGTGTCCGAGCCGAGCACGTCGAGGGCCTCGGCGGCGTCCGGACAGCTCAGCACCTCGTAGCCACCGGCGACCAGGGCCTGCTCCGCGACCTCCGCGACGTCCGCGTGGTCCTCGACCAGCAGCACGACGGCGCCTCCGGCGGCCCTCGTCGGGGCAGGCTCCTCGGGTGAGGCGAAGACCTCCTGCGGCTGGGGCTCCGCGTGGGGCAGGTAGATGCTGAAGGTGGTGCCGTGTCCGGGCGCGCTGGCGACCGCGATGGTGCCCCCCGACTGTTCGACCACGCCGAGAGCCGTCGAGAGTCCCAGCCCGGTCCCCTTGCCACGGTCCTTGGTGGTGAAGAAGGGCTCGAAGACCCGGCTCGCCGTCTCGGCGTCCATGCCCACACCATCGTCGGAGACCTCGCAGCAGGCATAGGACCCCGGGGCCAGGCCCAGTCCCCGGGCCTCCGCCTCGTCGGCCAGCTCCAGCAGCCTCGAGCGCAGCCGGACCTGTCCGCCCTCCGGCAGCGCGTCGCGTGCATTGGTCACCAGGTTCACCAGGACCCCTTCGAGCTGCTGGGCGTCGACACGAGCCCTGACCGGCTCGGCGGCGGCGTCGATCTCGACCCTCACGTGGTCGCCGGCCAGTCCACTGAGCAGGCCCCCCATCGAGCTCAGCACCTCGTCGAGCGCGACCTCCTGCGGCTGCAGGACCGCCCGCCGGCTGAAGGCGAGGAGCTGCCGCGTGAGCTCGGCCGAGCCCTGCGCAGCCCTCACGATGCGACCGGCGTGGGACGCGACCTCCGGGCTCTCGGCGAGCCGCCTCTGGAGCTTCTCGGCGTGGTAGAGCACGACCAGGAGCTGGTTGTTGAAGTCGTGGGCCAGCCCGCTGGCCAGCTCACCGATGGCCTCCATCTTCTGCAGGCGCTGGACCTGCTCCTGCAGAGCCAGCCGCTCGGTCACGTCGAGCAGGCTCAGCCGGACCTGGGGAGGGTCGCTCCCCGGCAGCAGGAGCAGCCGGACCTCCGCCATCAGCGGGCTGTCCGACACTCCCCGCAGGGCCCACCGAACCTGGGGGGGCTGTCCGCCCCCGGCCGCGGCCAGCGCCGCTCCAAGCACCTCGCGCGAGGGCGTGCCATCGGGCTGCAGCTCGGGTGCCAGCTCGCTCAGTGTCGCCGCCAGCAGGGCCTCCCGGGAGCGCCCGAAGAGCTCAGTGGCCCGCCGGTTGGCATCGAGGAGCCTGCCCCCGGGGCCGACCACCAGGATGGCTTCGGGCGCGTTCTCCACCAGCACGCGGTACCGCCGCTCGCTCTGTTCCAGGGTCCTCAGCGCCAGCAGCGTGTCGAGGGCGTCGGCCACGCGGGCGCTGATGCCGGAGAACAGCCGCAGATCCTCGTCGCTGTAGACCCGCGCCTCGGCGCAGTGATGGATGCCCATCAGCCAGGCCCGATCGGTCCGGGGGCGCACCGCCTGGACGACCTGCGAGCGGATGTGGAAGGCCTCGGCGATGTGCGGTGGGTTGGTCCGACCGCTGGTCGCGTCGAAGGCGAGCGGCGCGGGATCATCCAGGGCCTCCCGGAAGATTGCCGCCGCGAGCGGGTCCATCGGGAGCTCGTCGCCGCCGACGTAGGCGCCCGGCCACCCGCTGCGTGTCCGCTCCATCGGTACCTTCCAGGAGGGGGCCTCCGGATCGCAGGGGTAGAGCAGCCAGGCCCGGTCGCAGTCCAACAGCTCCAGCGTGGCATCGAGCACGGCGCGGAGGAAGCTGTCCAGCTCCTGCTGCTCCACCGAGATCCGGTGGATGCGATCCATCGCGTCGAGCAGGCGCCGAGCACCGGCCTCCCGGGCGCCCGCGGCCTCCAGCTCGGCGATGCGTGAGCGCAGGTGCTCGGCGCTGCTGTCAGGGGCGGTGGACATGACGACTCGGGGCCTTGGACCGGGATCCTGTCCCGATCCTCACCCTACCCTGCTTAGCCGATCGAGACCGCCCATGGCGAGTCGAACCGCGGCCGGTGGACCCGAGGACTCGGGTAGGCTGGGCAGCGCCCCGCCAGGAGTCCGCTCCATCGACCCGACCCCGCGACTGCTGTGGCCCGCCCTGGCGCTGGGCCTCGCCTGGGGCTGCGCCGAGCCCTTCGCGTCCACCGACTCGGAGGGTGTCGGCGTCCCGCTCGACTCCTCGTCGGACACCGCCACCCCTGACACCGGGAGCACCGACACCTCGGCGACGGACACCTCGGACACCACGCAGCCGGACCCCGCCGACCTCGATCCCTGCGCGACCGGGACCTGCTGGGAGACCTCGCTCTTGGTCCAGGCCTGCCGGACCGGCTCGGTCGACGAGGACTTCTCCACCGGTCGCTACAACGTGCACCGCTACCGGAGCGCGGCCTCCGAGACCGCCGAGACGAGGCTCCGCCTGGAGCGCACCGCCGGGTCCTGGGACCCGGTGCTGGTGATCACCGACCTCGGCGGGCAGGTCCTCTCCGACGGCGAGACGGGACGGGTCGAGGACGGGCTCGAGGTCCGGGTCGTCGAGAGCGGCCGCGACAGCGACGCGGCGGAGGTCCGCATCCTCACGGCTGAGCCCCTGGACCTGGCGATCCACGTCACGGGCTGGGGGGCCCACGACTCCGACTTCGTCGACTCCCAGCCGACGGACGCCACCTACACCCTGACCCTGCAGAGCGTCTGCGACGACCAGCCGGCGCTGGACTGCACCGGCCCGACGGTGAACGGCCACGCCGTCGACGAGCCGGCCTGTGGCTGGCTGGAGCACATCGGCCACGAGGTCGTGCCGGCGCTGTCCGGCTCCCGGACCTCGCGGATCGAGCAGGCCGCGACGGTGGCCTGGTGGTCGCTGAAGGAGGGCGTGCTCTTCCTCGACAACCCGATCGTCTACTCCAACTGCAACACGGACTCGGGGGACCAGCGCATCGGGCCGCTGGAGGTCTGCGGCGACGGGCACGCCTGGCAGGTGGGCCTCTCCGGCATCCAGGTCCCGACCTTCCTCGACGACCGCCCCTCCGACGAGGCCGCCGCGCTCTACCCGACGCTCACCGAGGACGAGGTGCTGCGCCAGACCGCCACCGAGGCGCTGCTCACGGCCTCCGAGACCGACGCCGTGGTCGCCTCCACGGGCAAGCTCCGGACCTCCTGGCTGCTGCGCAACAGCGCCATCGGCACCAGCCTGCAGGTCGACATCGTGGTGCGGGAGTGCATCGACGGCAGCAAGAGCTGGTGCACGGGCAGTGGCTGGACGGCGACGGCGCTCTATGCGCCCGACTCCGCCGCTGTGCTGCGCTCGATCGCGGACCTGGAGGCGCTCTTCGACGGCCTGGCGCCCTGACCCGGGTGGGCTGGATCGGGAGAGCTCGGCGGCCACGCCGACCTGCCCATCGGGAGCGGTCCGCTCAGAACTCGCAGGTCGCGTCGGTGTCGTCCACGCAGGACCCCGTGGTCTCGGCGGTCCAGGTGCAGACCACCTCGTGGCCGTTGTCGTAGGTCGTGGTGCAGGCGTCCAGGCCATTGGGCCCCGGGCCGTCGTAGGTGCAGCTCTGGGCGGAGACGCCCGCGGCACAGGTGTAGGCGTAGGAGGCGGCCGAGCAGCTCAGGAAGTAGCAGTCCTCCACGCACTCCCCGTCCTCGCAGGCATCGTAGAAGCCACACGTCTCGGCCTGCTCCTCCCGGTTGTCGCAGGCGTCCACCCACCAGGGGTGACCGTCGTGGCACACCTTGTCGGCGTGGGAGGCACAGGCGACGCACTCCCCGTCCTCGCAGACCTCGTCGCCGCCGCAGGGGTCGTCGGCCTCCTCCAGCCGGCCGCAGGCATCGACCCAGGTGGGCGCGCCGTCGACGCAGATCCGATCGTCGTGGGAGTGGCAGGGCACACAGCGACCGTCGACGCAGCCGTCGAGGTCCGTGTTGCAGACCTCGACGATCTGCTCGCGGTTGCCGCACTCGTCGAAGATCGCCACCGTCGACTCGTCGGAGCAGCCGACCTCGCGCTGGGACCAGCAGCCGACGCAGGTGCCCTGCACACAGTGCTCTGCGAATTCGCAGGCTTCGATGAACGTCGAGGCCTCGCCCTGGGCGTCGAACCAGGAGGCCCCCTCCTCGGTGCAGGCCCTCCAGGCTTCGGCGCGGTCGTCTTCGACGCGACAGGCGCCGTCGACACAGCTCGCCCCGGAGCCGCTGCAGTCCTCCAGCCCCTGCATGCCGAGGCCGTCCTCGCGACAGCCCATGAGCTGGTCGCCGTCGCACCAGGTCTGGGTGCAGGGGCCGCAGAAGGACAGCCCGTAGAGCACACCTTCGCTGGAGCCGACTCTCAGCGAGCCATCCGGAGCCTGGGTCGTGGCCGTCAGTGCCCCTCCCAGTCCCAGCTCCCAGACACGCTCCCCCTCGGGCGAGACCAGGTGGAGGCCTCCTTCCGGTCCGGCGATGACGGCGTGGCGCTGTTGCGCGACCCCGGGCCGCGTCAGCGCCGTCACCTCATCGAGGCACCAGGCGACCTCTTCGGCACCCACCTCGAAGCGGCACAGCGAGGCTCCGGCGACCACGTACATGCCCCCGCTGCCATCGGACACCGCCTCGGAGGCCGCCGCCGCCGGCAGGGTCACGGTCCAGGCCAGGTCGCCCTCGGGGCTCGCCCCGACCACGGAGGTGCCGGCCGCCACCACCACCGTGCCGTCGCTCAGCACCGTGGGCGAGCCGATCGCGAGGGTCAGCGTCTCCGGGTCCAGCTTCCACTCGATGTCGCCGTTGCTCGGGTCGAGCCGGTAGAGCGCCGACGCCCAGCTCCCCTCGTCGACGACCAGGGCCAGCGCATAGGCCTCGTCGGTCGACCCCACCGCCGGTCGCACGTCCACCGCGTTGCGGAACTCGCGGGTCCAGGAACCCTGGGCGGCCTCCACCGCGTGCAGCACCCCATCGCTGGAGCCCAGATACACCGGTCCATCCGGTGACGGCGCCGGGCGGGCGGTGGCCGTGGCGCCCGTCGGCCAGGTCCACCAGTCCCGGCCGTCGTCGGGGTGGATCACGTGGAGCAGGCCGTCCTGGTCGTGGGTGTAGATGCCGCCGTCGGCCCCGATGGCGAGCGGGCTGGCCGCTGTGTAGTCGTAGCGTGGGTTCCAGGGCGTGCTGCCATCGGGCGAGACCGCCATGACGGCGCGGCCGAGCTGGGGAACAAAGGACGTGCCGTCGGCGCCCACGACCGGGGCCAGGTGGACGGCGTAGCCCCCCGTCTCCACGACCAGGGTCGGGTTGGCCGCCGGGTCCTGGCACTCCTCAGCGTCCAGGACGCAGCGCCCCCAGGTGTCGCGCTGGAGCGAGTCCTCGCAGCCGCACTCCGCCGCGCCCGAGCTCCCGTCGCAGGCCGTGCCTCCCGCCACGTCGCAGGGGCTCGGCAGACAGACCTCCTCGATGCACGCGCCCTCAGCGTCCTCCATGAAGCCCGCGTCGCAGAGGCAGATCACCTCGGCTTCGGCCACCCGGCAGGTCTGGCGATCGAGCTGATCGCAGGGATTCGGCTCACACCAGTCGGACTCCAACAGCCAGCTCGTGTCGGCGGTGTCCGCGGTCGAGTCGGCGGGATCCGGGCTGTAGGTGATCGACTCGCCACAGGCGAGGAGCAGGAGACAGAGCATGCCTCATCCTGCCACGGCACAGCCTCCGGCCATCCGCCGCTGCGACACTGCCGACCGGTCTTGGCCCCGGCGGTCGACGGGGAGTCCCGACACGCCCTCTTCGCCAGAGGCCGCACTCGCCCGATGACACGCCGGGGCCGTCGACTCAGGCCTCTGCTGGCTCCTCCACGGTGGTCAGGCCAGCCGCAGCCTTCACGAGCTGTTCGATGCGCTCACCGAGCGAGGTGTCCTCGAGCAGCTTCTTGCGGACCGTCTCCCGGCCCTGGCCGAGGCTCTGGTCGCCGAAGCTGTACCAGCTCCCGTTGCGCTCCACGACGCCGAGCTCGATGCCCAGATCGAGCAGCTCCAGCTCCCGGCACACGCCCTGCCCGAAGCGCAGCTCGAACTCCACGGACCGGAAGGGCGGCGCGAGCTTGTTCTTCACGATCCGCACGCGGGTCCGGTTGCCGAGGTGGTTCTCCCCCTCCTTGATGGCGCCGATGCGGCGGATGTCGAGGCGGACGCTGGTGTAGTACTTCAGCGCGTTGCCGCCCGGCGTGATCTCCTTGGGCCCGAAGGTCACGGCGACCCTCTGGCGGAGCTGGTTGATGAACACGACCGTGCAGTGGGTCTTGCTGATGATGCTGGTGAGCTTGCGCATCGCCTTGCTCATCAGCCGGGCCTGGAGGCCGACCTGCTGGTCGACCATCTGCCCCTCCAGCTCCGCGGCCGGCACCAGCGCTGCGACCGAGTCCACCACCACCAGGTCGATCGCCCCGGACCGGACCAGCACGTCGCAGATCTCCAGCGCCTGCTCTCCGGAGTCGGGCTGGGCCACGAGCAGCTCGTCCAAGGAGACGCCGATCCGGCTCGCGTAGGCCGGATCCAGGGCGTGCTCCACGTCGATGAAGGCCGCCGTGCCGCCGAGGGCCTGGCAGCTTGCGATCACGTGCAGGGCGAGGGTGGTCTTCCCCGAGGCTTCGGGCCCGTAGACCTCCACCATGCGGCCCCGGGGCAGTCCACCGATGCCCAGGGCCGCGTCGAGCCCGATGCTGCCGGTGGGAATGGCGGGGTGTCCCTCCGCCACCGCCGAGCCGTCGAGGCGCATGATCGCGCCGAGCCCGTAGGTCTTCTGGATGTACTTCAGGGCTTCGTCGAGCGCCTTGGTGTGGTCAGGGTGGTGGGTGAGCTGGTTCATCTCTCGCTCCTGGGGTGGGCCTCGGGGCCCGGGTGTGGGGGCGAGCGCGAGGGCGCAGAGCGCGGAACCTCGGGCGACGCCCACCGTTGAACGTGCAGACCGCGTCGCCCTCCCCCGTGCCGACGGGCAGCCGCCGCAGGGGGAGAGTGACCAGCTCTCCGTGCGGCAGCTCCACCAGGGCCTGTCCGTCGTCGACCTGGTCCACGACGGACACCGCGCAGGCCACGACCAGGGCTCGCCCAGCCGTTCGTCTCAGGCGCTGCATCGCGAGTCCAACGCCGAGCCGGGATCCTCACCGCGGAAGCCCAGGGCTTCGGCCAGGTGCGGCACCTGCACCCGGACCTCCCCGTCCAGATCCGCCAGCGTGCGCCCGACCTTGAGGATGCGGTCGCAGCCCCGGCCGGAGAGCGAGAGGTGCTCCACCGCGTCGGAGAGCACCCGCCGAGCCTGCGCGGTCAGCTGGGCGGCCTCGCGGGAGGCCGGTCCCGAGAGCTCGGCGTTGCACCGCGTGGGCGTACCGGCGTAGCGGGCGATCTGCATGCGCCGGGCCGCCAGGACCCGCTCGCGGACCGCCCGGCTGGACTCACTCCGGGGGAGGTGGAGCAGGGCCTCGGCACCCACGGGCTCCACGGCGACGTGGAGGTCGATGCGGTCGAGCATCGGTCCCGAGAGCCGGCCGAAGTAGCGTCGGACCTCCGCCGGGCTGCACCGACAGGGCCGACTGGGGTGGCCCAGGTAGCCGCAGGGGCAGGGGTTGGCGGCGGCGACCAGCGTGCAGCTCGCCGGCAGTCGCACCGTCCCGGCAGCTCGGCAGATGACGACCTGCCGATCCTCCAGGGGTCCCCGGAGCTGCTCCAGCACGCCGCGGGGGAACTCGGGGATCTCGTCCAGGAAGAGCACGCCCTGGTGGGCCAGGCTCACCTCGCCCGGCCTCAGGGATGCGCCGCCGAGCAGCCCCGCCGCCGACACCGAGTGGTGAGGCGCCCGGAAGGGCCGGCGCTCGAGCAGGCCCGAGCCGGGCAGCAGCAGGCCGGCGACGGAGTGGACGCGTGTGACCTCCAGGGCCTCCTCGTAGGTCAGCGGCGGCAGGATGGTGGGGAGGCGGGCGGCGAGCATGGTCTTGCCCACCCCAGGCGCCCCCACCATCAGCAGGTTGTGCCCCCCGGCCGCGGCGAGCTCCAGCGCCCGGCGCGCCAGGGGCTGGCCCCTCACGTCGGCCAGGTCCACCGTGTCCGCGAGCGCCGTCGGCTGGCGCGGCAGGGCCCCGGAGAGCTCGCGACCCGAGCAGAGCGCGTCCACCAGCTCCCTCAGCGTGCGCACGCCCTCGACCCGGATGCCGGGCACCACGGCCCCCTCCGCCGCCGAGGCCAGCGGCAGGATCACGCGCTTCAGCCCCACCTCCGCCGCCATCATCGCGAGCGGGAGCGCTCCGCGGATCGCCCTCACCTCTCCGCCCAGAGAGAGCTCGCCGGCGACCAGCACCCCCTCCAGGGCGGCCGCCAGGGTGTCGCACTCGGCAGCCAGGACGCCCAGGGCGATGGGCAGGTCGAAGGCCGCGCCCACCTTGGGCAGGTCGGCCGGGGCCAGGTTGATGGTGACCCGCCTCTTCGGGTACTCGAACTTCGACGACTGGATGGCGCTGCGAACCCGCTCCGTGCTCTCCTTGATCGCCTTGCCGGGCAGGCCGACCACGGTGGTGCGAGGCAGGCGCTTCACCAGGTCGACCTCGACCCGAACCGGGTAGCCATCCACCCCGACGACGGTCCCCGACATCACTGTGCAGGCCAAGACGCACCTCCCTCGCGGAGAGGGGGGCCTTCCAAGGCCCGTGCCAGGGTGCGACGGCACTCATGTGCCCGAAATCAGGATGCTCCCCCTGCCGGATTCCCGACACCCGGCCTGACGGAGGTTGACACCGGGTGGGTTGGAGGTCCTCGCGCTCCCTGGGGACGCCCCAGGTCATGCACACCTCACTGGACGCTGGCGCCGACGGCACGGCCGTGTACGTTGCACGTCCGGGAGATCGCATGCCCCCTCACGCCCTCGCCCTGTTCGCCGTCCTGGCCGTGGCCTGCTCCGACGACACCACGACCGACGACACCGCGACCGACGACACCAGCACCACGACCGAGACCGACCCCGGCCCCTTCGGCGGCCGCGACGAGGTCCTGATCTTCCACGGCCACGGAGGTGTCGGCCCCGAGGGAGCCTGGGGCTACGTCACCCACAGCGACACCATCGCGCTCCTGGAACCGGAGGGCCTCACCGTCGACCAGCGCGACGACTGGCCGGGCACCGTGAGCGCCGTCCGCCTGGTCATCCTGCCGATGCCGGGCTTCACCTCGGAGGAGACCTTCTCCAGTGGGGAGGTCGGTGACCTCGAAGACGTGATGGCCGAGGGCGGAGTCGTGGCCGTCCAGGGCGAGAACGGCGGCACGATGGGCGCCGACGTGATCAACACCCTGATGGAGGACCTCGGAGCCTCGATGCGGATCGGGGGCAGCTCGGAGAGCTTCCCCGCTGGCGGCTCCGACCACCCGCTCGCGGACGGTGTGGATGACCTGGGGACGCTGGCACCCGGCAGCCTCGCGGTCGACGACGACGACTGCCTGTATGCCACCTCCGGGGGCTCCTGCCTGGCGGCCGCGCGCTCGATGGGCTCCGGCTACCTGGTCCTGATGCCCGACGCCCAGATCCTCGAGCTCTACGAGAGCTGGGACGACCAGGGCCTGGACAACTCGGCCTTCCTCTGGAACCTGACGCGGCTGGCCTGGGAGCTGGGCGAGGGGCCGCCGGAGACGGAGTAGCGTCGCCTCGATGCGCGGGCGCGGCGGCGGGCGTCGCCCCCCCGGCGGCGGGCGGCACCACGAGTGTCGCCCTGGGCGACCTTGGAGGCTCCACACGCCCGTGTGGAGGGCTGGAT
>CAZCVP010000129.1:0-23255 GCA_964501915.1 uncultured Enterobacterales bacterium
GATCGGCCAACCTGCGGTCTCGGCGACCGTCGAGCGCACCGGGCCGGAGGCCCTGTCAGTGTGAGATCCACACCCTCAGCGGACAGCTCTCGGGAGGCAGAACGACGGGTTTCACCCACTCGGCGCATCGACGAGCACCTCCGAACGCGCTGGGCGACAGTCGCTCGTGGCTGGCGCGATCCTCCGCTGGAAGGCAGCTTCCTGGCTGACCGCTCCCAGTCCTGTCCAGCTCAGTACCCGCCGGTCTGGGTCCAGGCGGTGCGGTTGGCGAAGATCATCATCGCCAGGCCGACCAGGATCAGACCCAGAGCGGCCACGCCCAGGCCGTTGAGCCCGAACTGGCCGATGCCCGTGTAGCCGATCTCGGAGAAGCTGGTGTGGAAGGCCCGGCCGGTGTCGACCTCGAACCCGAAGATGAGGGCCACGACGCCAGAGCCCGTCAGGAGACCGCCAAGGGGGATGAGCCAGTTCTGCATGGTCGCTCCTCGCGAGCGCTGGCTATCGTGAGGGCGGGCTGGGGACAACTAGCGACCTGGAGGTCCAGTGTGTCAGGCGGACCTTGGTGCGCTCCCGCCGTCAGAGGGGGTAGACTCGTGGGCCGGGTCCTGGACGGACCTCCTCCTCGATCTCCTGCGGTCATCCACCTTGCGCGAAGACCTGCCTCCGGTCCTGTTGCTCCCCGGCGCAGGACGGTATCCGTTCAACGGGGTCTTCGACCTGTCGTCATCTGCGGAGGGGTGCGTGCTGCGGGTGACGGGACGCGTCGCCCACTCCACGCCACCGGAGCAGACCTGGCCCGTCGTGCTGCGGGTCCACGAGGCGCTGCGAGGCGTGGGGGACTCCGACCGCCTGCTCACCGTCCGATCGGTCTGGGACCGCGTCCTGACCCTGCCGAGGCAGGCGCTGGGCCCGGCCCAGGGACAGGACCTCTCGCTCCTGGTCTTCGCCCGCGACGGCGAGGGCACCTCGCTGGCGGCGGTGGGTCTCCAGATGATCTGGAGGTGGAGCGAGGAGCGGCTGGTCCCGCTGGTCCCCCGCGGCCACCCCCTGCTGGCCTCGCCGGGCGTGCCCCGCCTGCCCCCAGGCGCCCTGACCCTCGACGCCGCCCCCGCCGGTCCCCTGGTCGCGGCCTGCTCCAGCCCGCGAGAGGTCCCCGCACCCGCCCCGGCCGAGGTGCTTCGCCGCTGCGGGTTCTCCCCGTGACGGGCCTGCTCGGCGGGGATCTCGAGGGCCTCGTGCTCCCGCGGGACCTGGAGAAGCTACGCCAGGCCGCCAGCCAGGCGACGACTGCCCGCGAGCTGGCGCTGCTGTACGGGGCCCTGGCGGAGCAGCACCCCGTCGCGCTCGTCGAGCTCGCCATCGGTCCCAAGGCGCTGGGCACGCCCGCCGCCATCCGCGCCGCCCTGGACGCCCTGGACGCCCTGGAGGCCAACGCGACCCACGCCGGCCTGTACCGCCGGCTCATCGAGCTCGGGGAGACCACGCGCACGGAGGTCCTGGCGACCGCCGCCGCCAGGAACCCCGCCGCCGGCTGGCTCGTGGCCCTCTCGGAGCTGGCCGAGCAGACCCCGGGCGTCACGCACCTCGCAGCCTGCGCCGGCCACTCCGCCTTCCCCGCGGTGTGCCAGGCCCACGCCTCGGCCCGCCACCACGACGCGCTGGTCCTCGCATCGGACACGGGCCGACCCGAGCCCGCTGCGGCCCTGCTGTCCGCGGGCGAGCCCGGCCGGGCCGTCGAAGCCGCCGCCCGGGCCCTGGCCGCGGACCCGAGCGCTCCCGTGGTGCCCTACCTGGCGGCCACGGCCGGACCCCGGGTCGAGCGTCTCCTGCTTCGCCTCGTGCCGCGCCTCAAGAGCTCCGAGGCGGCCACCAACCTGCGGCGCGACCTGTTCGCCTTCCCCACCGCCCTGGACCTGCTGGACTCCGTGCTCCCGGGGATGCGGTAGACCGATGGACCCCGGGCTATCCTCTCGCCCGCTGTGCGGAGGGTGTACATGAGCGGGACGCTGAGCTGGTGCCGGGCCTGCGAGGGCCTCTGCGGCGTCTCGCTGGAGGTCGACGGGACGGGCATCCAGTCGCTGGCGGGCGATCGCTCCCACCCCAACAACGCGGGGTTCTCCTGCGAGATCGGGAAGCGCGCGGCGGCGATGGCCCGCGCCGGCGAGCGCCTCCGCCGACCGCTCCGTCGGATCGGGGACCGCTTGGAGCCCGTCGACTGGGAAGAGGCGCTGCGCACCATCGGTGCCGAGCTCACCCGCATCCGCAAGGCCTCGGGTCCCCAGTCCCTCGGCCTCTACGCGGGCGCTCCCCTCGGGCAGAACCCCCTGGGCGCCGCGCGCACCGGGGCGATGGCGCTGGGGCTGGGCACGACCCACCTCTTCTCCGAGCTGGCGCTGGCCGGCGCCCCCCTGCTCTACGCCTCCGAGCTGATGCTGGGCTACCCGGTACCGCTGCAGTCCGATGTCGGCCGAGCCCACTACACGCTGCTGCTGGGGGCCGACCAGGACGAGGCGCGCTGGGGGCCCCTGCAGGCCGGCACCGTCCACACCCAGGCCCTCCAGTACTTCCGGCGGACCCGGCGCTTCGCACGGGTCGCCACCGCCGGTCATCGCGCCACGGACCTGACCCGCCAGGCGGACACGGTCCTCTCGATCCGGCCGGGCACGGAGCTCTTCCTGCTGCTCGGCATGGCGAACGCCATCGCCCAGGGGGGCTGGTACGAGCACCAGTACCTGCGCGACTACACCGAGGGCTTTCCGAGGGCTGCGGAGTGGCTCGCTCCCTGGACGCCGGCGCGGGTGGCCGGGATCTGCGGTGTGGAGGCGGGAGACGTCAGCGGCCTGGGCCTGAAGTTCTCCCGCGCGGCCATGGCGACCATCGCCCGCAACGCCCAGCTCACCCAGCACCACAACGGCACCCTGGCGGCCTGGGCCTGGTACCTGGTGCACGCCCTGACCGCCAACCTGCTCCGCCCCGGTGGCCTCTTCGAGGCTCGCGGGCTGGTGGACCACCAACCGGCGTGTCTCGCCTTCCCGCTCCGGGGTGCCCCCCGGACCCGCGTCGACGGCTTCGCCTCGCTGCTGCTCCAGGCCCCAGCGACCGCCCTGAGCCAGGAAGCCCTGACACCCGGCGAGGGACAGCTCAGGGCGCTGGTCTGCGTGGCCGGCGACCCGCTCGGCCGCCTGCCGGACACCGATCGCGTGCACCAGGCACTCGAGGGGCTGGAGCTGCTGGTCGCGATCGATGCCGTGGAGACCGCCACGACCCGCCGGGCGCACTGGGTGCTGCCCAGCACGATGTTCTGGGAGCGCTCGGACGTCTCCCTGCTCAGCCTGCCGATGCTGCCGGCCCGCACGCTGCAGGCCGCCGGACCCGTGCTGGACCCCGTCGGGGAGGCCCGACCCGAGGAGAGCATCCTGGCGGACCTCTTCCGAGCCACCCGGGCGCCGCTGCGCGATGGGCTGCGTGGCGGGGGCTGGGGCCTGCACCTGAGACTCCTGGGGCGCCTGGCCGCGACGGCCGACCTGGAGGGCTGGATCGATCGCATCCTGGAGCTGTCGGGCCAGCCCGACCTGGCCGCCCTGCGGGACCTCCCTCGGGGCGTCGACGAGGGAGAGCTCAACCGGGCGGAGTGGCGGGTGGAGCGCCCCGGCGCCCGCGTCGACCTGGCCCCCGAGGTGCTGGAGCACGCCGTCACCGGGCTGCGACCCCCCGAGGCCGATCCAGACCACCCGAGCTGGCTGGTGCTGCGGACCCTCGGTCCCGGCCACCACGGCACCCGCTACACCGCCGACGAAGCCGCTGCCCGTGCCGTGCGCGTGCACCCCGCGAGCGGGCTCACCCAGGGCGCCGAGGTGGTGGTGAGCACCCGCTTCGGGGAGGCCAGGGGCGTCTGTCACCTCGACGAGGCGCTGCGGGAGGACACGGTGGAGGCGCCGTGGTCGAGCCTCTTCGAGGCCGGCCGCCTGGTGGACGGGGGCCGGCTCGATCCGTTCACGGGCACCCCGACCCAGGTCGGCCTGGGCTGCAGGGTGCGCGCCCTGTCGTGATCGGACCGGCTCAGCCCGCCGAGGCCAGCCTCCGGGCCCCGGCCTGGGCGACGAGACCGACCTCGAAGGCGGCCCCGGGAGCGTGGTTCGGGTCGACGCCGATGGTCCCGCCGACCTCCTCGACCATCGAGCGACACAGGTAGAGACCGAGCCCCGTGCCCTCGCCACGCGCCTTGGTGGTGGCGAAGGCCTCGAAGAGCCGATCCCGCTGCGCCGGGGCGATGCCCGGGCCGTCGTCCTCGACGCGGAGCAGGACCCGGTCCCCCTCCGCGCGACCCCGGATCCAGATGGTCCCTCCGGCCTCGAGCGCGTCGGCGGCGTTGAGCACGAGGTTGATGACCACCTGGGAGAGCCGGCCGGGAGCCATCGCCACCCAGGGCAGCTCGTCGAGGTCGACGTGGAGGCGGTGCCGGGCCCGGAGTCGTGGCCGCGCCATGCGCAGGGCCGCCTCGACGGCCAGCGCCGGATCGCACCGGCTCTCGCCGGGATCCCCCTGCCGGGCGAAGTCGGTCATGTCCGAGGAGAGGGTGCGCAGGGTCGCGACCGCCTCGGCGTAGAGCCGGCAGAGCTCCGGCTCCAGCCCGCCGCGTTCCAGCTCCTCCTCCAGCATCACCAGGACGGTCAGGGGACTGCGCAGCTCGTGCGCGACGCCCGCCGTCAGCGTGCCCAGCAGGGCCAGTCGATCGGCGTGGGCCGCGGCGTCCCGCAACGCGACGCGCTCGACGAGGGCCCGCTGCTGGGTCCGGAAGTGGCGCCTCTGCTCGGACCACAGCGCCGCACCCGCGACCAGGAGCACCCCCAGCACGGCGAGACCGGCGCCGGCCTGGAGTCGCAGCGACTCCCGGAGACCGGCGCTGATCTCCTCCGAGTCCGCCGAGACCGCCACGCTGAGCCGGGCGCCGGCGACCGGGGCGTAGGCGGCCAGGCGGCGACGCTCCTCCCAGGCATAGGAGGCGCTGCCCTGCCCTCCGGCCTCCATGTCCCGGACCATGGCCACCAGGGACCTGTCGGCGGCCCCGAACGGGCGGGTGCCGAGCCCCTGGCCGTCCGGGTTGCCGAGCACGACTCCCCCGGGCCCGAGCATCCAGGCATAGCCCTCCTGCCCGCTGCGCACGTGGGCGAAGAGGCGCTCCGACATCACCCGCAGCGAGAGGTCCAGCTCGACGCGCCGTCCCACGGCATCGGGCTGGCCCTGGAGGCGGAGCACCTCGCCCACGAGCGCGCAGCGGTCGCAGATCTCCAGGTCGGAGGTCGGCCCCGCCCCCGGAGGGCTGCCCAGGCTCGCCAGGACGGTGCCACTCCGGTCGCAGAGGCGCAGGCCCCGCGCGGTCTCGAGGTCGTAGATGGCCTCCTGGCCGGCCAGCCAGGCGGCCAGCAGCGCCGGGTCGGCGGGCGCCTCGTCGGCGGCGATGTTCGCCAGGACGCGCCGGGCCGCGGCCAGCTCCTCGGCCACCTGCTGCGCGACCTGGACCGCCAGGGCCTCCTGCTGCTGCTGGAACCAGCGCTCGCCGACAGCGACCGTGTCCTTCGCCGCGGCGAGCTCCAGCCCGACCGCGGCGAGCACGGCGACCACCACGAACACGACGCGCCAGGAGCTCAACAGGGCCATCACCACGCTCGATCGCTGACAGGAGACGAATGCCGGGCAGCGGCGGTGGTTTCCTGCCCGTCAGCCGCTCAGGGTGCGGAGCCAGCGCAGCAGCACGCGGTTCGCGGGGGTCCGCCCCGAGGGGTAGAGCTCCGGGGAGGCGGGCACCAGGCCACGCTCGTGGTCGTTGAGGGCGAACCAGGGCAGGCGTCCGACGGCGGCGGCGTTGATCATGCGCGCCGCGTGGCGGATCTCCCCCGGCTGGGCGTGGTCCCGCTCGGCCTGGATGCGCAGGTAGCCGCACCCGAGCTGGCCCACGTACCGGACCGCCTCCCGCGGTCTCCAGTAGACCTCGTCCTCGAGGCCGTGGCCCATCGCCGGAGCCATGATGCGACCCCCGGCGGTGATGATCTCCCGGTCGCAGGGACCTTCCCAGTCCAGCAGCCACTTCACGCCGACCTCGTCCCCGAGGCTGGCCAGGGCGCCACAGGCCATGGAGATCCCCAGGGAGATCGCGACGACCCCGACCCGGTCCCGATCGAGGTGGGGGCTGCTCAGCAGGTGGCGGAGCGCGACCTTCACGTCGTCCTGGTGCTCCAGGCCCCCGTAGTCCTCCTCTCCCCAGCTCTTGCCCCGACCGGCCGGATCGAAGTGGAGCACGACGAAGCCCTGCGCGGCGATCTCGTCGGCGTTCACCGGCTGGGTCCAGCCATCGAAGACGCCGCCAGGGTCATCGGTCCCCGGGCACAGCAAGACACCCGGCCAGCGCCCCGGACGCTGGGGCCGGTGGACGTGGCCGTGGAGCTGGTAGCCGGCGCTGGAGACCAGGCGGACCTCCTCCCACGTGGTCGGCACCCCCTCCAGGCGCATCCGCAGCTTGCGCGACAGCGACTGGAGGCGCGTCACCAGCCGATCCTTGACCCCGTTCATCAGGCTCATGGCGCCCGAGCTTATCAGGGCTGCCCGTCGGCGATGCGATGGATGAGGGCCGCGTTGTCCTCGGCGGTCGCCAGGTGGACCGCCCGGGGAGCCGCCAGCTCCACCCAGGGTCGGTCATCGGTGTTCAGCCGCGCCCCCAGACCGAGCACCGACAGCCCCCGTGGGCCCAGGGTGGGCGACCGTGGCCAGTCCGGAGGCGGCGGAGGTCCCGCCAGGAGCAGGACGTCGGCGCCGGGCACGGTCTCGACCAGCCACGCCTCTCCGAAGACCTCGGTGAACGTGCGGACCAGGGACCGCAGCTCGGGGGTGCGCAGCCCGTAGAGCTGGATCCACTGGCAGAAGACGCCCCCGGGCGCCAGGCGGGCCCGGCCGAGCTCCCAGTACTCCCGCGTGAACAGGTTCGACACGCCCGTGATCCAGGGGTTGGAGGGCTCGGAGACGATCACGTCGAAGGCGGGCCCTGGGCGCTGGAGCAC
Organism: uncultured Enterobacterales bacterium; assembly: GCA_964501915.1. GTDB lineage: Bacteria > Myxococcota_A > UBA796 > UBA796 > CAJQPC01 > CAYFPX01. The sequence goes on from CAZCVP010000129.1 coordinate 7,053, forward strand.
CGTGCGGGCGTCGTCGACGATCAGGTGGGTGCGCGGATCGTCCAGCGGCGCCCCGCTCACCGCGTCGAAGGCCCGCGAGGCCGACACCACGGCGGGCTCGATCTCGACGACCCACAGCGCCTCCACGCCCTCGTCCAGCAGCGCACCCGAGGTGACACCCGAGGCGAGGCCGACGACCAGGGCCTGCCGGGGCTGGCCGGACATGCGCGCCGGGAGGACGCCCGACAGGAGCTGAGTGGGCATGTCCACGCCCGTGCTGGCGTCCACCTTGCCGTTGATCGAGAGCCAGAGGTTGCCCGTCCGGGTCGACCGGCCGACCGCCACGGCGGCCGTCCTACCCTGCTCGTAGGACAGCAGCTCCCAGCCCTCCTCGGCGAAGGCCCGCACCGCCTCGGGTCGCCGATCCCCGAGATCGGAGACCCTCTGGTGGATGCCGACCGCGTGGAGCTTGCCCTGCCAGGCGGGCGCCACGGCCACTGCCAGGGCGGCGGCCACGAGCCACCCGGGCCGGGCCAGGATCGCCGCCGCCAGGGCCGCGACCAGCGCCGCCGCGTGCACGACCCCCGGCAGCCCCAGGGCCGGCAGGAGCCACAGCCCCGTACAGGCCGCGCCGACCACGCCCGCCAGCGTGTTGGCCCCGAGCACGAGCGCGGTGGCCCGCGAGGTCCCACCCCCGGCGGCGGCGATCGCCCTGGCGAAGACCACGCCGCTGGCCACCGGCGCCCCCGCCATGGCCACCGCGGACAGCACGAGCTGGATGGCCCAGAGCCCGGAGGGCCCCACCAGGTCGTAGCCCCCCGCCAGCCAGGTCGGCGCCTGTCCGAAGGACCAGGTCCCCAGCACGGCGAGCAGGCCCAGCAGGCCGAGGGGCCTGGCGAGATCGCCGGGCCGCGAGCCCCAGGCCGCCCCCAGCGCCACGCCACCCAGGAAGACCGCCAGGACCCAGGCGAAGGCGTGGATCGAAGGCCCGAGCAGCAGCGCCGCCAGGCGGGTCCAGGAGACCTCGAGGGACATGGCGACGCCACCGGAGACCGCGGCGGCGAAGATCGCCGACAGGGCGAGCGCACCGCCCTGCGTCGTGCGCTGCGACCGCGCTGCACGCTCCGATCTCAGGGCGATCCCGCCGACCGCGATCGACAGCCCGGCCGCCAGCACCTCGCTGCCCCGCACCCCCAAGAGCGGCAGCAGGACCGCCGGGGTGGCCAGGACCCCCAGGACCGCCCCCGCGGTGTTGATCCCGTACAGCCGACCGACCCGCTGCGCCGTCAGTCCGGCACCTGCCACCACCGGCAGCGTCGCCCCCATCGCGGCCGCGGGCGGCCCCAGGGTCGCCAGGACCACCACCAGCGGACGGGCCAGGCCGCTGCCGTCGAGGGCCCAGGTCGCGCCGAGCCCGAGCATCGCCGGCAGCGCCAGGGCCCAGCCGCCGATGCCCAGCTCCAGCGCCCCGTAGGCCCGCAGCGGTTGCCGCGGTCGCCAGGCCCAGGCCGCCAGCCCCCCCAGCCCGAGGGCCCCGAAGAAGACCGCCAGCGTCAGCGTCACGGCGAGGCTGCCGCTGCCGAGCAGCAGCGCGACCCGCCGCATCCACAGCACCTCGTAGGTGAGCGCGGCCGCCCCGGAGGCGAAGAACAGCGCCGAGAGGACCGAAGGCCTCACCAGGGGAGCAGCTCGCTGCGGGTGAACCAGGTCTCCGTCCAGGTCGGAGCCACCGCAGCCCAGGCGATCACCACGCCGGCCACCAACCCGGCGAGCCACGGACGCCGGGGACGCCACCGGGTCCCCAGCCAGGCGCAGACAGGCGCCCACCACAGCAGGGCCAGGACCGGCAGCCACACCAGGGGCGAAGCCGGGATCACGCCGTGGAAGACCAGCTCCCGCCAGCTCGACGGGCAGGTCAGGTACAGCGGCAGCGGCAGGGTGAGCAGGGCCGCCAGGGGCTGCCGGTCCATCCAGGCCAGCCCGCCCGCCGCCAGCCCGAAGGGCAGGGCGAGCAGCGGATCCAGCCAGGCCAGGACACCGGTGGCGAGGCCGAGACCGACCGCGCCGCCACGAACGGCTCCGGGACGCACGGGCAGCCAGGCGCACGCGGCCACCGCCGTCGCGGCCCAGGCCAGCAGCCCGGGACCGGCCAGGGCGCCCTCCCCGGGGCGGCCGTGCAGGGCCAGCCACCACGCCGCACCCCCGGCAAGTGTTGCGGCCCCCGCCGCCGCGAGTCCCCAGCCCAGGCCCCGGTGCGCTCCCCGCGCCCGGGACAGGCCCAGGAGGCTGCCGGTGGCCAGCACCAGCCAGACCAGGGGCCCGGGCAGGGTCCAGCGGGTGTAGGGAAGCTGGAGCGCCGCGTCCTCGCGGTCGGTCGGACGTCCGCTCCGCAGCAGGCCCTCGACGCTGCTCTCCGCCGCCGCCAGGGCCTCGGGGTCCAGTCGCTCCAGCGTGTCCCGCGCGGTGTGGTACGGCCAGTAGATCCCGGAGCGGGGCCTTCCGAGCACCAGGAGGGCGGGCACGCCGTTGCGGGCGAAGGGGGCGTGGTCGCTGCGCTCCTGGCCCGGCAGCAGCCGCGAGTGGACGCGGTAGGCCCAGGGGATGGCGAGGTCCCCCTCCTCGGCGAGCCAGCGCAGGCCCGCCGTGCCCCAGCCCGGCCCCAGTCCCATCGCCGTGGGCTGCCCCTGGCCCACGAGCTCCAGCGACACCACCCAGGCCGGCTGGAACCGCTCCGCCAGACTGGCCGAGCCCCACAGACCCCGCTCCTCGCCGTCGGGGAAGGCGAAGCAGAGCGGGCTCGGCAGTCGCTCCTCGCGGAGATCGCGAGCCAGCGAGAGGGCCACAGCGACAGCGCCCGCGTTGTCCACCGCCCCCGGGCAGTCCGCGTGCACGGCGTCGGTGTGGGCGACCACCCAGGCGGCGCCGTCCGGGGCGCCCTGGCAGGCCAGGACCGCACCCCGTCCAGACTCCGACGCCAGGACGGCGGGCTCGTAGCCGGCCTCTCGCAGCTCCTCGGCGACCCAGGCCTGGGCTGCCCGACCCCCCTCGGTCCCCGCCACGCGGGGCCCCTGCGACACCAGGGCCCGGGCGGCATCGAGGACCGTGTCACCCGCGTCCACCTGGCCCGGCAGGAACAGAGCCACCAATCCGAGCCGGGTCATGGCCCATCCTATGATAGGGACCCTGTCGATGCCCGAGCGCCCCGCCAAGCCACGCCCCGAGCCCCCCGATCTCGGCTGGGACGAGCTCGACGAGGAGGAGGTCCCTCCTCCGGACCCCTTCGACGAGGTGTGGCCCGAGGACGACGAGGACGACGCGGACTGGTCCGAGGAGCCCGCAGAGGAAGAGGCCGACGAGGACGACTGGGCCGACGCCGAGCAGGCCGACGACGCCGACGAGGCCTTCGAGTCTCCAGGCGGCGACACGGTCGAGGAACCCGAGGCCTGGGAGACCGAGCCCGAGGAGGAGGACGGAGAGGAGGACTGGGCACTGGAGCTCGAGGGACCGGTGATCGTGGGCTGGTCGGAGCGCGTGTCACTGCCCGCCTGGGGCATCCACCGCCTGCCGGCCCGGTGCGCCACCGACTGCGAGACCTCCACGCTCTACGCCGAGCTGCGCCCCGGCGTGCCGGGACGGGTCACGCTGCTCCTCGGATCCCAGTCCGTCGACGTGGCCGTGGGCCAGCACGCCGGGGACCTGCTGGCGCGAACGGTCCTGCGACTCGGCGGCGCCGAGAACGAAGCCACCCTCCGCCTCGTCGCCACGGCGGGTCCCCCGAGCGTGGTCGTCGGCCGCGACGTGCTGGCCGGTCGCTACCTGGTGGACGCGGCGCGCACCCGGGACAGCGGGCCGTCCTGAGGTCTGCTGCGGCCACGACCCCGCTGTTGCGGTTCGTCCGCGACTACCCCGCCCGGTACTGGCGCTGGTACCTGGCCGGCGGCGTCTTCCTGTGGGCGACGAACTGGCTCGCCGTCCACATCCCCCTCGAGCTGGCCACGGCCGTCGACGCGCTGCGGGCCCAGGAAGACGACGCCCGGCAGGTCTTGCTGCAGGCCGCGGGGGTGATCGCCGCCATGGGAGCCGCCGTCATCGGCGTGCGCACGCTCTCCCGCGTCCTCTTCTTCACCCCCGGGCGCCTGGTCGAGTACCAGCTCAAGAACGACCTCTTCGCCCACCTGATGGCCCTGCCAGCCGCGGTGCTCGGGCGCTGGACCACCGGCGATCTCGTGTCCCGGGTCGCCAACGACATCACCTACCTCCGCGTCCTCGCCGGGTTCGGGGCCCTCCAGATCGTCAACGTGACCCTGGCGCTGCTGCTGGCCGGGCAGCAGATGTGGGCGCTGAGCCCCACCCTCACCGGCGTCGTGGCCCTGCCGATCGCCGTCAGCCTGGTGCTGGTCCAGCTCGGCATCCGGCGCCTCTTCGAGCTGACGAAGCTCCAGCAGGAGCAGCTCGCCGACATCTCGACCCACGTGCTGGCGAGCCTCCAGGGCATCCGGACCCTGCAGGGCTTCAACGCGGAGGAGGCCTTTCGGGGTCGGCTGGCGACCCGCAACGCGGCCTGGCTCGCCACGCTGGTGCGCCTGGCCTGGGTGCGGTCCTTCGTGCTCCCCCTGCTGGTGCTCGGGGGGGGCCTGGCGGTGTGGGGCCTGCTGGCGATCGGCGGGCCGATGGCGGCGACCGACGAGCTGTCCGTCGGCGAGCTGGTCGCCTTCACCACCTACGTGGCCTACCTCCTGCCGCCGCTGCGCTCTCTCGGCTGGCTGCTGAGCGTGCTCCAGCGGGCCATGACCAGCCTGGAGCGCATCGACGAGCTGCGCGGGGCCGAGCCGGACCGGCTCGGCGACCTCGCGCCCGAGCGCGGTCAGGGTCCGGCGATCGAGCTCAGGGACCTCACCTTCTCCTACCCGGGCAGCGAGCAGCCGATCCTCCACGGGCTGCGTGCTTCGCTGCCCGCGGGGGGCAGGGTCGGCATCTTCGGCCGGACCGGGTCCGGCAAGAGCACCCTGCTCCAGGTCCTGACCCGGGAGTGGAACCCACCGGCCGGCATGCTCTTCGTGGACGGTGTCGACGTGCTCGACCTGGACCTCGAGACCTGGCGCAGCCGCCTGGCCGTGGCGCCGCAGGTCCCCTTCCTGTTCTCCGAGACCGTGGCCGACAACATCACCTTCGGGGTGCCGGACACCGAAGGGGTCCAGGAGGTGCTGGAGCGGGCGGCGCTGGCGGTCGACCTCGAAGCCCTGCCCGACGGCGTCGACACGGTGGTCGGCGAGCGCGGCGTGATGCTCTCCGGTGGGCAGCGACAGCGGGTCGCGCTGGCCCGGGCGCTCTACCGGTCCTTCGACCTGCTCGTGCTCGACGACGTGCTCTCGGCGGTGGACCACGAGACGGAGCGACGCCTCATCGCTGCCCTGGACCGGGTCGGCGGCGAGGGCGTCGGCCCCACCGTGCTGCTGGTGAGCAACCGGGTCAGCGCCCTGGTCGACGCCGACACGATCCTCGTGCTCCAAGAGGGGCGGCTCGTCGACCAGGGCACCCACCGGGAGCTGATCGAGCGAGAGGGCCTCTACCGCGCGGCCTGGCGCCACCAGTCCGACCGGCCACCGGAGCCGGTGGAGGTGCCTCTTGGCTGAGCGCAGCGGCTGGCAGCTCGCCCGCAGGCTCTGGCCCTATGCCCGCCAGGACGCCTGGCTCTTCGGCCTGCCGGTGTTGCTCACGCCCCTGGCGATGGGGCTGGCGCTGGCGCAGCCCTGGCTGCTGAAGGTCGCCCTGGACCGGCACATCACGCCCGGGAAGCTGGAGGGGCTCCACACCGTCGCCTTCGCCTACCTCGGCGCCATCGTCCTCAGCTTCTCGGTCCAGGCCGCCTACCAGCTCGCCCTGGCCATCGCCGGGGGTCGCACCATCCGCCGCCTCCGCGAGGCCATCTTCGACCACCTGCTGGGGCTTCGTCCTGCGTTCTTCGACCGTCGCCCGGCGGGTGCGCTCCTGACCCGGGCGACCTCGGACGTGGAGAGCCTCGGCGACGCCCTCTCCCACGGCGTCGTGACCATCGTGCTCGACGTGATGATGGTCCTGGGCGTGCTCGTCGCGATGGCGTGGCTCGACTGGCGCCTGACCGTCGTGCTGCTGGCCGTCGCGCCGCCCCTGGTGGCCGTGCTCTCCCTCTGCCGGCGCTGGCTGCGTCACTACTACCTGCTGGTCCGCGAGACCCTGGCGACGGTCAACGCCTACCTGGCGGAGCGCCTCAACGGCGTGCGGGTGGTGCAGCTCTTCAACCACGCCGTGGCGGCGCATGGGCGCTTCGTCGACCTGAACAAGCGCTACCGCGACGCCACCGTGCGCTCCAACGTGTTCGACGCGTTCATGTACGCCGCCGTGGACGGGACGGGGTCCATCTGTGTCGCCCTGATGCTCTGGTACGCCGCGGGGGACCTGCTGCAGGGGGCGATCTCCGCCGGGCTGCTGGTGGCCTTCATCGACCTGCTCGACAAGCTCTTCAAGCCGCTGCGGGAGTTCTCGGGGAAGATCGCCGTCATCCAGCGGGCCGTGGCCGCGCTGGAGAAGATCTTCGGCCTGATGGACCTCGACGAGCGCATCGGCGCCGGGGAGGTCCCCGAGAGCCCGCTGGCCGGCCACTTCGAGATCGAGGACGTGCACTTCCGGTACCGCCCGGACGCCGAGGACGTGCTCAAGGGGGTCTCCCTGACGGTGCGTCCGGGCGAGGTGGTGGCCATCGTCGGCGCGACCGGCTGTGGCAAGACCACGCTGACGCGGCTGCTGACGCGGGCCTATGACGGCTACCGGGGCAGCATCCGCCTCGACAGCCACGAGCTGTCCGCCCTGGACGCAGGCGCCGTGCGCTCCGTGGTGAACACGGTCCACCAGGACATCCACCTCTTCCCGGACACCGTGCGCTTCAACGTCGGCCTGGGCAGCGCCCACGTCGACGACGCGGCCTGCGCGGAGGCCGCCGGCCTGGTCCACGCCGACGGCTTCATCGACAGCCTCCCGGACGGGTGGCAGCACGTGCTGCAAGAGCAGGGCGCAGACCTGAGCGTCGGCCAGGGCCAGCTCCTGACCTTCGCCCGCACCATGGCCCACGACCCCGGGGTGGTCATCCTGGACGAAGCCACGGCGTCGGTGGACTCGGTCACCGAGGCCCTGATCCAGGACGCCATCGCCCGGATCCTGGCCCGCAAGACCGTCATCGTGATCGCGCATCGGCTGTCGACCATCACGGCGGCGGACCGGATCCTGGTGATGGACGCCGGACGCATCCTGGAGAGGGGGACCCACCAGGAGCTGATGGCGATGGGGGGGCACTATGCGGGGCTGGTGGAGAGCGGGCTGGGGAAGCGGACGGGCTAGCCCTCCTCCAACGACGCCCCGATCCGCTCCAGGAACAACGCCTCCAGCCCCTCGTCCCCCAGCTCCGAGACCCGCTCGTCGGCCACGACCCGGCCGTGGGCCAGCATCACGACCCGGTCCGCCAGGCGCTCGACGGTCTCCAGGACGTGGGTCGACAAGAGCACCGCGGCCCCGCCGTCGCACAGCCTGCGCAGGCAGGCCTTGACCCGGGCCGCGCTCGGCGGGTCGAGGCCGTTGAGCGCCTCGTCGAGGATGATCACCGGGGGCTTGGACACCACCGCCGCCGCCAGGGCCGTCTTGCGGCGCATGCCCTGGCTGTACTCGCGGATGAGGCGGTCGGCGTCGGGGCCCAGCCCGGTGAGCTCCAGGGCCTCGTCGAGGTCACCGGTGCCGCGCAGGGACACCACCAGCTCCAGGAACTCCCGCGCGGTGAGGTAGTCGTAGAGCGCCGGCTCCTCGGGGACGTAGCCCATGCGCTCCCGCGCCGCGCCGGGGTCCGCTACCACGTCGACCCCGCCCACGCTGACCGTCCCGGCGGTCGGCAGGAGCTGACCGGTGAGGACCTTGATCGTGGTGCTCTTGCCGGCCCCGTTGTGGCCGATCAGGGCCACGAGCTCTCCGGGAGGCGCGGTGAGGTCCACGCGCTCCACCGCGGTGACCCGGCCGAACTCCTTGCGCAGTCCTTCGATGACGATCGCGCTCACGACACACTCCCCGCTGCGGCGAGGGCCCAGACGGCCACCGCCAGGGGCAGATAAGCCGCCCACCCCGCTCGCCAGGCGCTGGTGGTGGTGGCGACCAGCGCCAGCACCACGGCCACCGCCTCCAGGCCCCCGAAGAGCCGCAGGGCGGGGCCCGGCCCCTGGCGCAGGGCCAGCGCCGCCACCGGCAGCCCGATCAGGCCCTGGAGCCAGCCCACCACCGCCAGGGTCCGAGCCGTGCGCATGCGGGCGGCCGTGAGACCGAGCCAGTCGTCCAGCCACTCCGGCGACTCCTGGCGCAGCCGGAACACCACCGCCGCGACGACGACCATGCCGGCCCCGGCCACGGCGAAGGCCCGTGGTCCGGCGATCGGGTCCTTGGACCAGGCGGCGAGGGCCGCCACCGCACCCAGGCCCCAGGCCCCGGTGAGCCAGCCCCGGTGGGCCCGCCAGCCGGCCCGCAGCTCCCGCAGGAGCCGGAGCCTCAGCGAGGCCGGTAGGCCCCGGATGGCCCACTCGAGGTAGACCGATCGGGCCTCCTCGGTGTCGTCCTGGCCGGCGTAGGCGGCGTCGATCTCGGCCAACAGGGTGGTGGCCCGGTGGTACCAGGCCCGACCCAGGGCCGGCGCGGTCAGCCAGGCCAGCACCCCCACCACCAGGGGCACTCCGAGCAGGAACGCCCCGGCGGGCTGGCCCGTCAGCACGACCGCGGCCCCGGCGCTGGCCGCCCAGACAGCGAGGCCTCCCAGGGTGAGCGCCGCGCCGGGGGCGTAGATCAGCGCGGCCTGCAGCCGCGGGTTCTGTCCGCGGATGAGCTCCAGCACACCCGCGAGCGACGGGCTCTCGGCGACCCAGATGCTCGCCAGGTGGACCGAGAAGCCCGACAGGAGCCCGACGGCCCAGCCGCCCACGGCCACGGCCGTCGCCAGCGCCCAGGCCACCGGCTCGCCGGCCAGCAACACCGGCAGCAGGAAGAGCGCCGAGGCGACACACCACCCCGAGCGCTCCACCGCCGTGCGCAGCAGCAGGTAGCGCAACAGACGCTCGGGCTCGATCGGGTGGGGGTCGAGCACGGCCCGCTCCGGACTTCGGACCAGCGCGCCGTAGGTGGCGAGCGCCATCGCCCCACAGCAGACCAACCCCACCCGCAGCCCGATGCCCGAGATGCCCGCCGCGAGCAGGTCGGGGTGTCCGAGAAAGCCGAAGAAGACGGGCTCCACCAGGGGCGCCGCCCCGGCGACGGTCGCCAGCGCGACGAGGCCGCCGATCCTGCGCAGCGGTCCTTCGGTCCGGGCCCGGCGTCGCACCTGGACCCGCCACGCGGTGATGTGCGGGTTGGTCACGGAACCCCTCGTGCGAGCGTACTGCTAACTCCGTGAAACCAATCTCCGGAGACGCGGGTCTTGGATCGTCAGACACTCCCCGGCTATTTTCGACGTTACCGGAGGACAGGATGACGCTGCTGCTGCTGATGAGCCTCGCTGGCGCCTGGGGGCAGGACGCGAGCGCCGAGGCGGACGAGGACGACGAGTTCGGCTTCCTCGAGGAGGGGGACCGCAACGCCGAGCGCCTGGCCGCCGAGGCCGCCGAGCAGTCCGACGACTTCGACGTCTACGAGGACGAGGACGACTTCCAGATGGCCTTCGAGGTCGCCCGGGAGCGGCCCGAGTCCTACCGCATGCCGTTCTCGATGGAGGGCAAGGCCGCGCTGGCCGACAACTACCCGGTGACGGTGGTCGTGGGCAAGATGGGCTCCCTCGTCGTCGAGCTGCCGGTCCTGGTCTACGCGGGAGGCCCACCAGCCAGCGAGCCCTGGTGGCTGATCGGAGAGGTCTACGACGGCGACACCAAGGTCGGGGAGGCCCGCTACTGGGTCGCGCCCGCGTCGACCGTGCGCCGAGGCCCGACGGTCGCCTTCCTCAAGGTCCACGCCCCGGTCAAGGGCGAGCAGGGCGAGCTCGAGGTGCGGGTGTCCCAGGTGCCGGTGAGCGGCGGCGAAGCCACGCCGCTCTTCAGCCGCTCGGTGCTCTGGACGCTCCAGTAGCGCCGCCCGCCCGCTCCCCCCGGAGGGAGTTCACGAAGCCGCGGGTGATCTCCACCGGCACCGTGCGCCCGATCAGGTCTGGTGCACCCGGGAAGTTCACCATCTTGAAGGTCCCGGTGCGGCCACAGACGACCTCCGGGTCCCACTTGCTCGGCCCTTCGACCAGCACCTCGTGGACCTGGCCCTCCAGCGCCCGGTTGCTGTCGAGCTGGAGCACCCGCTGCCCGGCCTGGAAGCGGGCCAGGCGCTCGGAGGCGACCGCCGGCTCGATCTCCGGGTCCTTCAGCCGCAGCGCCGCCGTGCCCGGGCGGGGCGAGTACTTGAAGGAGAAGGACCCTTCGAAGCCCACCTCGTCGAGCAGCGTCATCGTCTGCTCGAAGTCGCTGTCCGTCTCGCCGGGGAAGCCCACGATGACGTCGGTGGTCAGGGAGAGATCCGGGCGGGCGTCCCGGAGGTCCTCCACCAGCCTCAGGTAGTGCTCGCGGGTGTAGAAGCGCTTCATCCGCCGCAGCACCCGGTCGGAGCCGGACTGGACCGGCAGGTGGAGGTGACTGGTGAGCTGGGGAAGGTCCCGGTAGGCCCGGACGACGTCGGCGCCCATGTCACGCGGGTGGGAGGTGGTGTAGCGGATGCGCTCCACGCCCTCGATCTCCGCCACCGCGTGGAGCAGCTCGGCGAAGGTGGGCTCCCCGGAGGCCTTGAGGCCATAGGAGTTCACGTTCTGCCCGATGAGGGTGAACTCCCGCGTGCCCCGCGCCGCGCAGGCCCGGACCTCCCCGAGGATGTCCGCCGAGGGCCGGCTGACCTCGACGCCACGGGTGGCGGGCACGATGCAGAAGGTGCACTTGTTGTCGCAGCCCTTCTGGATGGTGACGAAGGTCCCGACCTGGCTCCGGTTGGCCGCCACGGGCTCGAGATCGGCCACGAAGGCGTAGTCGGCGGCGTCGAGGAACGTGTTGTCGAGGACCCGCTCCCGGCTGGAGCGCTCCACCAGGTCCCGCACCCGCGGCACCTGGTCCGGCCCGAAGACCAGGTCGACGTGCTTGCGGTACTTGCGGAAGAGCTGCTCGCCCGCGTGCTGGGCCATGCAGCCGGCGATGCCGATCCGGGTGCCGTCCTGGCGGAGGTGCTTGACCTCGCCGAGGAAGGAGTGGAGCTTGTGCTCCGGCTTCTCCCGCACGCTGCAGGTGTTGACCAGGATGAGGTCGGCCTCCTCCGGGTCGTCGGTCGGCACGTACCCGTCCTTCGCCAACAGGGCACGCATCTTGGTGCTGTCGTAGGCGTTCATCTGGCAGCCGAAGGTCTTGATGAAGACCTTGCGGGCGGGAGACTCGGTGGACATGCGCGGCTCGCCTGCTAACCCGTCGTCCTCAGCGGTCGTCGAGGGAGGGGCAGGTTGCGGCGTTGGCGAAGAGCTCGCAGCCGGAGAGCCGCTGGGCCCGGTAGAGCCCGTCGGTGTCGTCCTCCCACCTCAGGCGCCAGATCACTTCGCCGGTCGAGCGGTCCACCTCGACGACGGCGGTGCGGCTCTGGGGGTCAGAGGCCGAGCAGGCGGCGCAGTGTCCGATGCCGAGCAGGACGTCCCCGGACGGCAGGCGATCGATGTCCCCCCAGGCCTGCTCCCGGAAGTCCCTCTCCGTCCACTCCCAGCTCACCCGGGCCGTGCGGTCGTCCAGGTCGAGGGTGAACTCCACACCGCGGCTCGTCTCCTCGTCCGGGCGGGGGTTGCGGTTGTCGAAGAAGAGGACGCGGTCGCCGTCGACCTCGGGGGCGTGGGGCCAGTAGAACCAGTCCCCCTCCCCGGCCGGCGTGCCGTCGTCCTGGACGAGGTCGAAGTCCCCGTCGGGCCCCAGGGTCCAGGCGAAGCGCTCCGTGACCGGGTCGATGCGCACGAAGGTGTTGATGTCCCGCAGGTTGACGTAGACGTCCTGGAGCACGCCGTCGACCTCGACGACCTGGAGCGCGTTGGCGTGGTACGGGTCGCCGGCCCCGGTCTCCAGCTCGCCGGCGTCCACCGCCTGCTGGCTGTCGTAGGACCAGACCAGTGCCCCGCTCGGCACGTCGACGATCTCGACGCCGAAGCCCGTCCAGGCCGTGCTGCCGTCCTGGTTCGACGTCGTCACCAGCGAGGCCACCCGCCCCGAGGGCAGCATCTCCACGTCGTGGTGGTGGGACTTGCCGATGTACGGTCCCTCGGACTCCCAGATCACGTCGCCGTCCAGGTCGACGATGCGGGGTGGCCCGCCGAAGCCACCGCCGTAGAGGAGCTGGCCGTCGCCGACATAGGACACGTCGACGTTGGTGATGTCGTCGCGCACGTCCAGGTACCAGCGCACCCGGCCGTGGCAGTCGAAGATCACCAGCTTCTGCTCGTCGACCTTCTTGCCGCCCACGAAGTGGTTGAGCAGGGTGTAGGCCCCCCAGCTCGCGGCCGGGTCCCCGTCGAGGACCGGCAGCCGCACCCAGTCCGGCAGCGGGTCGGTGGAGAAGGTGGCCGCCAGCGACGCACCGTCCTCTCCCAGGTCGACGAGGCACTCGTAGTTGGAGGCCGCGAGCAGGCCGTGCAGCACGAAGCGGTGGGTGGTCGTGGTCTGTTCGCTCTCCAGCACGTGGCGCTCGTGGGGGTCGCCCTGGAGCGTGCAGACGAGGCGGGCGGTCGATGGATCCGAGAGCTCGACCTCGACGGTCTTCGAGGTCACGAGGTCCGGGTGATCGCTGACCTCGCAGCCCAGGACCAGGCCCTCGGCGCCGCTGTCGCCGCCACTGTCCAGCCCGGAGTCGCCGCGTAGCGGCTCCGAGTCGCAGGCGTCCGGCAGCGGCGGCGGGGGGTCCTCGACGTCGACGGGCGTGCAGGAGAGCAGGAGGGGGAGGATCACGCTGGGACCATAGCGCCACCCGCCTCGCCCCGCCTCGCCCCGCTCAGTGCCTCCGCGCCGCCACACAGTGGTGGAAGTCCACCTGGAAGCTCCGGTCGTAGTGCCGGGTGACCCGCGGCACGTGGAGCTGCTCCCGCACCACCCTCAGCCCCAGCTCCACCAGAGCGTCCCGCAGCTCCGGCTCCGGCGCGGGGGCGCCCGGCACCCCGGCCCGCGGCCCGTCGTAGGCCGTGGTGAGGGTCAGGGTGCCCCCGCGTGCCAGCACCGCCGTGGCCGCCACGAGCACCTCGCCCAGGCGGGTCGCATCGGCGCCGTCGAGGGCCCGGTCCACGTGGACCCAGGCGAAGGAACCGGGCGCGAAGGGCGGCCGTCGGGGATCGGCGATCGCGAACTGGACGCCGGGCGGCACCGGCGAGTGGGGGAAGCGCACCTTGGCCGCTCCCCCTCCGTGGGTCGGGATCCAGCCCTGGCGGATGCGACCGGAGAGCAGGTCGCGGGCCAGGACGACGGCCTCCGGTGAGCGGTCGACGGCGTAGACCACCCGTCCGGCCACCGCCACGCGACGGGTGAAGTCCCCGACGCCGCAGCCGAGGTGGAGGACCGGACCGGGCGGAGCGAGCTCCGAGCCCTGGGACAGGGCCACCTGGGCCGGACAGAGGGATCCGACCGCCGCCAGCCAGTCCCCCAGGCCCAGCGGGGCGCCGAGGGCCCCGGCGGGGAGGTGGGGCGTGATGGCGTCCGGCTCGCGAATGGCGATCGGCTGCCGCTGGACGGTGGGCACGCCGAGGTTCGGGTCCCAGGGCCCGTGGCGCAAGAGAAAGGCCTTGGGCTCGGACACCAGGACGGGGATGCCCGACACGAGCGGGTAGCGCACGCCGGAGGGCGAGCGCCAGTTGTCCAGCGCCGCTCCGGTCTCGGGGCAGACGAACAAGGAGGGGGTGCGGGGGGGGGCGGTCACGGTTGTCGGTCGGCTCCGGGGGGGTGCCCTCCAGGCTTGCTCGAGAGGGCCGGCGACTCGCCGGGCGCCGATCCTGCCACGGGTGCGGGTGGTGCCGCGGCAAGGTGTCGGATACCGCCGCCCGGTGACGAGGTTCTTCACGACGCTGTCGGCGTGGGTCCACGCCTGGGACGCGGCGAGGGTCCACCCCCGCTACCGGCTCTCGGGCGTGGCGCTCGGGCTGCTCGCCGCGGGCGCGCTCCTGGCGGCTCCCACCCCCGAGGGCCTCACGGCCGCGGGCCACCGGACGGGCGCTGTCGCTGTGTTGATGGCGATCTGGTGGCTCGGCGGGGTGCTGCCGATGGCCGTGACGGCCCTGGTGCCCCTGGTGGCCTTTCCCCTGCTCGACGTGGCGTCGATCAAGGACGCGGCGGCCCCCTACGCCCACCACCTCAACTTCCTGATGCTCGGCGGCTTCGTGATCGGCCACGCCACCGAGGAGGTCGGCCTGCACCGCCGCCTCACCGCCTGGCTGCTGCGACCCGCCGCGGTGCGCGCCAGTCCCCGTCGGGTGGCGCTGGCGATGATGGTCTCCGCCGGGGTCATCTCGGGGCTGGTCTCGAACACGGCGACGATGGTGATGATGATGCCGCTGGCCTCGGTCCTGGCCGCGACGACGGCCCCGGGGGAGCGCACCCACAGCACCTTCATGCTCTGCCTGGCCTACGCCTGCTCCATCGGCGGCGTCACCACGCTGGTCGGCACGCCGCCCAACGCGGTCCTGGCCGGCCTGGCGAGCGACATGGGGCGGGAGATCTCCTTCGCGAGCTGGATGGCCATCGGGATCCCCTTCGCCGCCGTCAGCCTGCCGCTGGCCTGGTTCGTCGTCACGACCGTCGCCCTGCCCCTGCCCCGCCGCTCGGAGCGACCCCTCGAGGCGCCGGAGATGCCCGCCTGGGGGCCCGGGGAGCGCGCGGTGCTGGCGGTGGTGGCCGGGGCCCTGCTGCTGTGGCTGACGCGACGCCCCCTCGACCTCGGCCCGCTGCAGGTGCCCGGCTGGTCGGACTGGGTCCCGGGCACCGTCAGCGACGCCTGGGTCGCCATCCTCGCCGCGCTGGTGTTGTTCATGCTCCCCCGCACCGGACCGCCCCGCGAGGGGGACCCGGCGGAGGGGCGCTTCCTGCTGTCCTGGCGTCGCGCGGAGAAGTCCATCCCCTGGTCCGTGCTCATCCTGCTCGGCGGAGGGTTCTCGCTGGCGGCGGCGATCTCCTCCTCAGGCCTGACCGCCTGGCTCGCGGACGCCACCTCGCGGCTGGCCGACCTCCCCCTGAGCCTCTCGGTGCCCCTGCTCTGCCTGGCGATGTCCTTCCTGACCGAGCTCACCAGCAACACCGCCACCACCCAGATCGCCCTGCCCCTGCTGGCCGCAGGCGCCCTGGCGGCCGGACTCGACCCGCTCTTGTGGATGGTCCCCGCCGCGATCTCCGCCTCCTGCGCCTTCATGATGCCCGTCGCCACGGCCCCCAACGCCATCGCCTCGGAGGCCGGGGGCGTCGCCCCGGGGGACATGGCCTACGCCGGGCTGGGGCTCAACTTCCTCTGCGCGGCGGTGGCGTCGGCGATCGCGCTCGCCCTCACCCCCGCTCTCTTCGGGGCCTGATCGGCGTCGACTACTTGCGGACGCAGGTGTCGTCGTCGCCCGAGAAGCAGGTGTAGATGCCGGCCTCGACGTCGGTGACGGTCGCCGAGCGCCGTCCCTTCTTGAGGTAGGCGGTGACCGTGCACTTCTCCGCCGCGGCGATGGGCAGCACCGCCTGGACGTCCCGGTCGCTGTGCTTCTCGCCGCCGCTGGTGCAGTCGGCCCGGACCTTCTTGGTGTCGGCGGCTGCGGACACGAAGCGCACCTGCGGGCCCGCGGCCGGCGGCGGGGTCTCGGGCTCCGGGGGTGGGTCGACCTCGGCGGGCGGCGCTTCGACCTCCGGAGGACTCCCGGGCGTCCCTTCGGCTGGCAGACCGGCCTCCGGGACCGGTACCTCGGCCGGGGTCTCGACAGGCGGAGGCGCGCCGTCCCCCGACCGGAGCTGTTCCATGATCTTCGTGCCGCCGACCGTCAGCAGCAGCAGGGTCACGAGGGTGAGAGCGACCCCGGCCAGCACCTTGAAGCCCTTGGAGCGACCCTCGCGGGGGAGGGGCTCGTCGTCGTCGGCGTCCTGTCCCCAGTCGTCCATCGGCGGGGGGGGGGCGGGCTCCTGGGAGGGCTCGGGCGGGGCGGGGCCCGGCGGCGGGGCGCCGCCC
>CAZCVP010000130.1:0-23072 GCA_964501915.1 uncultured Enterobacterales bacterium
TGTCGGTGTCGGTGTCGGTGTCGGTGTCGGTGTCGGTGTCGGTGTCGGTCTCCGTGGTCGTCTCGGTGGCGGAGTCGTCGGTGTCGTCGCCGCCGCAGGCGGGCACCAGCGCGAGGGCGAGGAGGGACAGGGGGAGTCGCACGGGGGCACCTCGGGGAGCGGGAGGTGGTCCCAGTCTACGCGGCGGTCGTCAGATCCTCAGCTCGAAGCTCACCCACAGCTCCTCGTCGAGGGCGAGCAGCTTCTCGAAGTTCACGGGCTGGCCCTGGATCGGCAGGCTCACGGCGACGGGCACCGCGCCGTCCCCCATCGCCCCCGAGGCCGCCTGGGCCCCGGCGCTCTGGGCCGCCTGGTTGGACATCGTCTGGATCTGGTGGACGTCGACCTCGGGGATCGGGTTGGAGAGGTAGTCCACGTGCCGCAGGGAGCCGTCCTGGCCCTTCACCCTGGTCCCGTCGGGCACGTAGACCGTCCAGGCGACGTAGGTGCTCGGCACGTCGGGCAGCGGCAGGCTGCCCTCGAAGGAGCCCTTGCCGTTGTCGGCCACGGCCTCGCCGTCCTCGACGTAGACCACCTCGACGGAAAACGCCGCCAGGGCCCCTCCCGCCGCCTGGCTGCGCACGAGGGGCACGAGCACGCGGTCGTCGCCGGCGCGGGCCGGCTGGACGGCTCGGCCTCCGACCGACGCGCTCCAGAGCTCGGCGCCCTCCGGCAGGGCGAGGCGCAGGAACTGCTTGCGGTTGTTGCGGACCTGGTAGGTCACGGCGGTCAGGCGGCGACCGTCACGGGTCCACATGGTGCGGGCCCGGGTCTGGTCCAGGAGCGTCACGAGCACGGCGACGTCGTCGTGGCGGGTGACCTCCAGGGGGATGCGGGCGCTGTCGCCGAGGTACTTGTAGCCGAGCAGCACCGGGTTGGCGGTGACGCCGAGGATCTGGGGCGGCAGGGAGCGCACGTCGATCGGGGTAGCGCCGGTGACCTCGCCCGCGGCGATCTCCAGGCTGCCTCGGGACTCGACGCCGAGCCAGCCCTTGGAGCGCTCCACGCCCAGGGGTACGACGATCGGGGCGTCGGCGGTGGTGAGGCTCCCGTCTCCGACGACACGCTCCAGGTCCAGGCTCAGGGGGTAGGTGCCCTCGGCGGCGTAGTTGAGCAGCACGGTCAGGGTGCCGTCCTCGACGCCCCACTCCCGGATGCCGCTGCCGCCGACGCCGAGGACCGTGTAGCCGTCGGGGATGCGGGCGCTCAGGGTGTCGACCCCGGCGAAGAGGATGGTGTGGGTGAGGGTCGTGCTGGCCGACATCAGGCCGTCTCCGAGACCGACCAGGGTGGTCACCTCGGCATAGACCCGCGGCTCGTCCAGGGCCTGCTCGTCCTCCGGCACCTCCCGCTGCCAGGCGATGGCCAGCACGCCGGCGGCCGGCACCGAGGCGGTCACGATGCGCACGTCCTCTTCGACCCGGTCCTCCATCAGCTTGGCGTTGGCCACGTCGAAGTCCAGGTCCTCGGTGGCGGGCACCCTCAGCTCGACCTCGGTGGCGCCGGCGGCGGGCATCTGGAAGGCCAGGCCGCTCGAGCCCTCGGAGGTGCCGACCTCGGCGGCGAAGACCACGTCGATGTCCAGGGTCCCGGTGCGGTCGGTGACCAGGGTGTACCAGCCCCCGCGCAGCTCGACGGCGGCCTCGCGACCGCCGATCCGCGCCGAGCTCAGCGCCACGGTGCCCGGCAGCAGCGGCACCCGTGTCCAGCCATCGGCCTGGTGGAGTTCCACGTGGAACCCAGCCTCGAAGACGGCCGAGGTGGGGTCACCGTCGCGGAGCTGGACCTCGCCGGCGTAGCGGGCAGAGGCGATGGAGTAGGCGACAGGTGCCGTCGGGGGCGGCTTGGGCCGCTCCTTGGAGGCCTCGTAGAGCTGGAGGAACTCGGTCAGCGTCATCGTGACCCGGTCGGGGTCCTGGGCCTGGACCGCGGGACTCGCCAGGCCGAGGCCCAGCAGGGCGAGGGGGAGCAGGGAAGAGAGTCGAGTCACGGCGTCCTCCTGGACGAACGGGTGCGCCGCGCCTCCAGGACCACCTCGGAGGTGGCCCCGGCAGGGCGCAGCAGGCGCTGGTAGAGCACGGCCTCGCCGACGGCGGGCACGATGAGAGAGAGGGTCGAGGCCGTCACGGTGGGCGGCGGAGGGGGGGAGTCCGACGGGCGGTAGTCGGCGCTGTAGTTGGAGCGGGACCCGGAGAGGCGGCCCTCGTCGGACAGGGTCACGGAGCCATGACCGACGCCTCCGAAGGACCCCCCGCCGCCGTAGCCATGGCCGGAGATGCCGAGGCCGCCGAGGCTGTCTTCGTCGCCGATGACCTGGCCCCAGAGCACGACGGCCCCACCTTCACCGTCCTCGTCGAGCCACTCGGGCACCTCCTCGCCGGTGGTCTCCAGCCAGCCCGGCTCGGAGGCCTCGGGCTCGGGCTCCCACCAGTCCTCGGTGGGCGCGTCGGCGGCTTCGGTCTTCTGCTGGACCTCGATGAGGTCGTCTTCGAGGGCGCGGTTCATCGAGGAGACGTCCACCGACTCCTCCTCCTCCAGCAGCTCCAGCTCCGTGCCCAGCTCCAGGGCCTGCTTGTACTTCCGCTCCGCGGTGGCGTAGTCGCCGCGTCGGTCCGCCTCCTGGGCCTCGCGGACCACGTCCTGCTGGACGGCTTTCTTGTCGGCCGCCCGTGCCCGTGCCTGGCCTCGGATGCGGCGAGCGCTGGCCCGGGACTCGACAGCCCTCGGTGCGGCGGACGGCTCGCTCACCAGCAGATCGAGGTTGGACTGGAGCCGCTCGATGTCCTCGCTCTCGGCGCCCAGGTCCCGCAGGTCGTCGAGCTGGGCCTGGGCCTCGTCGAAGTCGTTGTCGAGCCAGGAGGTGACGGCGCTCTGGAAGATCGCGTCGGCCTCGACGGCCTGGGCATCTCCGCGGCCGAAGCCGTAGGTGATGCCCTCACCCTCGGAGAAGGCGTCGACCCGGTCCGGTCCCTTGTCCCCGGAGGCGTCGCGGAAGCCCGGCGGCAGGTAGACCGTGATGCGCTCCACGCCGACGGGGGCCCCGACCGTCGGCAGGGCGAAGCGGCGCTGCTCCCGGTCGTCCCACTCCGGGTCCTCGTAGAGCCAGGCCACCTCCACCGGCACGCTCAGGAGCCCCTGCACGGTCTCGACGGAGCGCTTCAGGGGCACCAGGACCTGCTCGCCGTCGTCGGTGACGGGCACCACGATGCCCTGGCCGACCCGGGCGCCGAGCAGGGTGGCGCCCTCCGGTGGCGTGAGGCGGAGGTGGGCGGCCCGCTCGTTGCGGACCTGGTAGAGCGACCGGACCAGGGCCCGACCCTCCTCGGTGAGCGCGATGGTGGTCGCCGCCACGTCGACGACCACCTCGGGGCCGGGCACGGGCACGTAGCGCACGAGCGCCAGGCGTCCGTCGCGGGGCCGGTTGGACAGCCAGGCCGCGGTGGGGGTGCCAGACACCAGGCCGGCGGCCCAGGGGGGCAGGCCGGACTGGGGGATCGCCTCCCAGTCACCGACCTCGGGCAGGACCTCCAGGTCCCCGTCGCGGGCCACCTGGAGGGCCAGCTCGCTGCGGAACGCGTGCTGGGGACGGAGGATCGGCACGGGCAGGTGCGCCTCGGCCTCGTCGGGCACGGTGTGGGACCAGGCCACGTCAACCACCACCCGGTGGTCCTCGGGCTCGCGCAGGTCGACCACTACCCGGCGTCCAGAGCGCCGCCAGGCCTTCACGTTGGAGCCCGTCACGGCCAGGTCGCTGCCCACGTGCTGGACCTCGAAGGCCACCTGGGTGAGCGTGCCCTGGCGGGGCTCCCAGGTGAGGCGCCCCCGGGCCTGGACCTCTCCTTCGCCCACGGTGAGCCCGAGGCCGGCCTGGGCGACGGCCAGGGTGCCGGTGCGGGCCCGCGGTGGCGTGTCCGGGGCCAGGGCGAGCAGCTCGGCACCGGTCCACCAGGTGTCGCCGACCCGCACGGCCCCGCCGACGGCCAGGCCCGGGGCGACCACGGTGCCCCGCGGTGCTCCGAGGAGCTGGAGCGCGGTCGGGTCCCCGTCGGTCAGGCCCTCCAGCTCGAGCACCGCGGGACCGTCGACCCGGACCACGGCCTCCAGCAGGCCCCCCCGCGACACGCCGTCCAGGGGCTCCCCGTTCCAGGTGAGGGCGTGGACGTAGACCCCCGGCCCCACGATCGGCAGGGTCATGAAGTCCGGTGCGTCGCTGTCGAGGGTCCAGCGCACGGAGAGGGCCTCGTCTTCGAAGTGGACCTCGCGGAAGCTCACCCGGGCCCCGAGGGGCTCGATCGCGACCGGGTCCGCGCCGCGCAGCTCGTGGATGCGGTCGAGGTGCACGTCGACCTCGGAGGCCGATGACAGCGACAGGAGCAGGGAGACCAGAGCCACAGCGACCCTCAACGCCGAGAGTACCTGGGACCTTTCACTTCGGTTTCGGTTCCGTCAGGGGTGCTCGACCCGCACAGACGTCCAGGGGGGTTCCAGGGGGCCGGTGCGGGCCTCGTGGCCGTCGGCGAACCGGACGCGCACGTCGTCGATGCGCTCGGCGGTGCCCAGACCCACCACCAGGTGATCGGACACCGAGCTGGAGAAGCCGGTCCCGCAGAGCGACCAGGCGTAGCGCTCGCCCCGGTCGGTGACGACCGTGACCTGGGCCCCGATCGCGCGAGGATCCTCCTCTCGACCCACGAGCTCCACGGCCAGCGACGGGTAGACGTCGCCCCGGTTCAGCAGAACCCGGAGGGGCTCCTCCTGACCGGCTCCGACGCCACCGCTGTTCACCACCAGGTCCAGCACGCCGTCCTCGTCCAGATCGACACCGGCGATCCCGTGGGTCCGGCCGGGCAGGGCGAGCCCGGCGTCGCCGGCGACCTCGACGAAGGTGCCGTCCCCAGCGTTCATGAACAGCGTGTTGTCGACGGCCATGTCCTCGCCGGGACCCCCCGTGCCCACGTAGAGGTCGGGGTAGCCGTTGCCGTCGAGGTCCGCGGAGCCGACGCTCATGCAGCCCGGCGCGCGGCCGACCCCGGCCTCCGTCGAGACGTCGGTGAACACCAGGTCGCCGTCGTTGCGGTAGAGCACCTGCCTGGGACCCGCGTCCAGGTCCAGGGGGTCGCCCCAGCCACAGATGTAGAGGTCCAGGTCTCCGTCCTGGTCGTAGTCGAGCTGGACCGGCGTGAGGGCGTAGTCGGCCAGCGAGGGCAGCAGGACGGGACCGGATGCCGCGTCGAGGTCGTACCAGGGCTAGTCGCCCAGGTGCGGGTAGATGAGGGCTCCGGCGCCGCTCACCACCACGATCTCCGGGAAGAGGTCCCCGTCCAGGTCCGAGACGAGGGCGCCGAAGCCCTCTCGCGTTCCCTCACCGGCGGCCTCGTGGGTCTCCAGCTCTCCGTCTTCGTTCAACAGGATGTCGACACAGCCACCGAGGGCGTTGTCCGAGCCGTTGGCGACCACGATGTCGGGGTCGTGGTCTCCGTCGATGTCGGCGGCCGCTGCACCCATCGACGCGCCGTGGCCACAGGTGGACAGCGGCGCCGGTGTGAGCTCGAACGTGCCACCCTGGTTCCGCATCAGCAGGTTGCCCGCCGGACCGTTCCACGCCGAGCCGGTTCGGAAGAGGTCGACGTCGCCGTCGCCCTCGAGGTCCACGGCGAGCAGTCCCCAGGTCTCGATGCTCGACACGAGCCCCCAGGCGGCGGTGCTCTCGGCGAAGTCGCCGCCGCCGAGCCCCCGGTGGACCGTGACCGTGGAGGAGGAGACGCTCGCCGGCTCGCTGGTGGCGGAGAGCACGTCCAGCCACCCGTCGCCGTCGAAGTCCGCCACGGCGACGCCCCGTCCGAGCCCGGTGGCCTCGATCCCCGCCGCGCTCTCGAAGGCCGGCACCCTCCAGGCGGGTCCCGGCGGATCGGGCGGGGTGCCCGGGTCGGACCCGGTGTCGTCGGTCCTGGCTCCACAGGCCACCAGGGTGCCGAGCACGGCACCGAGCGCGGCTCGAGCCGCGAATCCCCCCCCGGGAGTCTGCGCAGTGCCTGAGTCCATTCGGGCGCCCGCTTCCAGCCTGGTCCCCAGCTTGGCCCATCCCAGCCCCGGCGGCAGGCGGGAGGGGCCGGATCGGGCAGGCGTCGTCCTGTTGCCTGTCGCGGGTCAGCCTCCGAGGGCGGCGTCGGGTCGTGGTGGTGGGTCGACGGTCCGCTCAGACCCGTGTCCACAACCCCCTTCGGTCCGGCTACCCTCGACGGGTGAACCGCTCGCTCCTCCTGGCCGCCGCGGCCCTGCCGGTCCTCGCCGCCTGCTGGCGGGAGGTCCCGGTGAACGACTCCTGGGTCGAGCGCACCCCGGAAGAGGAGACCTCGATCACCGAGCCGGACCGGGGCGACACCTTCGACCCCGTGACCTGGTCGCTCGAGCTCTGGGGCTTGCACGACGGGGAGCGGCTCACGGACTTCCGGTACACCTCGAGCAGCTCGGGTGCCGTGCCCGCCTTCGCTCTGCTGAGCTTCCAGGACTACACCCACCCGGACATGGAGTGCACCTGGTACGCGGCCGTGGTGGTCCAGGGCTGGACGACCCTGACCGAGGACCAGTGGAACGCCTGGGGGGTGACCCTGGAGATGGTGGACTCGACGTGCAAGGACTTCGATCCCGCCGTCTGGGGCACCACCACGCCGACCTACGTGGTGGAGAGGCTCTACTGGGCGCTGGGACTGCGTCCCCGGACGCCGTGGCTCGAGTCGCAGCTCGCGCACGAGGAGCCGGCCTGGGACTGGGGGCAGCGGGAGGGGGACGTGGCGTTCACGTTCCAGCTCGGGCTGGAGAGCGAGCCGGGCGTGTGGAACCACTCCGAGGGCGGCGCGGCCTACGCTCTGGAGACGCGAGACGGCGACGTGGTCGTGTGGGATCCCTGGGGGCGGCCCTACCCCCAGCCGGTGGAGCGTCACACGCTCCCGGGCCACGTCGTGGTCGTCTGGACGCTGGGCGACCAGGCCGTGGAGCGACTGCTGAGTCCCTGACAGCGGCGCGCTACTTGCGCTTGAGCAGGTCCTTCTTGGCGAGGGCCTTGAGCGTGCGGACCGAGAGGTCGGCATTCATCAGGTCGCCCCAGGAGGGCTCCCCCTCGATCTCTTCGGTGTCCGCGTCGGGGTTGGCCGCGCTTCGGACCTCGAGCCTGCCCCGGGGCGCCCGGTCCTCGATCCCTGCCTGTCTGGGCCGCTCGACCGAGCTGGACTGGGCCTCGATGGCACTGACCACCGCCAGCCGGACCATGGCCGGGTGGACGTCGGAGGGCAGCCAGTTGTCCACCTCGGGCCACTCCGTCTCCAGCCGCTCACGCAGGCTCGCGATGTCACCCTCCGTCGGGCGTCCGTGCACGATGACGACGACGTCACCGCCGGGGCAGCGAGCCAGCCTCGAGCACAGGTCGAGTCCGTGCCGCTTGCCCTGGTACATGCTGGCGACGATGGCGACGACCCGGCCCCGGGCGAGGATCTCCCTCGCGGCCTTGCTGGAGCGGCACGTCACCACCTCGAAGGCGGTCGACAGCTCCTCGCGGAAGGCCTCCCTGCGGTGGGGAGCGGGGTCGAGGAGAAGGAGAAGGGTCTTTTCCACCAACGGAATTGTAGTGGGCCGGCGCTCGACTTGAAAAGGGGAAACCCCGTCATGGGCGTCAGTCGGCCGGGTTCGCCGGCTTCTGCGCGAGCCCCGGACCGCCGGGGGCCGCGCGCGAGGGCTCGATCGCGTGGGGCGCGACACCCTCCGCCCTGCGTGCCGCCCGAGCGTCGCCGGGACCCCGGCCCGTCACCCCTCGAACGCGACCACACCCACGGCCGCCCGGCGGAGGGCGTCGACACCGGTGGCGGCCAGCTCGGCCAGGTGGCTGTCCGCGATGGCGAGCTGCCGGTGGAGGGCCACCATCAGGGTCTCCCGCCACAGGCGTCCGGTCTCCCCGCCGAGGTTCTGGTGGGCCTCCTGGGACATCTCGAACACCCAGGTCCCCTCCATCGCGACACAGGCGGCGTTGCGGGGTCGGTCCACCAGGAGGGCGCCCGTGCCCACCATCGCCGGGGCGTGGAGGTCGGTGAGCCGCTCCACCTGCTCCCCCAGGGTGCTGCGGAAGACGGCGATGCGGCCTTCGGCGAGCAGGAAGGTGGAGGTCCCGCTGTCCCCTTCGAGGAAGAGGGCCTCGTCGGCCGCGAGGCGGCGGGCCAGCAGGTGGCCGCCGATCCGGACCAGCGCCGGGGCGGGCGCGTCCTGGAGCACGGGGAGCTGGCGCAGCATGCGGGTGACCGGCGGGGGCTCGCCGGCGAAGGTCCGGGTCATGCGACGCCAGAGCTGGGTGAAGCCCTCCGCTCGCTCGGGCCGCGGGTCGGTCCCCCCGGCCAGCTCCGTGATGCGGTCGTCGGTCCGGGTCACGCGGTTGGCGGTGGTCTGGAGGGCCTCGGCGAGCAGGGCGTCGTAGAGGGCGGGAGCCTCCGTCCGCACCTCGGCCACGCGAGGACCGGAGAGCACGATGAGGTCCACGGGCCCATCGGCCACGATGCTGGCGACCCTGCGGCTCCGGGCGGAGAAGGCGCTGCCCTCCCCGACGAGCTCCCGCGGTCCGATGGTGCCGACCTGGAACCCCCCGACGCGGGCGCTGAGCTCGCCGGAGGACACGATCGCCAGCCCGGAGCCCGGCAGCCCGGCCGACCAGAGGACCTCTTCGTCGGTGAGCTGGCGAGAGACCCAGAAGGAGGCCGTGCTGCGGAGGGTCTCCTCGGGCACTTCGGCCAGGAAGGGTGCCGCGCTCAGCAACTCCAGCACTCCGGACATTCATGCCTCCGAGCAGAGCCTATCGATTCCGGGCCGGGTTTGGGATCACCAATGTCCACTCGGGGGTCCCGCGGCCGGGCAGTCCCTGGCAGGCTCCGGTGCCGCGACCGACGGAGGCCGTCGACCGGTCTCGACCCGCGCGGTCACGATGCGTCGAGTGACCCGCCGAGAAGCCGTCCGCTGTTCAGCGCGGTGTCCCTGTGACATCCTCTCCCAAACCCGAGCCCCGCGAGGCACCCTCCCATGTCCGACGATCGCATCCAGCCCTCCGAGTTCCTGGTCAAGTCCAAGGTCCGCGTCCTGCTCCAGGAGGCCGACATGCGGGGCTCCAACGAACTCTGGGACGCGCTGGGCCACGCGGTGACCCACACCGTCAAGCGGGCCATCGCCCGCGCCCAGGCCAACGGGCGCAAGACGGTCAAGGCGAGCGATGTCTAGATGACCTCGGCTACCCTGCCCGGATGCTGCTCCCGCTCCTCGCCGTCCTCACCGCCTGCGAGCCGGATCCGGTCGCCCTGACCGGGGAGGGGTTGCTGGCGGCCGGCTGCCCCGTGCCCGGCGAAGCGTCGGCGCGGTGGCTGACGCTGCCCGAGGAGCGCCCGGAGGGAGCCGACGCCCTCGCCGAGCCCGGCGACGTGCTGCTGCTGAACACCCGGGCCGCCTTCGTGATCGGTGCGCCCGGCAACCGGCGCACCTGGTACCCCTACGGCGGCCTGCCCCTCGACGCCGTGGCGCTGAGGGGCTGCACCCAGGCCTCGCCCGAGCGCCTCGGGGAGCTGGGCTTCGTGCTCGGTGAGCTGGAGCTCGAGGACTACGTCCAGAGCACCCTGCGGCTCTTCCGTGGCGAGGAGGTCGAGGTCGTCTCCGACGGCTCCAGCGGCGGGCCGGCCGTCGTCGAGGTCCACGGGGTCGATGACCACTTCTGGCTGGTCGAGCAGGAGCTGATCAAGGCTGCCTTCGAGGCCGGCCGTCCGAAGTCCCTGAGCGAGCCCTTCGGCCTGGACTTCACCCTGCGCTACACCCTCGCCCCCGAGGACGCGGTGCTCCAGATCGACCTCGTGCTGGAGGGGGAGCCCGGCGAGGGCGGCTACCTGGTCGGGGCGTTCACCATCCCGTCGGACCGCACGCCGACGCTCTACTACCACGACGACGCGATCAGCATCGGTGGGTTCGGCTTCGACGTCGGCGTGCCCTGGCTGGCGGCCAGCGCCGGAGAGGGCGCCACCGCGATCGCCGTGCCGGGGGGACGGGCGGCGCTGGCCCGCATCGCCGGCACCACCACCCTGATCGACGCTGACCAGGCCCTGGAGCCCATCAAGCCCGGCCTGGAGGGGTTCGCCACCGTGGAGTTCCTCCTGGCGGTCGGTGCCGGGCACACCGCCTCGGCGAGCTGCGCCCTGGAGCCGCACCTGCCGGAGCCCGTCCCCGGTCTGCCCTTCGACGGGACGGCGATCTCCGGCCAGGTGGTGGACGCCGAGGGCGCCGCAGCGGCCGACACCACGGTGGAGGTCCTGCTGGAGGACGCGGGCGGCACCTGGCGGGTGCTCGATCGCCTGGCGGCCGGCGCCGACGGGCGCTTCGCCGGGCGCGTCGCCGGTCTCGGCAAGGGGAGCTGGCGGGTGAGGGCCGCCGGGCCCGGCCGCGACACGGGGGCCACCCAGGAGGTCGACGCGCTGGAGGGGCTCCGCCTGGTCGCGGAACCGCCAGGTCGCCTGGTCCTCGACACCCGGGACGACACCGGCGCGGCGGTGCCGGCTCGGGTAGAGCTCGATCGGGTCGGCGGTGGCAGCACGATCGTCCACCACGTCCCCGGGGACGGGGGCCACGCCCTGGTGCCGGGCAGCTACGACGCCTGGCTGAGCCGGGGCTACGAGCACAGCCTCGCCCAGGGCTCGGTCGAGGTGCCGGAGGACGGCGAGGGCACCCTGTCCGCCACCCTGTCGCCGGTGCTCGACAGCACGGGCTGGATCTCCATCGACGCCCACGTGCACAGTGAGCCCAGTCCCGACAGCCAGGTGCTGCCGGTGGACCGGATGCGCTCCGCGGCGGCGGCGGGGCTCGACGTGGTCATCACCACCGACCACGACGGCATCGTGGACCTGTCCGGCGCCGTCGTCGAGGCGGGGGTCGAGCGCTGGGTGCGCACACAGCTCGGGTCCGAGGTCACCGCGACCCTGCCGGAGCACATGAACGCCTGGCCCTTCCCGCCGGTCCCGGAGCAGGCCCGCGGCGACCTCGTCGAGTGGTACGGGCACTCCCAGCCCGAGATCTACGCGCGCATCCGCGACCGTGGCGCCGAGGTCATCCAGCTCAACCACGCTCGGGTCAACGGGGAGTGCGGGCTGCTCTGCCTGCTGGACTGGGATCGGGTCAGCGAGTCGCCGAGCCTGGAGGACCCGACCGAGCTCGGGCTGCCGTCCGACGGTCCGGTGTGGTCCTGGGACCTCGACGCCTTCGAGGTCATGAACAGCAACCGCAGCCCCTTCCTCGACCCGGCCGACCCGCGCCACACGGGCGCCTTCTCCGACTGGCTGGCCTTCCACAACCTCGGCCACCGCGTCACGGGCATGGCGGTGACCGACGTGCACGGCCTCGACATCCCGGGCATGCCGCTGACCTGGCTGGCCGTCGACGACGACGACCCGGCGACCGTCACCGACGAGGCCCTGGTCGACGCCGTGCTCGGCGGCCACGCGGTGATGAGCACCGGGGCTCTGGCCCGGGTCTCCATCGACGGGGCCGGACCGGGCGACACGGTCACGGACACCGACGGCGAGGTCGTGCTGGAGCTGAGGGTCGAGGCGCTGCCCGAGGTCGACGTCACCGAGGTCCACGTGCTGGTGAACTGCGACGCGGCCTCGCAGGTCGACACCACGGACCCCGGCGAGGTCGTCAAGCACGACGGCGAGGTCAGCCTCTCGGTGAGCGAGGACGCCCACGTGGTGGTGGTCGGCTTCGGCACGGCTTCGATGCCTCGCGGTCTCAAGGGCTACAACCCGGCCACCGTGCCGCGCTTCATCACCAACCCGATCTTCGTCGACGCCGACGGGGACGGGGACTGGACGGCCCCCGGACCCAAGGGGTGCACGTGGGAGAACTAGCCGCCGCGCCCTGGCTCGCGCGGCTGCTGGGGATCCTGGCGCGACGGGAGCCGGCGCTGGCGGAGGCCCGCTTCCGCAGGCACGTGTCGGGGCTGGTGGTGGTGGTTCCGCCGCTGGGCCTGGAGGTCCTCGTCCAGGGGGCCGAGGTCCCGAGGGCCTGGGGCCGAAGTGCCTCCCTGGCGGTGTCGGTCCTGGGCCAGGGGGCCCTGGCTCCCGAGGCCGAGCGCTGCCTCGGGGTCCTGCTCGCTGCCATCCGGCACAAGGACCCTGGCGGCCTCGTGCTGCCCCGTCACCGGTCGCCGGACCCCGTGGCGCGTCCGGCTGCCGCGGCGGGACCCGAAGGCGAGGCCGCCCGTCGTGAGCTGGCCGACGAGCTGCACCGGGCCGCCTACCTGGCGCTGCGGGTGATCTCCAGCGAGGACCTCTACCCCCACGTCGGGCCGCTGGGGGTCCCCCTGTCCCACCAGGATCTGCTGGACGGCTGGGCGCGGACCCTGGACCGGCGACGCGCCGGGCTGCCCCCCGAGCAGCTCGGGCTCTACGTCCACCTCCCCTTCTGCGCCGTGGCCTGCACCTTCTGCTACTGCGGCCGGACCGACGACTTCGACCGGGCCCGCTTCGACGCCTACGTCGAGCGCCTGCTGGACGAGGTCCGGTCCTTCGAGGGGCTCTTCGACGGCCAGGCCTTTACCTCGGTCTACTTCGGGGGCGGCACGCCGTCGCTGCTCTCTCCGCCGGCGATGGAGCGCCTCTTCCGTCAGCTCCACGACCGCTTCGAGATCCCCGACGGCACCCAGATCATCTACGAGGGCAACCCGGACTCGTTGAGCGACCGCAAGATCGGGCTGATGGCCAGCGAGGGTCGCGTGACCCGGCTGACCATCGGGGTCCAGACCCTGGACGACGACGTCCAGGCCATCGTGCGGCGTCACAACCGGCCCCACCAGGTCGCCGACGCCGTGCGCCAGGCCCGGGCCTGGAAGATCCCCCACGTGAACACGGACCTGATGGCCGGTCTGCCGGGACAGACCCTGGAGAGCTTCCAGGCCGACCTGGAGTTCCTGCTCTCGCTGGAGCCGGACAGCATCCACCTCAACGCCTACCGGCCGCTGCCGAGGGTGCGGCAGTCCGGCTACGGCGTCGGGGAGCCCGCCTGGGTGGCCCTGCGGGACGCGATGATGTCCTGGGGTGCGGCGCGGCTGGAGGCCGCAGGCCACGAGGCGGCTGGAGGCGATCGCCGGCGCCGGACCGCCGACGCCGCGAACCTCCAGGAGTACGACCTGCGCCGCCAGAACTCGTCGCTGCTGGGGCTCGGCTTCCCCGCTCGCGCCCATGCCTTCGCGAGCTGCTACTACGCGCCGGACCGCAGCGAGGGCTTCGACCCCGCCCTGGAGCGGGACCTCTCCGGAGATCGGCGCTGGACCGCGGTGGCCAGCGACCTGACCGAAGAGGCCCACACCTACCTGGTGTCGAACCTCCGGACGGGCTTCGATGTCGCGGAGTTCGACGCGCTCTTCGGCTGTCGGCCGGAGCGGGTGGCCGGCGAGGCGCTGGAGAAGCTGGCCGCGCTGGGCGTGCTCGAGCGGTCCGAAGAGCGGGTCGACACCCGGACCGGGACCCACGGAGAGAACCTGACCTACCGCGTCCTGCTCTACAGCCCTGCCCACCGGGCCCGAGCCTGGGAGGTCTGGGGAGCGGAGTACGAGCCGACGGAGGACTACGTGGCCCGGCTGGAGGAGCTGGTGGAGTCCTGCGGGTAGGGTGGTCCCTCGGCGGTCGGGGACCTCTGCAGCCGTGAGGCCGCTCAGGCCTACAGCGGCACCAGCCCCTCGTCGCCGTGGCGGTCCAGCCAGGCGGAGAAGTAGCCGCCACAGCGATCGCGGACCGTGCAGGGGTCGCAGACCGGGGGGCGCCGGCGACCGAGCCGGATCGGACGGGTGCGCGGAAGGTAGTCGGCACGGGACCAGAAGGTCACCTCGTCCACCGCCACGTCGGCGGTCTCGCTCAGGTCCTGGTCGTCGATGTGATCGTCGTGGGTGTAGGCCCTCAGCGCCGGGGGCAGCACGCAGTGGGGCATGCAGAAGGACACGAAGCGGCAGCCGGAGGCGCGACAGCGGGCCGCGATGGCCTCCAGCCGCGGGCCGAGGGCACGTTGGTCCGCCAGGGGCAGGGTGGAGGCCAGGGCCATCTCCGAGGACCCGCGGACGGGGACCGGGTTGCCGAAGATCCAGGCCTGGACACCCAGGGTGAGGATCACGTCGGTGATGGCCTCGATGCCGTCGACGTTGTGTCGCGTGAGCACCGTCGAGGCCCGGCGCCGGGGGCCGAGGGTCTCCCGTGCGTTGACCGCCGCGGCCGCAAAGCGCGACCACCAGTCCCGGCGACCCGTGACGACCTCCCCGCTGCGGTCGTCGTGGGCGTGCACGCTGATCATGATGTCGTCGAGCCAGGGCCCCACGGCCTCGGCGAAGGCCCGGTCCTCCCAGCGCAGCAGGTTCGTGATCACGTAGGTGCCGAGGCCGAGGTCCTTGGCGCGTCGCAGGGCGTCGGCGAAGCGGGGGTGGAGGGTGGCCTCGCCGCCCATGAACTGGACCACCTGGGTGTCTCCCCGGGCGCAGGCCACCAGCTTGTCGTCCAGCTCTTCGAAGGCCATGAACTCCTTGCGCTGGATGCGCTCCGACTCGCAGCAGAAGGTGCAGCGCTGGCTGCAGCCGCTGGCGATGAAGAGCTCCACGCGTCGGCTCTCGGGGTTCGCCTGGGAGAGCTCCAGCGCCAGGCCGCGCTGCTCCAGGGTCTCGACCAGTCTCGCCAGCTCGGCGAGGGCACTGGAGTCGGCGGGCTGGTGGATGGGGTGGACCCTCAGACCGCCGCCCTCGGCCTCGACCCGGAAGGCCAGGTGACCGGTCTCGGAGTCCAGGCGGAACTCCACTCCTGTCTCGTCGAGGACGGGGCGGCGCAGCTCCCAGCCCGGTCGCAGCACCTGCCACCGGGCGATGACCTGTTTCCAGATCACCCGGGCCAGGGCCTCCGGCGTTCGCACCACGCCGCTCATCTGCCCGCCCCCAGGGCCCATGCGGCCACGTAGACGTCCACCGAGCGGCCCCCGTCCTCCAGGGCCGTTGCGGTGGGCACGACGCGGACATCGGCGCAGGCCGCGAAGGCGGCCCGCAGCTCGGTCAGGGCGTCGGCCTGCCCGGCGACCCGGAACTGGCGGGCCACGTCGGCCCAGGCGTCCTCCAGCGTGGGTGGACCCTCGGCGAAGCCGAGCTGGACGGGGTTGTAGATGCGGTTCAGGGCGTAGCGATGGGGCTGCCCGGGGCGCAGCCGCACGGTCAGGTAGTACCAGCCTCCTGGCAGGATCGAGGCGGCTGTCATCTGGTCGGCCAGGTCCTGGACCGGCTGGGGTGCGCCGGACGCCGCTGCGGCGGGCGTGGGGCCACCCACGTAGACCTTGACGCCGTTCGAGCCGTCCGGCAGGCCCTCCACCGTGAGGACGCCCAGGACCTGGTCGGGGGCCATCCAGTCCGGCAGGGCGAGGACGGGGGCCAGCTCGGCCAGCCTGCGGCGCATCCAGTCCGCCGACACGAGGCCGTCGCCCCAGCGCTCCTCCTGGAGGTAGACCTTGAGGCGCGGGAGGCGATCGGAGCGGTCGAAGCCCACCCCGAGGGTGGTCGACGCGGGCGCGGGCAGGGCGGCCAGCAGGTCGTCGGCCAGCGTCAACCGGTACGAGGTGCCCAGGGCCTCGACGAGGTCCTGCCACGGCAGGCGACCCCGCTCGTAGCGATCGCACACCGCGAGGCCCCAGGCCGACCCCTCCCGGGAGCGGGTCAGGTAGGCGTCGTACTTCAACGAGTTCCGCTCGCTCGCCACCTCCACCGGGAGGGCCTCGGGGTGTCCGAGCCAGTCCCGCAGCCTGTGCACGTCCCGGTGGCCCCCTGTCACCCGCTCCAGGACATCCAGGAGCGCCAGCGTGCCCTCCAGGTGTGACCTGGGCGGGGGGATGGAGAGTCGGGCGGTCATGCCCCGAAGCGTCGCCCGACCTTCGCGGCGTCGTCCAGCGCCCGCTGCAGGTCTGCGGAGGTGTAGTCCGGCCAGAGCACGTCCGTGAAGCAGAGCTGGGTCTCGGCGATCTGCCACAGCAGGTAGCCGGCGGAGAGGTGGGCCTCGCCGCCGGTGCGCACGACCAGGTCGACGGGAGGGAGGCCCCCGGTCCACATCAGGGCCTGCAGGCCGGCGCGGTCCACCTCGGATCCGGCGCGCCGGGCGGCGTGCACGAGCTCGTCGCGGCCGTCGTAGGCCATGAGCAGGACCAGGGTGCGTGGCCCGCCCCCCGCCGCGGCCCGGGCGGCCTCCACGCCAGGGGTGATCTCCGGGCAGAGCTCCTGCCAGCGTCCGTGGACCTCGAAGCAGGCGTCGTGGTCCGCCAGGACGCGGGGGGCCACCTGCTGGAGCCACCGGTCCAGGCCGCCGGTGATCGCCGCCACCTCGGGTCGTTCGCGCCGCAGGAGGTTCGCCGGAGAGCCCCACCAGAACGAGCAGACCTCCACCCCGGCCTCGAAGGCGGCCGGCAGGATGCGACCGAGGGTCGCCAGCCCGGCCTCGTGGCCCTGTCGCGGACCCTGCCCCCGTGCCCGCGCCCAGCGCCGGTTGCCGTCGGGGATCAGCGAGAGGTGGCGGACCATCCTCAGGCCACTCCGTGCACGGTCGCGGCGTCGGAGTCTCCCGCTACCAGCTCCGCCAGCTCGGCGGAGCGCCAGGGCTCGGCGACCTCTTCGAAGAGCGGTCCGCCGGGCCCCGACCAGGCCACGAGCCAGCGGCTGAGGGGCTGTCCGCGGATCCCCTGGGCGGCCTCGCCGACGCCCGCCACCAGCCACTGCTCGAGGCGGGTCTCGCCCTGGGTGGCCCGCAGCAGGGCCACGCGACGCAGGGCCTGTCGCCCGCTCAGCTCCAGGGCCGCCTCCCCGGCGAAGGCCAGCTCCACCTCCAGGGGCAGGCCCTCGATCGGCCGAACCACCTGGCCCACACGGAGCACGGGCGGCAGTCGGATCGGGGCTCCCAGCAGGTTGGGCCCTCCGGCGCGGTCGTAGCGGGCGTGCTCCGAGAATCCCTCCGGCCCGATGCGGAAGTGGATGCGGTCCAGCGGACGCCCCGTTGGCATCTCGAAGCTGTCCAGGATCCGGTCGGGGCCGGTGCGGCGACTCCGCAGCAGCACCCGGCTGCCGTCTCTGCGTGCCATCACGCCGCGGTCCTCGCCCTCGGGGCCGAAGAGCTCGGCGAGGCGGATCGAGGACAGGGGGTGGCGGCGTTCGAAGTGCAGCATCCGGGGACCGGCTCCGGGTCTCGCCCACCGGACAGCCTACGGCATCGGGAGGCTCGGCGATGTCTCGACCTACGGCAAGGGGTGTCCATCATGTGGCCTGCACGGTAGGGTCCCGCCATGGACCTGGAGCGGACCTGCGGCCCCGAGGAGCTGGCCCTGCGGCTGCGTGCGCGGGTGCTGGAGGTGGTTCGTGGTGGCGCTCTCGGCGGCGAGGCCTGCCTGCGCACGCCCGAGGGCCTGGAGGATCCCGCTCTCGCCCGCCTGGTGGACCTCACGCCGAGGTCGAGCTGGCTGGAGCTGGTGGGAGACCTGCGGCGGGTCGCCCTGGAGCTCGACGGCCCGGTCTCGCGGATCCTCGCCCGTCGGCTCGACGACCTGCCGCGGCGCACGGCCTTCGAGGTCCTGGAGGAGGCCCGTGGGAGCCCGGAGCGGGAGCGGGAGGCGGTGTCGGCCGTGCAGCGGGTCCTCGGACCCGCCCCGCGCTGGGCTTCGGCCTTTCGTCGAGCCATCTCGGCGGACGCCGCCCACCTCGTGGTGGTGCTCACCTGGGACTGCGAGACCCGGTGCACCTACTGCGGCTTCACCAAGCAGCCCGGGCGGGTGATGACGCCCGAGGTGCTGGACGAAGCCATCGAGCTGCTGCTGTCCTCGGACCGCTCGGAGCGGGAGCTGCGGTTCTTCGGGGGAGAGCCGCTGATGCAGTGGGAGCGGGTCCAGCACGGCATCGAGCGAGCGACGGCCCGTGCCGGGGAGCGGGGGGTGCGCTTCATGATCAGCACCAATGGCTGGTCGTTGAGCGAGTCCCGGCTGCGCTGGCTGGCGGGTCGCCCCGTGCGGCTCCAGGTCGCGCTGGAGGGCGGCCGGGAGGCCCAGAACCGCCTGCGGGTGCCCCTGGACCCGACCCAGGACTCCTACACCCACAGCGCTGCCCCTCACGCGGCCCTGCTGCGGGAGCTGGAGCTGGAGCACGACCTGATCTGGGTGGTGAGTCCCGCCAGTGTCGAGGGCATGGAGGCCAACTTCGCGCACCTGTTGGAGCTCGGCTTCCCGCGGATCCAGCTCAACTGGGCCCACGGCCAGATGTGGTCCGAGGCCCGGCGTCACCGCTTCGCGTCGGGGCTGAACGCCGTCGCTGCGACGCTCCGGGAGCGGTGGGCCCGGGGCCTCGGCCCCTGGCTGGTGAACCTCGAGGAGACCCTGGCCCGGGTGCGCACCTTCCGGGAGCCCGTGGTGGACTGGGACGGCACCGTGCTCGCCAACAACGGCTTCCTCTTCCGGCCCGAGCACCGGGAGCCCCTCACCCTGGGGCACCTCCGCGATCCCGAGAGCTACGATCGCTACCGCTTCGACGGGCTGAGCGACGCCCGTCTCCTCGAGCTGACCTTCCCTGCGGCGGTCGCCGAGAACAACGCCCAGGTGGGGGCGATCATGAACAGCTTCGTGCTCTGGATGCGGCGGGAGGGTCTGCCGGGTCGGGAGATCAGGTCAGCCAGGCGTTGACCAGCATCGCCAGGCCGAGGACCGTCACCCCGGCCCAGACCCCGCGCCACAGGAGCCGATCGGCGCGGATCCTGCGGTCCACCTCGGCGGCGGCCTCCGCGGATGGCGGCACGGGGGGCACCTTCAGGGCCATCGACACCGCCCCCGCCAGCGCCAGCTCCACCCCCCGGGCCACCGCCGCCCGCAGGACGTCCTCGTCGTGGGGGACCTCGTGCCAGAAGGCGCGGCCGTCGAGGATCACGTCCACGCCACCGTGGGTGCGCTGGAGGCTGACCATGCCCCGGCTCCAGCGCGGGGTGGCGACCACGACCTGGACCCGGCGCAGGCGCCTCCCCAGGCGCCAGCGCAGCCAGCGACCGACGGGGACTTCGGGGGCCCCTTGCTCCAGGTCCCCCCGCTCCAGGGCGCTGCGAAGGGCCCAGCCCAGGGACGTGCCCGTGCCGTGGGCGGCGACATAGGGTGGGATCACCTCGGCCAGCACCGTGGCTGCCCGGTGCTCCGCCATCCAGGCCAGCACGTCGAGCCAGTCGTCGCTCGGACCCCGGGCCGTGCTCTGCACGGGACCGCCGGGGCCGCCCTCCTTGACCTCCTCGTAGGCGGCCTGGAGCCGCTTGAAGCGGGCCTCGGCCTCGGGATCGTCGGGGTTGCGATCCGGGTGGTGGGCCCGGGCGAGGGTTCGCCAGGCCCGCTTGACCTCGTCGGGCGACGACCCCTCGGGCAGGCCCAGGACCTCCCAGGGGGTCACGGGGACCACCTCGGCATCGGCACCCCATAGCCCTCTTCACAGACCTTCACAGTTCGCCGGACTCCTTCACCCGGAACACATGGGTCTCCAAGATGGCGTCCGTTGGAGGGGGTGCATCCCAACCCAAGAGGAACAGACCATGATGCGCACGATTCTCATCGGCACCATTCTCGGCGCCCTCGGCATTGGCACCGTCGCGGTGGCCCAGGAAGCCCTCCACGTCCGCCCCGATCCGGCGCTGGCCGGCGCCGACGCCACCGAAGCGGACCTGATCCCCGTCGGCGTGATGGCGCTCCCCGGGGCCGAGCGCAAGGGCCGACCGGGCGCTCGGCGTGGACCTGGAGCGCGTCGCGGAGCCAAGGGTCCCGACCCCGCCCTCGCCAGCCGCTGGCCGGAGGAGGCGCCCGCCCGGGTGAAGCGTCTCCACCGGAGCATCGTCGAGGAGCTGGAGCTCACGCCGGCCCAGGCCCTGGAGCTGCAGGACCTGATGATCGCCCAGGGTCCGCCGAAGAAGGGCAGGGGCATGGGCAAGGGACCCCAGGCCGGCCCCGGTCCCCGGGGTGGCATGGACCGGGCCCGTCCGATGCGGCGTGGCCAGGGCTCCCCCTTCACCGACAGCACCTTCGATCCCTTCAGCGAGGAGGACATCTTCTGAACCACTCTCCGAGGTGCATCCCGGAGCTCCTGGCGACATCTCTCCCGGGATGCACCTCCTCCTCCTCACCTCTGCGGTCGCCGGTCCCTGGGTCCGTGGACCCGGGCAGGCCTACGTCAAGGTCGGGGCATCGACCTTCGACGCGGCCGTCTACGACGATCCGAGCGTCGCCGAAGAGACCCCGCTCGACTACACGGGCCAGCTCGCCACGGTCTACGGCGAGGTCGGGCTCGTCGAGGGGTTCCAGGCCGTGGTGCAGGCCGCCTACGCCTGGGGCCGCAACGCCGATCTCGAGCGGGGCTGGGTCTACCGCAGCCGGGGACTCGGCGACCTGGGGCTGGGGCTGGTGGTCGACGTGCCCCGGGTCGAGGCGCCCTTGTCGGTGGCGGTGCTCACCCGCGTCCCCCTCTACGACGACCTCGG
Organism: uncultured Enterobacterales bacterium; assembly: GCA_964501915.1. GTDB lineage: Bacteria > Myxococcota_A > UBA796 > UBA796 > CAJQPC01 > CAYFPX01. The sequence continues at coordinate 20,595 of CAZCVP010000130.1, forward strand.
GGGACCGGGGCACCACCCCTCGCTCGGCGACCCGCAGGTCGACGTCGATCTGCTCGCTGCGGCCGGCCAGGCCATCCCCCTCGGGCCTCACTGGCTCTGGTTCGCCGAAGAGGTGGGCTGGCGCTGGCGGACCCGGCTCGTCCCGACCCGGGAGCTGGAGCCGCTGCGCAACAACGCCCTCACCTACCACCTCCAGGTGGGGCTCTCCCCGACCTGGCGGGAGCGGGCCCTGGGCTGGGTCTTCGTAGAGGGCCAGGGGGTCTGGACACCGGTGGCCCACCGCCTCTCCAAGACCCACCACAGCCTCGGCCTGGGCCTGGCGGGCACGGTCTGGCAGGGGCTGACGCTGGAGGTCGGCGGGCAGTGGATCTACGCCGCCACCCACGCCTCGACCGGCTGGGGGGTCTCCGCAGGGGTGAGCTACCGGCGCTGAGGGCCTCACGGGGGAAGGGTCGGCGGCTCGGACAGCGGTGTGGCGCAAGGGTTCCGTTCGAAGGAGGCCCGCGCGCTGGCGCATCGAGGCTGGAAGGCGCAGACTGGCGGAGTGATGCGTCTGTCCGTCTTCCCGCCGGTCGTCCTGTGCCTGGGTCTCTTCGGGCTCGGCGGGTGCTACGCCGGCAACCTGGTGGGCGAAGACGGCAGCTCGCTGCCGCTGACAGCGGGCCTGATGGTGGTCTGCGAGACCCCGGAGCAGCAGCTCGCAGCCTTCGCCTTCGCCACCAGCTACGCCGCCTGCCCCCACGAGGACGACACCGGCCTGCTGATCGACACCGGCGACACGGGCGACACCGGGCCGGTCTCCGACACGGCGGACACCGGCGGGTCCGGCGGCGACTCCGGGGAGGAGACGGACGAGGACCGCGAGCGCGGGGTCTGCGGCCTCTTCAACGAGCTCTTCTCCGAGCCGGCCTTCTGCCAGCCCTGGCGGGTCCAGGTCAACTTCCCGGCCCGAGCCCACACCCTCAACGTGTGGTTCGAGGACGTGCCCGAGCGCGACGACCTGGAGGGCATCCAGACCTCGGACGCGATCCTGGCCCACTGTCCCGATCCGGCCAACGGCGAGCCCGCCTGGGCGACCGAGCTCGAAGGGACCCTGGAGGTCGTGAAGGACCGCGGCCGCAAGGTCCGCGTTCGCACGGACACGGACAAGGCCGGGGGGATGCTGAAGTTCAAGACCTGCCGCTAGGAGGGTGTTGGGCATTGGGCCGCTGACCTCCCCGTCCCCGCTCACGGGCACGACGACCTGCGGAGCGTAGAGGTCGGGCGGTGTCGTCACGGGCTGGGGTCTCGTCGCTCGTGCTCGTGCTCGTGCTCGTGCTCGTGCTCGGGAGCGGAAGTCGGGGTTCGGGGAGCGTGCACGGGAGCGGGGAGCGAACGTGTTTGACAGGGCGCAGCGATGGTGGTGCGGCCTCGTCCCAGCCCATCGTTGGGAACCGAGGACGGGCTGTGGTTCATGGAGACCTCCTCCGGCTCGGGACGTCGACGCCGCCCTCACAAGTGAGGGCATCGCCGCCCCGAACCTACGGAGGTCCCCATGAACCACAGCCCTTCCACCTCCTTCCCCCACCACAAGATGGACGTCTACGATGTCGGTCTCGAGATGCTGCGGCAGGCCAAGGAGCTGTCGGACAAGGTGCCTCGAGGGTATCGGTCGTTCGCGGACCAGCTCCTGAGGTCGGCCGGTGCCGGGGTGGCGGGCACCACGGAAGGTCTGAACCGGAGGACGGGGGGGATGAAGAGGGATGCCTTCGGTCGGGCACGGGCCGAGGTTGGGGAGGCCGCGGGTCACGCGGAGTGCCTGGCGGTCATGGGGCTGGTGGACACCGAGGAGGCCTGGCAGTTCATCCACCTCGCGAGCCGGGTCGCTGCGATGCTGACTCGGCTCGTGCAGCGTCACTCCTGAGACGAGGAGTGGGTGCGGGTCCTCGGGCCCGCACCACAGCCCGGCTGGTCAGCGGTGCTTCTTGATGAGCCCGTAGCACATCGAGCCGACCCGGCCCCAGAGTCCGATGATGGCGTCGACCACCTCCGGGTCCAGGACCTCGTCCTCGACCAGGGCCACGAGCCCGCTGACGGTCTCTCCGACCTCTCCGTTGGCCTCCTCGAACCGTCGCCTCTTGTCTCCCGGGCCCACCGGTCTCCACCTTCGGCGATCAGCCGGAGGGCTCCTCCGGCAGACCGTCGCAGTTGCCGCGCATCCTCTCCGTACCCGGCAGGCAGGTCGGTCAACAGCTCGTAGGTCCGCCTTCGAGCCTCCCGACAGACGTGCCAGGCATCCAGCCTCTGGTGGGGGAAGGTGTGTTCCGTGTTGTCCATGGCGTCCTCCTGAGCCGGGACCGGCGTGGTCTCCGACGCGTGGAGCCCGTGAACGGGCAGATCAAGGACGCCCGAAGGCTGGAGCGATTCCTGCGGCGCGGGCTGCGCGCGGTTCGCCAGGACTGGTCGCTGGAGGCGACCTGCCACAACATCCTGAAGGTC
>CAZCVP010000131.1:0-7906 GCA_964501915.1 uncultured Enterobacterales bacterium
ACAGGGGCGGAAGGGGTCCGCGCAACGGCTTGCCAATCGTGCCGAGGTCATCTAGCTCTGCGATCGACCTCAGCGCCACGGAGGAGGTGATGATGGGACCTTGGCCGTGGGCGATCCCTACTCCGCGATCGTCGCCAGGAACATCTCCGCAAGCTCCGCGTGCCCCGTCGGGTTGGGGTGGATGCAGGTGAGGTCGAACCAGAGCTCGGCGCCCGCACCCCGGTAGCACCGGCCACTCGGGTCGTCGTAGTTGAAGCCGTGGCCGCAGAAGCTCTCCAGCAGGAAGAGCATGTCCGTGCCGGTCTCGGTGGCGATGGACATGTACTGCTCCATCGACCAGATCACCATCTCCTCCAGGGCCGGGTCGGTGACCGCCGCGTCGAAGCCGGCGAGGCCCGCCGCGGGGCAGCTCGTGACGTCGCCGGTGGCGTCGGTGAACTCGTAGAGGTTGGTGAAGACCACGTAGACGCCGTTGGGGAAGCGACCGGGCTCCACCAGCCACTCGACCGCCTCCCGCAGGAGCTGCATCGTCTCCTCGGTCTTGTCCCAGAGCTCGTCCTGGGTCTTGGTCGCCTCGATGAAGTCCTGGGTCAGGCTGGACAGATCGTTGGAGCCGATGGTCATCACCACCAGGGTGGTCTCGTCCCGGGAGTCCTCCGGGAAGCAGTCCAGGAGCTGGTCGTCGTCCCGCATCAGGTCGTCGGTCCGGGCGCCGTACTCGGCGCAGGAGGCGAAGTCGCCGGACTCCTGGCTGATGGTCGTGCCGTTGAAGAGGTCCACGGCCTGCCAGAAGATGTCGGGCGCGTCGAGGCCGAAGCGGCTCGCAAGCTCCAGGGCGAGCTTGTTGCGGTAGAAGTCCCAGTCCAGGGTGGGCAGGGTCCCCACCGTGATCGAGTCCCCCAGGAAGACCACCCGCTCCACGCCGGTGATGTCCTGGTGGTTCGTGCCCGCGCAGTGGCTGCCGACCACCGGTCCGAACTGGTCGTAGTCCGGGCCGGCCTCGCCGTCGGCGGCGGCGATGTCGGAGAAGCAGGCCTCGAAGGGGGACTCCTCGGGCACCTCGATGGTGCCGGTGTCCTCGGTCGCCGTGTCGGTCGGGGTGGTCGCGGTGTCGGTCGGCTCGGTCGTGCCCGAGGTCGTGCCGGTGTCCGTGGTCGTCTCCGTCTCCTCGGTGGCGGTCTCGGTGACCGCAGTCTCCTCCTCCACCGGGGTGGTGTCGGTGTCGGGGGAGCAGGCGAGCAGCGCGGCGAGGGCGAGGAGCGACGACATCAGGCCTCCCAGCGACGGTTCGGAGCAAACCGTCAAGTCTGACTGTTTCTCATACTCCGGCACGGAGGGTCCTGGCAAGTCCTCTCGCGCTACCCTCGGGCCGTGGCCCTCACTCCGTCGATCACGGCGCTCCTCTCACTCCTGGCTGCGGCGGCGGCCGAGCCCCCTCCACCCGACCAGAAGGTCCGCCTGGAGGTCGCCACACTGGGGACCTTCCCCGGACTCTCCGTGGAGGCCCACACGACCTGGCTCGGCGAGGAGCGCACCCTCACACTGCGCGACGACGGCGTGATCCCCGGTGACGTGCCCGGTGATGGCCTCTTCGTCGGCACCTGGAGAGGCGCTCCGGTCCGGGTGCTGCCGGTCACCCTGGTGGTCGGCTCGGAGGTCCACGCCCCCTTCGAGGCCTACGCCGGGCTGGAGCGGATCACCCAGCCCCAGGACCGCCTCAGCTGGGCCCTCGATCTCGACGAGACCCCCACCGCCAGGCGCGTCGCAGCTCCCCTGCTCGCGCGCCCGATGGAGGCCCGGGAGCTGAGCGGCGTCGCAGCGAGCCTGGGCTGGATGTGCCTGGCCCTGCTCTACGTGGCCTGGCTCGTCGGACGCACGCGGTCGGACCCTTGAAGCGCTGGCCAGCTCCCAACAGCAACTGGCTGGCACCGGTGGTCTTCGCGGTGCTGGCCGTGCTCTGGACCTGGCCCGCGGCCATCGCCGGCGGTGAGTGGCTCGTCGGCCGTCACTTCGACCTACCGGGCACGGTCTGGTTCATCTCCGCCGCGCCGCGGCTCGGCCTGGACGGCGTGGACCCCCTGACCTCCTGGCCCGCCGGCGCCGCCTACAGTCGCCTCGACTCCTGGATCCTGTTGGTGCTCGGGTCCCTGTTCGGCTGGATCGGCGAGGTCCGCCTGCACGGCCTGCTCCAGGTGCTGGGCGTCTTTGGATCGGCCTGGGCCGCGGAGGCCTGCGCCCGAGGGCTCGGCGCCCGACCGCCTTGGTCCTGGCTGGCCGGCCTGTCCTTCGGCTTTGGCGGGATCGCGGCCACGGCGCTGCTGGAGGGCCACGTCTACCACCTCTTCGATCCCTGGCTGCCCCTCTTCACCTGGGCCTGGTGGCGGGCGACCGGCCCCGGCGGCACGCCGCGCCAGGGAGCCGTCGCCGGGGCCCTGTGGGTGCTCTGCCTGCTGACCACGGCCTACGTGGGCCTGGCGGCCTCGCTGATCGCGGTCGGGCTGGCCCTGGGCGCGCTGCTCCGCCGTCACCTCGCGCCCCGTGCCGCCCTGGCAGCCGCCGCCGTCGCCGTGCCCGTGGGCCTGCTCTACCTGACCGCATTCTCGGGCGGAGACCTCCACGCGGGCATGGAGCTGGACACCCTGCGCCGGGGCAGCGCCGACCTCGTCAACCTGGTCGGACCAACCCTGGAGCTGGACCGCAACGGCAACTCCCTGTCCCCGAGCCTGCACGCCGGGGTGTTCGCCCTGGTGCTGGTCTCTCCGGTGGTCCTGCGCGGCCGGCAGCGCTGGCAGGCGCTGGCCTGGACCGCGGTCGCAGGCGTCGTGCTGGCCCTGGGCCCCGCCCTCTCGACGCCCCGCACCACGTTGATACCCCTGCCGCTGAGCCTGGTGGACGGCGTGGAGGCCCTCCAGTTCCTGCGCTTCCCAGCGCGCCTGATCTGGACCTGGAACCTCTGCGCCGGGCTGGTGGCCGCCCTGGTGGCGACCGAGCTGGCGCGTCGCCACAGGCTCGGCGCCGCCCTGCTGGGCGTGATCGCGCTGGTCGACGTGTTCTGGGTGATCGACATGCCCGGCCGGCAGCGGACCCAGCTCGCAGCCACCCCCTCGGCCTACACCGAGGCCGGAGGCGCGGTGCTCGACCTCTACCCGGAGTACCTCGGCCCCGTCGGGGACTGGAACACCTGGTTCACCGGCCTGTCCTGCCTCTACCAGGTCGAGCACGGACACCCGATCGTGCAGGACTGCGTGGCCACCGATGCCGACGCGAGCCCCGCCCTCGCCCTCTCGCGGGAGGTCACCGGCCGCCTGCTGCGGCAGGAGCCGATCGAGCCCGTGCTCGAGGACTGGCAGATCGCCGCCGTCGCCTGGCACCCGGACCTCTTCACGCCAGGAGACCGGGAGCGGCTCCGGCCCGGGCTCTTGGCGCTGGACCCGGACCCGGTGGTGTCGACCGATGGAGGCGAGCACGTGGTGCTCCATCGCCGGGGGCGCCCGTGATGCTCGCCTGGCTCGGGCTGAGCTGGGCCTCCCAGGGGGTCGTGGTCCAGGTGATCGACTCCGACGGGCTCCTGGAGGGCGCACCGACGGTCGAGATCGTCGACGAGACGGGCACCTCGCACGAGGCCCTCGCCAGGGACGACGGCCGACCTCCCGACGTGGCCGCCGGTGACGGCACCTGGGGGGTGCTGGTCAACCACGTGGAGGGTGACTCCGTCGTGCTCGCCGTGACCGACGGCGCCGACCGCCGGTGGACCGACCCCTTCGAGCTCGCCCGCGACATGCCCACCCTCACGGTCACGCCCACCGCACGCGGACACCTGGCGCGCAGCCGCCGGGGCCTGCACGGCGAGCACCAGGGCCTGGGTGTGCCCCCGGACCCGACCTGGACGCCCCCCGGGGTGCGGCGTGAGCGGTGGACCCCCTGGGGACTGCTGGCCTGGTTCGCCGGCTTCGGCCTCGCCGCCCTGGTCCTGTTCTGGTGGGCCGACCCCGGGCCGATCCCGGGAGGGGGCGGCGAGCTGAGGCGGATCCGCGCCCCCACGGAGAGCTCTCGCGGACGCTTCCTGCTCGACCGTCGCAAGGAAGGCCCCGTCGTGGTCGCCGGGGCGGTCCCGCCTGGCGTCACCGTGGACCTGGTCCTGGGACCCGGCCGGGTCGACGTCGACGACCTGCTGCGGGCGGTGGCGGCCTTCGACGGACCGGTCCAGGTGGTGATCACCGGCGACCTGGAGACCGCGGGCGGCGTGCACGGGGAGGCGGCCCTGGTGCACCTGGCGGACCACCTCCCGAAGGGGCTCCAGGCCTTCGTGCTCGGCGAGACGGAGGAGCCACATGATCGACGCGATCACTGAGCTCGACGTCGAGATCGAGGCGCCCTTCATCCTGGGGGACGAGCGGCGAGCTCCGCGTCCCCCTCTCCGTGGGCGACGAAGGCGGGCCAGGTAGAGCTCTCAGACACGACCTGCCCCGCTGGCTGCGAGCCTATACCCACTCCCCGACCAGCTCCGGCAGATCGATGATCCTCCGCCACCGCACCCAGCTCGCCCCGAGCCGCTCCTCGTGCTGCAGCGTGTCGTTGAGGACCCAGAACTGCTCGGGGGCGTAGGCCTCGATGAACGACCTGGACGAGCGGGCCAGCTTGGGTCGGCCGAGCCGCCCGGCCTTCACCTCGACTCCGAGGAGGCGGTCTCCCCTCGGCACGACGAAGTCCACCTCGGCCTTGCCCGCGCTACGCCAGTAGCGGATCCCCTGGTCCCACGGCAGCGCCTTCCGCAGCTCGCTGAAGACGAGGTTCTCGACCCGAGCACCTCGCTCGACGGGAGAGGGGGGACCGGAGAGGGAGAGCAGGGCGTTGCGGAGACCGACATCGACGAAGAAGACCTTGCGGGCGGAGGTCACTTCTCGCCGCTTCCCGCCAGCGAAGGCGGGGACCCGGACCAGCAGGTGGGCCTCCTCCATCATCGACAGGTAGCGGTTGACCGTGTCCTGGGCGACGCCGCACAGGCTCGCCAGCTCGGCCACGTTCACGAGTGATCCGACCTGACCCGCTGCGAGGCGCATCAGGGCGTCGAAGGCGTCCAGTCGCTCCACCCTGAACAGGTCGGAGGCGTCCCGGAAGATGAAGGCCTGGAGGAGCTCGTTCAGGGTGCGGCGGGGCTCTTCGGAGAGCCAGACCTCAGGGTAGCCACCCAGCTCCAGCATGCGCCTGGTGGCGTCGCGTCGTTCCAGCTCCAGCTCGGCCGGTGTCGCACCGTGGGCAGGGGCGACCTCCGCCAGGCCGAAGGGGAGCAGCACGTGCCTCGATGCCCGGCCGGCGAGGGACTCGCGGGTCCTGGACAGGAGCTGGAACGAGGCACTGCCCGTGACGACGATCGGGCAGCCCGGTCGATGGTCGACCAGGCCCTTGATGAAGAGACCGATCTCGGGGAGCCGCTGCGCTTCCTCGAAGAAGAGCAGATCCGGTGCCGGACCGAGGGCACCGAGGCTGTCCAAGAAGGCGATGGGCGAGCGACACCAGCGCCTGAAGACCAGCTCCTCCAGGTTGACGTAGAGAGGGCGCCCATGGCTCGGAAGCTCGGACCAGACCAGGCTCGACTTGCCGGCCTGCCTGGGACCGGCCACGAGGTGGGCCCGATCGAACCGGGAGAGCGCGGCGAGGTCCACCTGGCGCCGGGGGATCCAGCGGTCCGGGAGTCGACGTGCCGCCTCCTCCTCGAGCGTGCGACCTCCGCGGAAGAGCCAGGGATTGGCGAAGCGGAGGGCCGCCAGGATGTCGGGTTCGATCACCGTCATATCACGACGATATCACGTCTTATCCTGGATATATCACGATGCGATCGCGCATCACCAGGGTCTGCCGTGCCAGGGCGTCCAAGGGCTCCGCCGCCCCCTCCCAGGTCCGTGTCGACCTGCTCCGCCCGCCCATCGACGAGGATCCCCCGACGGGCCTCGAGCGGCAGACCAGCTCTCTCGACCATGCGGTTCGAGCGGATTCGGGGTGACGGACCTCCGTCAGGGGGTGTCGAGTCTTCGACACCCTGTCAGCCAGCGAGTGGCACTTTCTCCCGGTGCCAGCGCTCGTCGCAGGGTCGGGGTCGTCCCTACCCCCGCGACAGCGCCAAACAGGGCCTACCAGAAGCGCCACCAGGGACGACGCCAGGTCTTGACGATCGGGGCCTCGTCTTCGGCGACGCTGGCCTCCGGCGCCTGGGGGCTCGTCTCGGCTGCATCGAGACGCATGAAGCCCTCGACGGCGCCGTTGATCATGAGGATGGGATGCTCCACCATCGGCGGGCCCTGGGCCTCCGAGTAGAACTTCTCCGAGAGACCCGCCAGGCCCCGGGCGAGCGCCATGTCGTCCATGCTGCAGAACAGGGCGTGGCCCTCCTTGGGCGCAGCGATCAACGCACAGGGTCCGACCAGGTCATGGATGTGGTCCTGGACTTCCTTCCGCAGGAACGCGGCCTCGGCCGCATAGGTTCCCTCCACGACGTAGAGCCCGGGCGCCCTGTCCGAGAAGGGACGGAAGGAGAAGTCCAGCCTGGCGAGGTTGGCGACAGCCCGTTCCAGCAGCTCGTCCAGAGACTGGTTCACGGCGCTCTTCATCACCGGCAGGTACATCTGTGGGGTGTCTTCGACGACGGTGAGGATCGGCCCGACGTCGAGATCGCCAGGGAGCAAGGGCCGGAAGGGCACCAGGTCGCGGTACTTCCAGTCGGGGCTCCGGACAGCCGGGAAGAGTCGTGCGAGGTCGAGGCCGCGGGTGGCGTCGAGAGGGGGGGTGGGCGAGGACATGGGAGGTACTCCTGTCAGGGTTCAGCCGCCTCTGCTGCAAGGGAGGTGCCGGGGCACGAATCAGGCGGCCAGCGAAGCCGGGCGGCACGGGGACAGGGAGCGAGCGATGGGGACCGGGCCCTCCCTGGGGGCGGGCAGGGAGGCCGCGGTGAAGGCGGAGCGCAGGCTCGGGGGGGTGGTTCAGATCGACGGCCCTCGAGCAGGTCTTGAGCCACCCGGGTCTCCTCACCCGGTCTCACAGTGCGGTGGCCGGCACGCCCAGGACGCGCTCGTCGAGCCTCCGGGCCTCGGTGTCGTTGCTGATCACGAGCCCGACCGGACAGCCGTGCTCGTCGACGAAGTCCCGCACGGGCCGCAGGTGCCGACGCTGCACCGCCGAGGTGTACTCGATCTCGACCGGCACCAGCCGGAAGGGCCCCTCCAGCACCAGGTCGACCTCGGCGCCTCCGGCCGTCCGGTGGTGCCACGCGTCGACCGAGACCCCGGCCAGGTGCAGGCCGTTCAGGACCTCCTCGACGATGAAGCCCTCCCAGGAAGCGCCCAGGCGCGGGTGGCTGCGCAGGGCCGACGAGTCGGGGACACGGAGCAGGCGGTGTAGCAGCCCCGAGTCCCGCAGGTGCCCCCGGGGGGCCTTGACGACCCGCTTGTGCGGACTCCGCGAGAAGGCGGGGAGCTGCCGCCAGAGCAGCGTGCCGCGTGCGATCTCCAGGTAGTCCCGGGCCGTTGGCTGGGACACCCCCAGGGTGCGGCCCAGCTCGGCCACCCTCCTACGTCACAGGTCTCAACACGCCGTGCGGTCCCTCGCTCCGCTCGGGCCTTCGCCGGCCCTGCAGGCCCCTTCCCATGGCGACAGGGCGCAGGTCCCGCTCGGAGAGAGTCGAGGCCCCAGCGCTGGGCGGACCGAAGTCGGGTGGACGAGTCTCACCCGCCCGACTTCGGTCCGGCCACAGGCCCAATGGCGGACCGAAGTCCCGGTGTTGAGCCTGGACCCCCCGACTCCGGTCCATCTGGCTGCCTTCCGCCGACCCAAATAGGGTGGTTTAGTATAGACCCCTAGACATAAGTACCCCGGCGCCCAACACACCAAAAAACCCCCCCCAAAACCCCACCCC
>CAZCVP010000131.1:7916-23041 GCA_964501915.1 uncultured Enterobacterales bacterium
GTTGAGTCTCGACCCGTCGACTTCGGTCCGCGGGCGCCCTCCAGACCTCTCTCCGGCCACCTTCACCCGACCGGGGGCCGGCATGCACCTCCTCCGCGTGGGTGCGCGTGGCCGTGGTCGTGGTCGTGGTCGGGGGGGGCGCCGAGAGACCGCGAGACCCGAGGCTAGGTCATTCCAAGCGCGACCCCGGGCCGACAGGGGCGGAAGGGGGCCGCGCAACAGTGCACTACTTGTGCCGGGGGCATCTAGGCGCTGTCCGTCCCCAGCCAGGTCTCCATCACCCTCACCACGTCCCGGATCTGCTGGAAGTAGGTCCGGTTGGCCTCCAGGTAGCAGTCCACCATCTCCTCGTCGCTGCACCCCGCCAGCGCGGGCTCGGAGAGGCGAGGGCCAGCCAGTCCGGAGCTCTCCAGGGACCTCATGCCCTCCAGCAACTCGGCGAAGCCCAGCAGGGGCACACCCTCCTGGTAGGCCTTGGCGGAGGCGTTCCTACCGAAGCCCACCACCAGGCAGGCGAGCAGGGTCAAGGAGAGGAGTCGGCGCATCATGCCCCCCCGATCGGCTCCCCGGCGGTCCGACAAGAGGGGGCGGAAGCACTCTCGGACCTGATCCTGGAACCCGACCGGGGCGGGGCGGGGCGGGGCGGCCTACGGGGCCAGCTCGGGCAGCGGGAGCACCAGCCACCTCACCCCGCGCTCGCCCGGCCCGAGCCGACGCTCGAGCTCCGGGAGCCAGGGCCCGGCCCGCTCGAGGTCGATGGCCAGGTGACGCACACCGAGCCGCCGGAGCTGGCTGAGCTCGGCGGAGCTCGGCGCCCGACCCGCGGCCTCGTCCAGCCGCTCGAGCTCGTCGAGGACGGGGGCGAGCCGGTGCAGCGACACCGTGACCGGATCGAGGTGACCCCTGCCCGAGGCCAGCGGCCGCTGGTGGGCCGCCGCCCGGACCAGGGCGTCCGTGGAGCGGGTGGGCATGGGCAGCTCCAGCAAGGCACCCTCTCCCGCCGCCAGCTCGGGCGGCCAGTCGACGAGCTGCACGGGCCGCATCGGACCGGCGGCCAGCAGCACCGCGATGGCCACCAGGGCCCCGTCGCGACGCCAGGCCGCCAGGCCCCCGACCAGCAGGAGCAGGCCGAGCTCGGCCACGGCGAAGACACCTCCAGCGCTGCCCGCACCCGGGAGCTGCTCGAAGAGGGTGCCCGGAGCCCGGTCCCCCCAGGTGCCCAGCGCCACCAGCGCACCCAGCCCGGTCCAGCAGGCCGGCAGGACCCAGCGGCGAGGCACACCGTGGGCGTGCATCAGCCCCACCGCGGCCAGGGCGGCCACCAGCAGGCCCGCGGGCCCGGCCCAGCTCGGTGTGAGGCTCGGTGGGGCCGCGGCCAGCCACCCGGAGGCGATGGCCCAGGCCAGCGGCGCCAGGCCGATCATCACGATCGCCCCCAGCACACCGGCCCCGGCCCGAGCACACGCCGACCACCGACCGGCCATCAGGGCGATGCCGAGGGGCGGCAGCGCGGCCAGCACCCACCACCAGCCGGCCTCACGAGGCTCGATGACCAGCGCCACCACCGGCGCCCCGGCGAGCACTCCCGCCGCCCAGGTTCCCCTCTCCAGGGCCCGGATCCACAGGCCCACCGCCAGCGGCAGCAGCGCCAGGGCCAGCAACACCGGGTAGGCCCCCTCCGAAGCCGCCGTGGCCAGGGTCGCCCCGGTCTGCCAGCCGACGCCGGCGGCCAGCGCCGCCCCGTGGTGTCCCCACCAGCGCCCGGCGAACCAGGCGGCGGACAGACCCCCCAGCCAGACCAGCCACCACAGCGCCAGGTTCACCCCCAGGGGCCAGTCGACCGCCCTCAGCAGGGGAGCTGCGAGTCCGGCCTCCAGCGGCACGCCGTGACGGGCGACCAGGTCCTCCCCGAGGGGGTGGTTGGTGCGATCGACCTGGACGAGGTCCCTCCAGTCGTGTCCCCGCTCCAGCACGACGGTCCACCGCGACAGCGCATCACCGTCCCCCGCCGGCAAGGCCGAGGTGACCTCGAGTGGCAGGGGCCACAGCGCCAGGGCCGCGGAGACGGCCAGGAGCAGCGAGACGATCGCCCACGGGCGCCGCCCACCCAGCGGTGCCAGTGCGGGCACGAGTCCCCGCCAAGGTGCCTCGGCACCCCCGCCTGCCCGAGCCATCGACCTCCTCGCGACAACGCTACCGCAGGCCCGCGTGGCCCGCGTGGCCCTCAGCCGGCCCGGCTGGCCCGGATCCGGTCCGTCACGTCGGTCGGAAAGCGGGTCAGCCGGCCCTCCCGGTCGACGCAGCAGAGGTGGATCTCCCCCTTGACCAGGGCCTTGGACTCGCCCGGGAGGAAGACCTGCTGGTCGAAGATGGCCCGGAAGCCGCTCTCCAGCTCCACCTGGGTGCGCACCTCGAGGGTGTCGCCGAAGCGGGCCCCCTTCTTGTAGGTCACGTTGGCCTTGTAGACCACGAAGCCCAGGCCCTCCTCGCGGTAGAGCCGGACCAGCTCCTCGACGCCGAGCAGGTGCTCCCGCGCCCGCTCGAAGTACTTGAGGTAGTTGGCGTGGTACACGACGCCGGAGTGGTCGGTGTCCTCGTAGTAGACCTGCACCCGATGCACGTGGGGCGTCATCTCCACCTCCTCGGCGACGCCCTATCCTCGTCCGTGGACCCCGGTCCCGCTCGACGGGGCTGGTTAGGGACAGCCGATGCTCGCCACGCTCTCGCTGATCGCCTGCAGTACGCCGGATGCGGAGCGGCTGGTGGTGTTCGCGGCGTCGTCGCTGGCGAACCCGCTCGCGGAGCTCGCGGTGCGCTGGGAGGCCCAGAACCCCAGGATCGAGCTCGTCCAGGTCTTCGACGGCTCGAACCGGCTGCGCACCCAGCTCGAGCACGGCGCCCCCGCCGAGGTCTTCATCTCCGCCGATGCGCTCCAGATGGAGATGGCGCTGGAGGCCGGGCTGGTGGTGGACCCCGTTCCCCTGGCGGGCAACCTCCTGGTCGTCGCCATCGCGCCGGGCAACCCCGGCGGCATCGAAGGGCTGGCCGACCTGGGCCGACCCGGCGTGAAGGTCGCCATGGCGGGACCGGACGTGCCCGTCGGGCGCTATGCGCGACAGGCCCTGGCCCTCGCCTCGAGCGATGACCTGCCGGCCCGGGTGGAGGCCAACATCCTCTCCCAGGAGACCAGCGCCGGCCAGGTGCTGGCACGGGTGCGCCTCGGTGCCGCAGACGCGGGGCTGGTCTACGCCTCCGACGCCGCGGGCCTGGACACCCTGGCGCTGCACGGCGTCCAGGCCCTCTACACGCTGGCCCTCGTCCCCGGCGCGTCCCCCGCCGCCGCGGCCTGGCGCGAGAGCACCCTCGGCGCCCACGAGATCTTCGCCAGCCACGGGTTCGAAGTCCCTTGAGGAAGCGCCCCGCAGGCTGGGTCTTCGCGCTGTCCGCTCTACCGCTGGCGCTGGTGGTGCTGCCCCTGGGGGCGCTGGCCTGGCGCGGGCTGGGCGCCGGAGCGGCGGCCCTCGCGCGGCCGATGGTCACCGAGGCCCTCTGGCTGAGCCTCTGGACCTCGATCGTCGCCCTGTGCCTCTCGGTCGCGCTGGGCACGCCGGTCGCCTGGCTGCTGGCCCGCTCCGAGTTCCGCGGACGCCGGATCCTGGACACCCTGGTGGACCTGCCGATGGTGCTGCCCCCCGCCGTGGCCGGCATCGGCCTGTTGCTGGCCTTCAGCCGGCAGGGACTCCTGGACCTCGCCTTCTCGCCGGTCGCCGTGGTCCTGGCCCAGGTCTTCGTGGCCTCCCCGTTCTATGTCCGGGCGGCCAAGGCCGGCTTCGGCGGGGTCGATCCCGCCCTGGAGCAGGTCGCCGCGACCCTCGGCCAGTCGCCCACCGCCATCTTCGGCCGGGTCACCATCCCCCTCGCCCTGCCCGGCCTCATCGGCGGTGCCGTGGTGACCTGGGCCCGGGCCCTGGGCGAGTTCGGGGCCACGATCTTCTTCGCCGGCAACCTGCCCGGTGTCACCCAGACCATGCCCCTGGCCATCTACTCGGCCCTGGAGACCGACCTCGACGCCGCGGTGGCCCTGGCCCTGATCCTGGTGGTCGCCTCCGCGCTGCTGCTCTTCACCTTCAAGCGGGTCACCCGTGGCGCTTGAGCTCGACCTCAGCCTGGACCTCGGGGGCTTCCGCCTGGGGGTCCAGCTCCACAGCGAGGCTGGCTCGCTGGCCCTGCTCGGACCCAGCGGGGCGGGCAAGTCGATGACCCTGCGCGCGGTGACCGGCACCCTGAGACCCGCCGGGAGGGTGGTGCTCGACGGCCGTGTGCTCCAGGACGACGCCACCGGGACCTGGGTGCCCCCGCAGGACCGGGGCATCGGCTACGTGCCGCAGAGCTACGCCCTCTTCCCCCACCTCACCGTGGCGGACAACCTGGGCTTCTCGCTGGGCCGACGCATGGGGGCCGCCCCCAGGGTCCGCGAGGTCGCCGAGGTGCTCGACCTGGGCGACCTGCTCGATCGCCGTCCCGCTCAGCTCTCCGGCGGGCAGCAGCAGCGCGTCGCCATGGCCCGGGCCCTGGTGGCCCGCCCGGGCACCCTGGTCCTCGACGAGCCCCTCGCGGCCCTGGACGTCGGGCTGCGGCGCCGCCTGCGCGAAGACCTCGCCGGCATCCGCGAGCGCACCGGAGTGCGCATCCTCGTCGCCAGCCACCTGCTGAGCGACGCCCAGGTCCTCGCCGAGGAGATCGCCGTGCTGGACCGGGGCGAGGTGCTGCAGCACGGCCCCCTCGAAGACGTGCTGCAGCGGCCGGTCAGCACGCGCGTCGCCGAGCTGGTCCGGGCGACCAACGTGGTGCCCGCCTCGGTGCTGTCCCGCGAGGAGGGCTGGTGCGAGGTCTCGGTGTGCGGCCAGCGGGTGAAGGTCGTCGCCGAGGGGATCGGGGAGGCCGTCTGGCTGGTCGTCCGTCCGGAGCACCTGAGGTTGCTGGCGCCGGACGAGCAGACGGTCGGCGCCGAGTGGAGCATCCGCGGCACGCTGCTGGAGGGTCTGCCCCGCGCCGGTGTCTGGGAGGTGCGGGTGGCGCTGGACGCCGAGGTCGAGCTGGCGGTGGCCGTTCCGGCCTGGTGGTGGCGGGCCCACACGCCCCGCCCCGGGGAGGCCTGTCGGATCGCCGGCTGCGCCACCGCTGCCCACCTGCTGGACCGTGGCTGACCCGGCGCCCGCGCTCGAGCGCGGCGCTGACTTCGACGAGACGGGGGCCTTTCGCTACCGGCTCTGGCGGCGCTGGGACCCGTCCGGCCCCGTGGTCGCCTTCGTCGGCCTCAACCCGAGCACCGCCGACGCGGACCAGGACGACCCGACCATCCGCCGCTGCCTGGGCTTCGCCCGCCGCTGGGGCTTCGGCGCCCTGGAGGTGGTCAACCTCTTCGCCTGGCGGGCGACCCGCCCCCAGGACCTCCGGCGAGCCGTGGATCCCGTCGGACCCGAGAACGACGCCGTCTTGAAGCGGACCGCGCGGGACGCCGACCGCGTGGTGGCCTGCTGGGGCGTGCACGGCGCCTGGCGACAGCGGGACACCGAGGTGCTGGCCTGGCTGCCGGGTCCGCTCCACTGCCTGGGACGCACCCAGGGGGGCCAGCCGCGCCACCCGCTCTACCTCCCCCGGGATCGGGCAGTGGAGATCTACGGCACCTGAGCCCGGTGGTGCTCCAGGCAGGCGCTGAGCCTCGAGAGGGTCGGCTGCCTGCCGAGCAGGGCGATGGTGGCGAAGATCGGCGGGCTGACCGGGCCGCCCGTCACGGCGATGCGCACCGGCTGCGCCACCTTGCCCAGGGCGCCACCGAACTCGTCGTCGCAGACCCTGCGCAGCTCCGCCTCCAGGCGCTGCTCCGTCCACTCCTGCACACCGGACAGGACCTCGAGACAGCGCTCCAGCCGGTCGAGGCCGTCGCCGCGCAGCAGGTGCTTGTCGATCGCCTTGGCCGGGCCCCAGGTCGTGGGAGCCTCGAAGAAGTAGCGGGCCTGATCAGCCAGCTCCCGCAGCGTCGCACTGCGCTCCCGGTAGAGCGTCACGATCCCCTCGAGCCGTGTGGGGTCCGCCTCGGCCACGGGATGCCCGGCGGAGGTGGCCCAGTCCCGGAGGGCCTCCAGCAGGCGTGGCAGCGTGGCCTGCCGGATGTAGACCCCGTTCATCCAGCGCAGCTTCTCCCGGTCGAAGCGGGCCGCCGTCCGGCCGACACGCTCCAGGGTGAAGGCCGCGATCATCTCCTCGAGGCTCATCAGCTCCCGGTCGTCGCCGGGGCTCCAGCCGAGCAGGGCCAGGAAGTTGACCAGGGCCTCGGGGAGGTAGCCGGCGCTGCGGAAGTCCACGACGTCGATCTCCGGGAGGTCGGCACCGACGGCGCTGGCGATGGCCTCGGCGATCTCCAAGTCGTCCCGCTTCTTCTTGCGGAAGGCGGTGAGGGTCTGCTCGTCCAGGCCCGTGGCCTCTGCGAGCCACGCCAGGTCCCGCCCGGACTGCCGGAAGGCGGCACGGGCCGCCTTGGCCTTGTCGCGCTTGGACATCTTGCCGCCGCTCATCGAGAAGATCAGCGGCATGTGACCGTGCTCGGGAGGCTCCCAGCCCAGGGCCTCGTAGAGCTGGAGGTGGCGAGCGGTGTTCATCAGGTGCTCCTGGGCGCGGAGCACGTGGGTCACGGCCATGTGGTGATCGTCCACCACGACGGCGAAGTGGTAGGTGGGGTAGCCGTCCTGCTTGCGGATCACGAAGTCGTCCACGTCTGCCGCGGGCACCACCACCTCCCCCAGGACCCGGTCCGAGATGGTCACCGGCTCCCGGGGCACCAGGAGACGCAGGACCGGCGTGCGGCCCTCCCGCGCGAAGCGCGCCAGCTCGTCCTCGCCATAGCGCCGCCTGCGGTAGCGCAAGGATCCCCCCTGGGCCTGGGCCTGGCGGCGCAGCTCGTCCAGCTCCTCCGGGGTCTCCCAGGCCTCGTAGGCGTGGCCGCTCTGCAGGAGCCGATCGAGCTGCTCCTGGTAGAGCCCCAGCCGCTCGGACTGCCGATAGGGTGCCCCCGGGCCACCCGCCTCAGGCCCCTCGTCCCAGTCCAGGCCGAGCCAGCGGAGATCCTCGCGGATCGCCTCCTCCGAGGCCCGCGAGGACCGGACCTGGTCCGTGTCCTCGATGCGCAGCACGAACCTCCCACCGGTCGAGCGGGCGAAGAGCAGGTTGAAGAGCGCGGTCCGGGCACCGCCCACGTGGAGCTGACCCGTGGGAGAGGGAGCGAATCGGCAGCGGTTCATGGGGACTCCCGGGAGGCCGGCGCACCTAACGCACCGCGATCGGCGTCCCTACCTGAATCCACGCGGGTGGGATAGAGTCTGGCGCTGACAGGAGTGGGTCTTGGCCACCAGAACGCGCACGGTCGTCTTCACGGACCTGGCCAACTACACGCAGTCCGTCGCCCGTTCGGATCGCCAGGGACTTCGCAACCTCATCAGCGAGCACGAGCAGTACGTCTCTCCCATCGTCGCCCAGCACGGCGGCACGGTCGTGAAGAACCTCGGCGACTCCTTCATGGCGCTCTTCCCCAGCGCCACGGACTCCCTGCGTGCCGCCCTGCAGCTCGTGGAAGAGGGCCTGAAGGAAGCCGGCATGCTGCTCCGCGTGAGCTGCGCCACCGGCGACGTCGAGGAGATCGACGGCGATGCCTTCGGCGACACCGTCAACCTCTCCGCCCGCATCAACAGCCGCACGCCTGCCGGCGAGGTCTGGTTCTCCGAGAGCACGCTGAGCTGCATGAAGCAGTCCGAGATCCCCTGGGAGGCGGTGGGCTCCTTCCGCCTCAAGGGCATCGCCGGCGACATGTCCTGCTACCGCGCCGTGACCAAGGGCGGCTGCCAGCTCCCGGCCCCCGTAGAGGCCGCGGTCAAGGCCGGCAACCTCGTCCGCATCGTCAAGGGCGAGCGGCCCCCTCCCCTGCCTCCCGATCCAACCCTGCTCTTCCAGGGCTTCGAGGCCGGGTCCCCGGACCTCGCTCGCGTGATCGACGGGCTGCCCGTGCTCGACCCGGCGCGCCTGTGGCTCAGCGTCTACAAGATGTCCCCCGCCGACCGGCACAACTGGGAACAGTCCGGGCGCGGGCTGGTGGTGGCCAACCCGGACTCCCTGACCGCGGCCATCGCCCAGTGCCGCCAGGAGGTCATCCCCCAGGCCGCGGGCTCCAACACCATCATCCTCGACATGGAGGCGGTGGCCGAGCTCGACCTGGTGATGGCGGGCATGGCGCTGCCGGCCGTGCCCCTGGCCGATGTGGTCGCCGGCTACAGCTACGACCTGCTGCCCGAAGGGCGCTGGGTCAACCGGTCCAACCGCGCCGTGCTGCGCGTCGACGTCTCCTCCCAGGGCGTCACCGCCCAGGCGCTCAGCGCGGCGGTCAACATCTCCGGCAAGACCCTGAACCCCGGCACGCGGGTCACCCTGCACAACGGCAGCGAGCTGAGGGCCGCAGGCGGCCCCGTCGTCCGCTTCCACAGCCTGGCGGACAGCACCTACGCTGGACTGCTCGTGGCCGACACGCCGATGCGCATGGGCGTCGCCCGGTCCCAGGTCGCCGAGATGGGTCGCGAGCCCAACCACCCCGGTCTCGCCCTGCCGGATCGCACCGGCCAGGAGAACATCCGGTGGTGCTCCGGGCCCCGCGCCGCGAGGGCCCGCGAAGGCGGCTTCACCCTGGACCGCGCCCTGGCGGGACGACGACAGGCCGCGCTGGAGGTCTCGCCCGACGGGCGCACGCAGATCCGCTCCCTCCACACCCGTTGTCCGACCTGGATCTTCCGCGACGGCCGCATGAGCCGCGTCGACGGCGTAGAGGCCGTCCAGGTCCACGACATCATCGTCACGGGGACCTCGCTGGTCGCGCTCCGGTCACCTCTGGTCTGAACGGGCCGACGGCTTCAGCCGAGCGCCGCCTCCGCGAGCCGATCCGTCGCCGTCACCGGCCAGGGGCTCGGGTGGGTGAGCTGCCGCACCTCGTCGGGGAAGCCCTGCAGGTGGAGGCGCCGACGTGTGGCCGCCTCCTCGACCTCTGCCCAGGGACGGAGCCGCTCACCCCCGCGCACGACGGTCTCCAGCAGCGCCCGCCCGTCGGTCTCCAGCTCGACGAGCTCGGCCTCGTCCTCGAAGCAGATCACGTCGCGGCGGGGGCCGCGCACGACCTGCTTGGTGCCGGGGTAGTTCGCGGCGCCGGGCCGGGTGACCGGCTCGGGTCGCCCACCCCGCCGAATCTCGGCGATGCGGTAGGCCATCGAGGTCCCCGGATCCCCGGAGCCGACCGACAGCCGGCGACCGATGGCCAGCATGTCGACGGGGGCTTCGTTCTCGGCCAGGCGCCGCACGCGGTGCTCGTCCAGGGACCCGCTCCCGAGGATCCGCACCCTCCCCATGCCCGCCTTGTCGAGGGCCTCTCGGACCATGCGGGCGGCACCGTTGAGGTTCCAGTGGTCCACGCGCACGATGCGCACACAGTCCGCGAAGGGCTTCAGCCGACGGACCCCATCGAGGATGTCACCATCCGGCAGCTCGACGTAGCCGATGTTGGGAAAGTGGGACCGGAAGGCATCGAGCGCGGCGTCGTCGCTGTCGTAGGCGGCGAGGAAGCTCGACGACAGGGTCCCCATGGTCTGGAGGCCATGCAGCGCTCCGGCCAGGGCGTAGGTCGTGCCCTTGCAACCGCCGATGGCGGCCGCCCGCGCCGCGAGCAAGGCCGCCTCGGGTCCCGGGAGGCGCCGACTGCCGAAGTCGTAGAGCTGGCGCCCCTTGGCAGCCTCGGCCAGCCGCGAGGCCCGGGTGGCCACGGCGGTCGCGTGGGACACGGCCTGGATCAGTCGCGTCTCCAGCAGCGTGCACTGGATGAGGGGGGCCCGGACCTGCAGGATGGGCTCCCCGGGGAACACGATCTCCCCCTCCGGGATCGCCAGGATGTCCCCGTCGAAGCGGAGATGAGCCAGGCTCTCCCACCAGGAGGACGCGGCGCGCCGGAAGAAGTCCTGCTCACCGAGCCACTCCAGGGCCTGCGGCGTGAACTCCAGGCCCAGAGCCGCATCCACCGCCTCCTCGATGCCAGCCACCACCAGGTACCCGTGGTCCGTCGGCAGCTCGCGGGCGTAGAGGTCGAACGTGGCCTCACCCCACAGTCCGTCTGCGTGATAGACCGCCGCCAGCACGAGCTGGTAGACGTCGGCCTCCAGCCCCTGGAGACCGTGACGGGTGAGGGGTCGCTCCATGGGTCGAGGATACCGCCGGGAGCGGTCGGAACCGACCGTGACGGTGAACGGCCACTCCGCGGGCTGGCTCGCTCGGGGCTTCTGCTGGGTCTACCCGGCCGAGGTGCAGCAGCGCACCACGGGGCTGCGTCCGGGGGCGGTGGTCCACCTGCGCGGCCCCGACGGCCGGGACCTGGGCGTCGGCCTCTGGGACGATGGCTGGATCGCGGTCCGGCGCTTCCGGCGCGATGTCGGGCCCCTGGATGAGGCGTGGCTCACGGAGCGCGTCCGCCACGCCCTCGCCCTGCGCGACCAGGTCGTCGACCCCGAGACCTCCGCCTACCGCCTGATCAACGCCGAGAGCGACGGCCTGCCGGGTGTCCGAGTCGACCGCTATGGCTGGGTCCTGGTCGTCACGCTGGACAGCCCCAGCCTGGTCACGCTGCTCGATCCCCTCTGCGAGCTCCTGGAGTCGCTCCTGTCGCCGCGGGCCGTCTTCCTGGCCTGGCGACCCGATCCACGGGATCGCGACTGGGAGCCGCCGCGCCCGGCGGGCTGCATCCGCGGCCGTGCGCCCGCGGGAGACGTGCGGGTCACCGAGCGGGGCCTCGCGGCGCGGGTGCGCCCCGAGTCCGGCAAGGACATCGGTCTGTACCCGGACATGCGGGAGCTACGCGCCTGGCTGGAGCCCCACTGGGGGGGGCGGACGGTGCTCAACCTCTTCGCCCACACCGGCTTCTTCTCGGTCGCCGCCGCCTTCCACGGGGCCGCCCACGTGACCAGCGTCGACCTCAGCCGAGGCTTCCTGGACCGGGCCGAGGAGAACTTCCGAGCCAACGAGCTCGATCCCGGGCTCCACGACTTCTTCGCCGTGGACGTCCGGCGCTTCCTCGACCGGGCCCGGCGCAAGCAACAGACCTGGGACCTGGTGGTGCTGGACCCTCCGGCCTTCGCCCACGGCCCCGAAGGGACCCTGAGCACGCGCAAGAGCTACGCGGGCCTGGTGACGGGCTGCCTGCGCGTGCTCTCTCCTGGCGGCTGGCTCGTGGCGGCCCTGAACCTGGGCGCCGTGAGTCCCAAGGACTTCCACGGCATGGTCGCCCAGGGGGCTCGCAAGGCCCCGCGCAGCCTCCAGCTCATCCACGAGGCCCACCAGGCCCCCGACTTCCCGGCCGCCGTGGACTTCCCGGAGGGGCGCTACCTCAAGGCCGGGGTCTGGCGGGCTGATTAGTCCACCGCCATGACCGAGAACCCGCGCGTCACGCGAGAGACGATCTGCGTCCCCTCGCCCATCGGTGGCCCCCCGAGGGACATTCCGGTCCTCTCGATCTGCGCCACGGAGTCCGGTCCCCGGGTGGTGGTCACCGCCAACGTGCACGGGGACGAGGTCACCGGGGTGGGGGTGATCCACCGTCTCAAGGAAGAGCTCCCCCACCTGCTCGAGCGGGGCTCCGTCCACCTCTACCCGACCCTGAACCCCGACGGCCTGGCGAGTCGCACGCGGCGGGTCCCCTCCGATGACCAGGACCTCAACCGGCTCTTCCCCGGCGACCCGAGGGGCACCCCGGCGGAGCGGCTGGCCCACCTCGTGTGGCAGCACCTCGCCACCCGCGACCCGTCCGTGGTGATCGACCTCCACGCCGACGCGCCCCAGGCGATCCCCTACGCCCTCGTCGACCGCGCCACGGCGCTGCGCCGAAAGGAGCGCGCCGCTCTCGAAGCGCAGTCGCGCTCCCTGGCCGAGGCCACCGGCCTGACGGTGCTCAGTGAATTCCCGGATGAGGCCTACACCCGCTTCCGCCTCGATCGCTCCCTGGCCGGTGCCGTCACCAACCGACTGAAGATCCCGGCCGTCACGATCGAGGCCGGGCCCCGACTGGTCCTCTCCGAGCCGGCCATCGAGGTCGCCACTCGCGCGGTGCTCGGCGTCCTCACCGAGACCGGTCAGCTCGATCGTCCGGCCCCCGTTCATCCCACGCGACACACCGACCCGAGCCTGCGGCGACACTCCGGCCCCCGCAGCCAGACCGCCGGGCTCCTGGTACCGCGTGCTCGCCCCGGGGCGGCGCTCCGCCGGGGGCAGGTCGTGGCGGAGGTGCGAGATCTCGCCGGAGAGGTCCTGGAGACGCTGCGAACCGCCGAAGACGGCGTGCTCATCGCCCTCCCCGAGAGGGCCTGGGTAGTGCCGGGGGTAGCGGTTGGTACGTTAGCCGTGCGAGAGTCCTGACTGGAGGAACCAGGTCAACCTGCCCGGGAACGCTGGTCGTGCGAGCCGGGCCCAACACCGCAAGGTCAGAGCATCATGATGCGCTTCCCCAACCTCACCCCTGTGATCGTCCTCGCCCTCGTCGGCTGGCAGGTCGGCTGCAAGGCTTGCGACACAGACCCCACGGACGATTCCGGCACCACGGACGACAGCGGCGACGGCTGCTCCCTCGAGTCCCCCGGAGTCACCTTCACCAGTCCCGACGACGGCGCGATCCTCGATCCCGCCGACAATGTCGGCCTGCGCGCCGAGCTGACGGGCACGAACATCGACATCGACGGCGTGAACGTGGTCTTCACGATCGACGGACTTCCCGTCGACACGTGGGAGTGGGACGACACCGACATCGTGCTCAACGGCCCGGCCGACGTCGGCGCCCACGGCGCCAGCGTCTCCGTCAGCGACGGCTGCAGCACCTTCAGCGACGACGTGAGCTGGATCGGCAACACGGCCCCCGACGTGACCCTCAGCGCCAACGCCAGCTACGAGGTCGGGGACCCGATCGTCGTCAGCGGCACCGTCGCCGACGCCGAAGACCCCCTGTCCTCGCTCGACGTGAGCTGGGAGCTCGACGGGGACTTCTACGCCGCGGCGACCCCGGACGGCGACGGCAACGTGGACCTGGACCTCACGGGCCTGGCAGCCGGCAGCTACGCCATCGAGCTGCTGGCCGCAGACGCCTACGGCGAAGGCAGCGACAGCGCCAGCTTCGACGTCACCGAGCAGCCGGTGGTCTGTGTCGACGTGGACTACGCCAACCTCGTGCTCCACATGGACGAGGCCGCCGGAGACACCCTGGGCGACGACTCCCTGCTCGCCCAGCAGGCCACCCTGAACGGCTCCTACGCCTGGACCGACGGCGCCTGGGACGGCGGCGTCGACCTCGCCGCGGGTGCCTGGATCGAAGTCGCCGAGCCGGCCTACCCCACCATCTGGTCGACCGACTACACCATCGCCGGCTGGATCAGCCGCAACGGCGACGAGCTGGCGATCAACGAGGCCCTCTTCCAGCAGGGCAACGGCAACGGCGGCACCGGCCGCACCCTGCTCTACCTGACCCCCGAGTGCAACGGGAACACCAACGTCCTGGTCAGCTCTATCGGCGGCGAGAAGGTCTGCGGCACCACGAGCATCGACGGAGACGGTTGGCACCACGTCGCCCTCGTGCGCCAGCGCAGCAACAGCTCGGTCACCCTGTACCTGGACGGTGTCCAGGATGGCCTGGGAACGAGCTGGATGGAGTTCACCGACGGCGAGTACCTCATCGGCACCAACCGGACGACAGACGGCAACTTCTTCGACGGCGTCGTCGACGAGTTCGTCATCCTCGACGAGGCCCTGGACGAGGCGGCGATCGCCCAGCTCGCCACGGGTCCGGCCTGCGCCCCCGTCTGCGCCGACCTGCCCGCCGGCCCCGCCACCTGGCTCAACATGGACGACGGCACGGGCACGGTCGCCACGGACGCCAGCGGCAACGGGGTGGACTTCACGCTCGTCGACGGGACCTGGAGTGACGGCACCTACGGCACAGCCATCGACTTCGAGCCGGCCAAGGACGGCTCCCTCGGCTGGGCCGAGGCTGCGGCTGGGACCTTCCCTGACCTGAACGCGACGGACTTCACCATCTCGATGCGGGCCATCTACGACCAGGAAGGGGGCTTCCCCGAGGACTACCTGGACAACGTCCTCGTCCAGACCCTCAACGGTCCCACCGGCCAGGGTCGATCCCTGCTCTTCGTTCGCGAGGACTGCGGCGACCAGGCCGCCACCTTCATCGGTGGCGAGGCGACCTGTGGTGGCACCCTGCGCGGTGGCGTCTGGTACCACCTCGCCGTGTCCTACAGCCACTCCACCCAGGAGGTCGTCCTCTACGTCGACGGTGTGGCGAAGGCTACGGCAACGAAGGCCTGGGAGGCCTACGATGGCGATCTCCGCCTGGCGAGCAACCAGACCAAGGGACTCTGGGAGGGTCGCATCGATGACTTCCTCATCTACGAGCGCGTGCTGAGCGCCGAGGAGATGCAGGACCTCCACCAGGGTGGAAGCGCCTACTGTCTGAATCCCTAGATGCCCCCGGCACAAGTAGTGCCCGGTTGCGCGGCCCCCTTCCGCCCCTGTCGGCCCGGGGTCGCGCTTGGAATGACTCTGCCATGCCGGCGGCGACCCCAGACCAACAGGGACGGAAGTTGCCTCGCGCACCGGTACACTACTCCCGCCGTGGTCATCTCGCGGTTGGGTGGAGCACCCACCCGGTGCGGGGCGTCGGGTGGGGAGATGGCGCTCACCGGGGACCTTGGGGCGGCGGGGGCGTAGACGGCCTCGGGTGGGTTCACCGGGTCGAGGGCTCAGGCCGAGGGGGGAGGTTCAGAGTCCCCTCCTTGCCGCCAGCGTTGGGTGGCGGAGACTGGATGGTGCGGGGACGGAGACAGCCGCGCACGAGGGACCCGTCCAGGGGGCCGGAGCCGGGGATCCGTGATCTGGGTCAGCCGCTCGCCCGCAGGTCGAAGGTAGCGTGGACCGAGGCACACAGAACCCACGGGCCCGCAAGCTTGAGGCCCTCGTAAAAAGCTGGTGATCCCACGGTCTGATGGCGGGTTCCG
>CAZCVP010000132.1:0-22800 GCA_964501915.1 uncultured Enterobacterales bacterium
TCGCGCTCTGATTGACGGTTATGCGCTGGGGAGCGTGTTTGAATGTCCTATGCCCGCTCGCGCTCAACACAGTCCCGGGTCACGTCCTCGCAGAGCACCAGCCGCACCGTGCGGCCACACCACGACGCCAGCGACTCGCGCAGCGCAAAGGTCCGCTCGGCGAAGGTGAGCCGTGGAGGCAGTCCGGACGCGACGACCGCCTGGGCGACCTCCGCCGGCAGGGCGCGGGCTGCGCGGTTGGTGGAGATCAAGGCGCCCGTGAGCTCGACCACGAACAGCGGCACCGGAGCCACGTCGAAGAGGGCCTGCCAGTCATGCAGGGGCAGCGTGGTGGGGGTCATGGGTCCTCCGAGCCCCGCGTCCACGGCGGGGTCACCAGCAGGTTCGGTTCCAGCTCACCTCGCCGCGACCCAGCCAGCGGATGAACCGTTCTCTCTTGTGTACGGCCGTACGCACCATCGGTGTTCAAGATCTAATGAAATCAATCGTTTGCCTGAGCCATGAGACGACCAAGAGGACACGAGTGGACCCATCTTGTGGACAGTTGGCCCTGGAGAACACGACCCCTGACCGTCCACATGTGTGCACGCTTTCCCCTTGGGTGGCCTCGCCAGCAGCCCGATTCGTCCGACATCCTCCACAGGACGATGCCGATGGACTCCCCAGACCTGTTCGAGACCCTGGACTACCGGGCATGGCTCCGCGCTCGCTACGCCGAGCTCAAGGCCTCGAATCCCGCGTTCTCCTACCGCTACTTCGCCCGCAAGGCCGGCCTCGGCTCCCCCAGCTACCTCAAGCTGGTCATGGACGGCGAGCGCAACCTGCGCACCGACACCGCCCACCGCTTCGCGAAGGCCCTGGGCCTGGACGCCCAGGAGACCCGGTACTTCGTGGCCCTGGTCGCCTACAACCAGGCGGCCACCACGGCGGATCGCACCCGACACTACGAGGCCCTGTGCCGCATCCCACGCTTCCGGCGGGCGCGGGGCCTGGAGAAGCAGCAGCACGACTACTACAGCCGCTGGTACTGCGTGGTGATCCGCGAGCTGGTCGCCCGACGGGACTTCCAGGAGGACAGCCGCTGGATCGCCGCTCAGCTCCGTCCGCGCGTGAGCCCGGCCAAGGTCGAGGAGGCCCTGCGCATCCTGCTGGACCTGGGCCTGCTCGCTCGGGACGGCGACGGCCGGCTGGTCCAGAGCGACGCCCTGGTCACCACCGGTCGCTCGGTGGACGCCCTGGCGGTGCGCCGCTTCCACCACGACATGATGGCCCTCGGCAGCGCCGCCCTGGACGACGTGCCCAAGTACGAGCGCGAGGTCGGCGGCGTGACCTTCCGCCTCTCGCCCGCCCAGCTCCGGCGCCTCAAGGACCGGCTCTACGACCTGCGCCAGGAGCTGCTGCAGCTGGACGGCGCCGACGACGACAACCCCCACGCCGTCTACCACTTCGGCTTCCAGCTCGTGCCGCTGACCCACCTGGAGGAGACCTCGTGATGCGCACCCTGACCCTCCTCTCGACCCTGCTGCTGGCCTGTGCACCGCCCGAGGCCGAGGGCACCGACACCGGCAACGCCATGACCGTGCAGGCGGGCCCGGTCTCTCAGGGCCGCAAGGCCACCGCCCCCGCCACGATCGAAGCCGCCTGGGCAGGCCTGGCCGACCTGCGCTTCGAGGGGTGCGACGAGGACGACGACCGCACGGACCTGGAGGGTCCCTTCGTGGTCGACCTGACCGGCCTGAACCCCCTGGGTGTTGCCCGGCCCACCGAGCAGAGCCTGTGCGCCCTGCGGCTGGACCTCGAACCCGCCGACGACGACGGCGCGGGCACCCCGGTCGAGGACGACTCGCTGGTGCTCGAGGGCACCCGGTCCGACGGCGTGCCCTTCCAGATCCGCAGCGACCGCACCCTGTCGGTGCGCATCGAGGACGATCAGGGGGCCCTGGCCGGCGACGACCCCGAGCGGGGCCTGCTGCTCGGCTTCGGCGTCGACGCCTGGCTCTCCGGGCTGGACCTGGACAGCGCCGAGCCCGAGGACGGCTGGATCCTGATCGACGAAGACACCGACGACGACCGCCTCGACCGCTTCGAGGACAACGTCGAGCTCACCCTCGCCCTGCTCCGGGACGACGACCAGGACGGCGCCCCGGACCGGTAGCCCGATCCCCCCCCTGCCCCGCGGCCCGGCGCCTCGTCGGGCTGGAGGGGCACCTTCGGCCCGCGTGGCCACCCCCAACAGGAGACGACCATGACCCTCACCCTGCTCTCGCTGCTCGCCTGCGCCGACTCCAACGACGATGTGGTGCGCACTTCGGTGTCGATGCGCGCCGCACGCACGGCCCACGACCCCGCCGGGGCCCCGCTCTCGGTCGTCGGCCCCGACGAGACGGCGATCGTGCTGGACGAAGCCTGGGTCAACCTGCGAGACCTCCAGCTGGACGTGCCCTCCGACGAGGACCTGGACTGCGACGCCCTGGCCGACGAGCTCACCGACCCCGTCACCTGCTCCGCGGGCACCCTGACGGTGACCGGTCCCTTCGTGGCGGACCTGCTGACCGGCACGAGCGAGCCGTCACTGGACGACGTCTCCCTGGCCGCGGGCACCTACGAGCGGCTGGACGCCCGCGTCGACGACGCCGAGCACCTTGAGGCTGGCGACGTCCTGGCCGAGCTGGCCCTCCTGCTGCGAGGCGAGCTGACCTTGGACGGCGCCGTCCAACCCTTCGAGCTCGCCCTCCAGCTCAACGAGGACATCCGCTTCGAAGGGGGCGACGGGGTCCAGGTCGACGGCCAGGCCTCTGGCCTGCTGGCCGCCCTCGACGTGTCGTCGTGGCTGGCCGAGGTCCCACTGGCGGCGTGCATCCGCGAGGGGGACGTGGAGGTCGGTGACGACGGCGTCGCCCGCATCGACGAGGACACCAGCGGCTCCGGAGACTGCAGCGACGTCGAAGACCGGATCCGCGAGCACATGAAGGAGGACGGCCAGCTCGACGCGCGGGGATGACCTACTTGGCGGGGGCGTAGAGCTCGCCCCCGCCATCGGCGAACTCGGCGGACTTCTCGGCCATGCCGGCCTCGATCTCCGCCTGCTGGGTGGCGTAGTCCCGGACCTCCTGGGAGATCTTCATCGAGCAGAAGCGCGGCCCGCACATCGAGCAGAAGTGGGCGGCCTTGGCCGCTGGCGCCGGCAGGGTCTCGTCGTGGTACTCGCGGGCGATGCCCGGGTCCAGGGCCAGGTTGAACTGGTCCTCCCAGCGGAACTCGAACCGCGCCCGGGACAGGGCGTCGTCGCGATCCTGGGCGCCGGGGTGGCGCTTGGCGACATCGGCCGCATGGGCCGCGATCTTGTAGGCGATGAGCCCCTGCTTGACGTCTTCCTTGTTGGGCAGGCCCAGGTGCTCCTTGGGGGTGACGTAGCAGAGCATCGAGCAGCCCTGGCTGCCGATGATCGCGGCGCCGATGGCCGAGGCCATGTGGTCGTACCCGGGGGAGATGTCGATGACGAGCGGGCCCAGGGTGTAGAAGGGCGCCTCGTAGCAGTGCTTGAGCTGCTCGGTCATGTTCTCGGCGATCTTGTCGACCGGCACGTGGCCCGGCCCTTCGATCATCACCTGGACGTCGTGCTCCCAGGCGATCTTCGTCAGCTCGCCCAGGGTCCGGAGCTCGGCGAACTGGGCCTCGTCGTTGGCGTCCGCCAGGCAGCCAGGCCGCAGGCCGTCGCCCAGGGAGAAGGTGACGTCGTACTCCTTCATGAGCTCGCAGATGCGCTCGAAGTGCGTGTAGAGGAAGTTCTCCTCGTGGTGGTGCAGGCACCACTTGGCCATGATCGAGCCGCCCCGGCTCACGATGCCGGTGATGCGCTGGGCGGTCATCGGCACGTACCGGAGCAGCACGCCGGCGTGGATGGTGAAGTAGTCGACCCCCTGCTCGGCCTGCTCCCGCAGCACGTCCAGGAAGATGTCGATGTCCAGGTCCTCGGGCTTGCCGTTGACCCGCTCCAGCGCCTGGTAGATCGGCACCGTGCCGATGGGCACCGGGGAGTTCCGCAGGATCCACTCCCGGGTCTCGTGGATGTCGGTGCCCGTGGACAGGTCCATGACCGTGTCCGCACCCCACCGCAGGGACCACTGGAGCTTCTCGACCTCTTCCTCGATGGAGCTGGTGACCGCGGAGTTGCCGATGTTCGCGTTCACCTTGCACAGGAACTGGCGGCCGATCAGCATCGGCTCGAGCTCCAGGTGGCGCTTGTTGGCCGGCAGGACGGCGCGACCGGCGGCGATCTCGGCCCGCACGAGCTCCGGGTCCATGTTCTCGCGGATGGCGGCGAACCGCATCTCCTCGGTGATCATGCCCTGGCGGGCGTAGTGCAGCTGGCTGAAGTTCGTGTCGCCTCGCTGCTCCCGCTCCGCGATCCAGGCGGCCCGGTTGCGGGGGAGGCCCAGCCGCACGTCGTGGCCCTGGGGACCCGCGGTGTCGTAGATCCGGTGGACCTCGCCGGTGGACAGGGGGATCTCGCGGAACGGGACCCCCAGCTCGCCGACGCGGACCTGGCGGCTCAGGCCGCCGTTGAAGTTCTCGTAGCCCTGGTAGGGATCCTGCGTGCTCATCCTCGCTTTCCTCCGCCGGTGCGAACCGGATCAGGTTCTGCGGTGTGATCTCAGGACCGGGATGGTCCACCCGCAGCGAGCGTCGAAGCCGTAACCGTCTACGGCAACATCGTGGGCCCGGCGGGCGTCGGCGCGGACACCGGCAGGTGCAGGGCCGGCGTGCCCGGAGGAGGCGGGGGCAGCTCGTCTCGGGCCCGCATGAGGGTCCGGGCGAGCCGGGCCACCGACGCGTGACGGTGCTGGGGATCGGGCAGGGTGGCTCGGGTCAGCGGCCAGCGCAGCGGCTCCGGCAGGGCGTCGCCCAGCCGGTTGACGTCCCGCGAGGGGTGCACCGGGTCCCGGCCCGCCACGAGGGCCAGCAGGGTGGCGGCGAGGGCGAAGACGTCGGTCCGGCCGTCGACCCGCTTTGCGTCCTCGGACTGCTCCGGCGACATGTAGCCCCAGGTGCCCATGGTGAGGCCGGTGCGGGTCACGTTGCCCGGATCCTGGACCAGACGAGCCAGGCCGAAGTCGACCACCCGGCACCACCCGCGCTCAGGTCACCGAGGCTTCCGACGCCGAAGACCGTCGGCCAGTACCTCTGGGCGGACCTGTTGGAGAGAACGTTCGCCGTCGACAGCCTCGCCTGTCCACACTGCTCCAAGCCCATGAACTCGAGAGCGGTGGTCACTCCTGGACCGGCGACCTTCAAGGTCCTGCGGAGCCTGCAGCGATCTGCCAGGGCACCGCCGGGACAGGCCATGCCCGCGGCGTAGCCTCCAGATGAGGCCTGGTCACTCCCGAACTGCGCTGCCCGGGGCAGAAGTGCGCCTGCGGATGAGCGCCTCTCTGCAGGCGGGCCTTACGGGAGCGTTGGACAGCCAGCACGCCAGATCCGGCCGGGCCGAGGAGGTGGGGAGGGCTGCGAGATCGCGCTCTGATTGACGGTTATGCGCTGGGGAGCGTGTTTGAATGTCCTATGCCCCACGATCGAAGACCACTGTGCCACCGACTACAACGGCGCGTCCTACGCCACCGCCCAGGTCACCCTCTCCGACGACCAGCTCACCAGCTGGGACCAGGGCTGGAACGACGACGACGAGCAGGTCTGGGGCGCCACCGCCGGGCCCTATGTCTTCGACCGCCAGACAGCCCTGGGCGCCTGGTAGGGCCCGGTCGGCGACGACCCGGAGGACGTGGAGCAGCCCTGCGACGACGCCACGCCCGTGGACCCCCTCGCCGACTGAGACGCCTCAGGCCGGCGCACCCACCGCCACCAGCACGCAGCCGACCACGATGACCCCGATGCCGGCCACCTGGGTCCAGGACCAGGGCTCTCCGACCACGGCCACGCCGATGATCGCGCCCCAGATGAAGGTGGTCGCGTACATCGGGTAGACGACGCTGAGCCGACCGCCGAGCTTGAAGGCGGCGATGAAGCACACCATCACCGCGGTGAAGGCGACCACACCGGCTGCGATCTGCCAGTTCTTCCACAGGGGCACCTCGCCGAGCTGGGCCGCGCCGAGCTTGTAGAGGTACTGGCCCCCTGCGCCGGAGATCCCGGCGAAGAGGTAGAGCAGGATGGGCAGGAGCTGAGACTTCACGGGGACCTCTCGGGGGTCTCGGGGCTGCGGGCGACGGCCGCTGTGGTGCCGATGGCCGACGCGATGACGCTGCGGACCTCGTCGCCGAAGGCCCTGGGATCACCGGAGAAGTAGAGGGGTTCGTGCACG
This sequence comes from uncultured Enterobacterales bacterium, assembly GCA_964501915.1. Lineage (GTDB taxonomy): Bacteria > Myxococcota_A > UBA796 > UBA796 > CAJQPC01 > CAYFPX01. Next base: position 6,320 of record CAZCVP010000132.1, read on the forward strand.
ACGGCGGTGCACATGCGCGGCACCATCATCCACTCCCCACGGGGCATGGCCTTGTCGATGCCCACCAGCGTCACCGGCAGGACCGGCACGTCCGGGTGCTGCTCGGCGATCCAGGCCAGGCCGCGCTTGAAGGGCAGCATCTCCCCGGGCTCGCCGCGGGTGCCCTCGGGGAAGAACACGACGATGCGGCCGTCGCTCAGCGCGTCGGAGACCGGCCCCAGCACCTGCTCGAGAGACAGCCGGGAGCCGTCCGGGCTCTTGCGCGAGACCGCGACGATGCCGACGATGTGCTCGGCGAACCAGGCCTTGAAGCCCCCAGCGCTCCAGTAGTCGGCCGCCGCGGCCGCCCGGATCCACGGCAGGGTCTTGAGCGGGAAGAGCGCCATCAGCGCGATCGCGTCCAGGTGGCTGTTGTGGTTCGCCACCACGAGGGCCGGACCGCGTGAGGGCAGCCGGTCGGTGTGCAGGGTCTTCAGCCCCAGCAGCACCCCCCGCCCGGGCCGCACGACGAGCACGAAGAAGAGCCAGCGCAGCCAGAAGGTGCTCACAGCGACCCCCACAGCACGAAGGCCCACAGCAGCAGCGGGGCCGTGAAGGTCAGACTGTCGACCCGATCCATCACGCCACCGTGGCCTGGGATGAGTGCGCCGAAGTCCTTGACCCCCACGTCGCGCTTGATCGCCGAGAGCACCACGTCGCCCGAGAAGCCGAAGATGCCCAGGGCCAGGCCCAGCACGGCGCCGAAGACCGGACCGGCCGGGGACAGGATCGGCGTGAGCACCGCCGCGAGCACCGAGGTGGTCGCCACGCCGCCGAGCAGCCCGGCCCAGGTCTTGTTGGGGCTGATCTCCGGCAGGACCTTGCGCCTGCCCAGGCTCTTGCCCCACAGGAACTGGGACACGTCGTTGAGCTCGGTGAGAATGAGCAGCAGCACCACCAGGCCTGCACCGGAGCCCTCGATAGGGACCTTGAGCAGCGCCGCGACGTGGCTCAGGCAGAACACGTTGAGCATCAGCCCCCAGTGGAGCAGGCTCGACGAGCGCATGAAGCCCTCGGGCTGTCGCCGCAACACCAGCCGCAGGGGGCCCACGAGGAAGTGGTAGAGCGGCACGTAGAGCAGGAAGAGCAGCTCCCACTCCATCGCCACCGCCACGTACTGGACCGGGACCGCACCGAAGGTCCAGAACAGCGCACGGTGGTCCGCGTGCCGGGTCGGCATCAGCGCGAAGAACTCCTTGAGCGCCTGGATCGAGATGACGGCGAGCAGGGCGATGAACCACCCCTCGCCGGCCACCATCGCCGCGGTCGCGAGACCCGCCATGATCCACCAGGACCGCGCGATGGTGAGGACCTTGTCCATGGCCGGGCCAGGCCTCCAGGCGCGCACCAGTGCGCTGATCCCGGTGGCCGAGACCAGGAAGGCCCACAGCCCGAAGAGCACGAGCACGACCGGCACGTCCAGGTGGGGACGCAGCTCCGAGAGGGTCTGGGCGGCTGCGGTGATCACGCTGCCTCCAGCTCGGCGACGGCCGAGTGCATGCGCCGCAGGACGGTCAGCGTGGAGAGCACGGCCGCGACGCCCAGCGCGATGTTGAACCCGGGGCCGACGCTCACGCCGAGCCCGAGCAGACCCCCGATCACGCCGAAGACCATGGCCCGATCGCTCTTGCCGAAGGGCCCGTCATAGCGCCGACTCGCGCCGACCTGGGCCGCCGCCACCCCCACCAGCTCCGTGGCCTGGGCCAGGACCACCACCACCACGACCAGCGGCGGCGAGATGCCCGGAACCAGGGCCAGCGGCAGGATGAGTGCGGTGTCGGCGAGCGGATCCGTCAGCTCGTTGAGCATGCCCCCCAGGGGGGTGACGAGGTCGTGCTCCCTGGCCAGCATGCCGTCGATGGCGTTGAGGGCCATGCGCAGGAACATCCACGCCGGCAGGCACCACCACAGCACGCGGGCGTCGGGTCGCAGCGCCAGGGCCGCCCCCAGCCCGCAGCTGAGTGCAAAGGCCAGCAGCGTGACCTGGTTGGGGGTGACACCCCAGGCCGCCAGGCGGCCCACCAGGGGCCGCCAGAGCGCCTGGAAGCGTGGCTTGAGATCGTAGAGGGTCGGCATGTCGGTTCCCGGACTCGTGGGATGCCTGTGGGGGAATGCAGCCTTCGTGCCGGCTGCCCCCACCCAGGGGCGAGCGCCGATGGATCCGCTCCTGGGGCCACTCCAGCCCCCCGGCCCGAGCTCTCGCGGCCTCGACATCAGCGAGCCTTGCGTCTCCTGCCGGCGTCACCCTGTCTCCGATCGGAGACAGTCCGCCGGAACCCAGTTCCGGGCGATCGACCGGGGGCCGCCGCACCGGGGTGTGGTTCCATGGCGGCCGTGCTCGCCCTCCGCCTCCGGACCTGCCTCTCCGTCGCCGTCCTGGCGGCCTGCACCGGCCCCGCCCACCTGCCGGTCCAGCCCGAGACCCAGCCCGCCCCGGCCCGGGAGAGCCGACTGATCGGCTCGGACAGCGCCTACCTGGCGAGCCACGCCGACCAGCCCGTGGACTGGTACCCCTGGGGCGAGCAGGCCTTTGCTCAGGCCCGCGCCCTCGACAGGCCGATCTTCCTGAGCATCGGCTACGCAGCCTGTCACTGGTGCCACGTCATGGCCGAGGAGTCGTTCTCGGACCCGGCGATCGGGGCGCTGCTCGACGGTGCCTACGTGGCGATCAAGGTGGACCGGGAGCAGCACCCGGACGTGGACGCTGTGTACCAGGCCGCCATCCAGGTGCTGGGCGGCACCGGGGGCTGGCCAGCGTCCCTGTGGCTGACCCCAGACGGCGTGCCCTTCCACGCCGGCACCTACTTCCCGCCGACCTCGTCCCCGGGCCGCCAGGGCTTCGGGGACGCCCTCACCCAGATGGCCACCGCCTGGGACCAGGAGCGGGAGCGGGTCGACCGGGTGGCGGCCCAGGTGGTCGCGTCTCTCGAGACCGGCACCACCGTCGTCCTGCTCGACGAGCCTCCGCCGGACGACACCCCTGCCCGGGCCGTGGCCCAGGCGTGGACCGGCTGGGACCCGGTGGACGCCGGCTGGGGTCGGGCCAACAAGTTCCCGGCGGCCCCGATGGCCCAGTGGCTGCTCGGCCACGGCCTGTTGACGGGCGACGAGCAGACCCTGTCGCGGGTCCGGGCCCTGCTCGACGCCATGGCCGCCGGCGGCCTGCGGGACCACCTGGGCGGTGGCTTCCACCGCTACACGGTCGACCCGACGTGGACGGTGCCCCACTTCGAGAAGATGCTCGACGACAACGCCCAGCTCCTGCGGCTCTACGCGGACGCTGCGGTGGCACTGGACGAGCCGCGGTATGCCGCGGTGGCCCAGGAGACCGCGGCCTGGATGCTCGAGGCCCTGCGCACCGAGACCGGCTGCTTCCGGGCCGCCTGGAGCGCCGACGACCCCGGCGGCGAGGGCGCCTACTACACCTGGACGCCCGACGAGCTCGTCGCGGTGCTCGGGCGCGCCCGGGGCACCGCCTTCGCCCAGGCCTACGGCGTGACCGAGGCCGGGACCTTCCAGGAGGGCCGCTCGGTGCTGCGCCTGGTGGACGGGACCTGGGACGACCCGGCGCTCTCCCAGGACCGAGGGCGCCTGGCTGAGGCTCGGGCCCAGCGCCCGGAGCCCGCCGTCGACCCGCTGGTGATCGTGGCGTGGAACGGCCTGGCGATCGGGGGCTTGGCTCGGGCCGGCCGCCTGCTGGACGCGCCCGAGCCTCCAGGGAGGCGGTGCGCGCAGGGCACCAGGGGTGGACACGTCGCCGGGGGCTGGGGCGCCCGAGGCCAGGCACGGTTCGCCTGGTCCCGGCGTCGAGAGGGCCCTACCGGGTCCTCAGGCAGACCACGACCCGCACATAGGCGTAGGGGTTGGTCCCGTTGAGAACCACCTGGAACCTCCCCTGGTGGGCATTGACCAGGTCGGTGGTGGAGTCGGTCATCGACTCGTACGGTGGGCTGCTGATGTCGGCGTTGTTGAGGACGGTCTGGCGGGCGTCCCAGCTCTTGCCGTCGTTGCTGCCCCAGTAGGTCAGGGTCAGGGTCGGGTTGGTGCCGCCGGTGTTGGCGGCGTAGACCTGGACGGTGAAGCTGTCGGCCTGGCCGAGCAGCTCGTTGTGGACGGGATCGCTGACGAAGGCGCCGTTGCCGTTGAGCGTCTCGTCGAAGACGGTGATGTTGCCGATGCGGGGCATGGTGGACTCCAGGTGGGGGAGGTTCAGAAGGTCCGGAGGCAGACCACGATGCGGACATAGGCGTAGGGGTTGGTCCCCCCCAGGGAGAGCTGGAAGCGGCCCTGGGAGGCGTTGACCATGTCGGTGGTGGAGTCGGTCATGGACTCGTATGCCGCGTCCTGCGGTTTTCTTTCGTCGTCGATGTCTCGCAGTCGTCCACTGGAGCGCTCGACGCCGGTGGCCATGAGCCGCGGAAGATCGCCACGAAGGCGGAAGATCTCGGCCGGATCCGCCCGAAGATCCACGCCCGGCGAGGAGGATCTTCGGCGTGGCGAGGAGGATCCTCCAGGCGGTGCCGGTCTCCGCCGGCCGCTGGGTCGGGTCTTGCGCGGTGGAGTCCGGGGTTGGCGTGGTCGGGACACGCAGAGAGGGAGGGGCAAGGACCGCGCCGGCCGGTCCCGAGCTGCACGTGGACAGCGGCTCGCTCGGAGACCAGGTCGATGTCGGCCCAGTCAGCGGTCCAGGTCGGGCGCTCCGGGTCAGGGGCTCGGCTGGGAGCCCGTCCCTCGGGGACGGGAAGCGTCACCAGGTGACGAGGACGATGTCCGTCCACCTCGTCGAGCTGGAGGCATCGGTCAGGCCCCCGGCCCGGTGCGCTCGCCGGTCCCCGAGACCGCAGGTCGGCCGATCCACCTGACGGACTGGCCGGAGTCGCTCACGTGACGGGATCGATGCTCTGACCGGCGAACGTCGCTGGGTCGCGATCGTCGACGGCGACGCGGAGCGGCTCCGGTGGCTCCACGCGATGGCGGCCAACGCCGTGCTCGTGGTCGTGGTCGTGGTCGTGCTCGCTCTGGTCCTCGTCCTCGTCCTCGTCCTCGTCCTCGTCCTCGTCCTCGTCCCTCGCCCTCGCCCCCCCCCGAGGACAGCGGGGTGCGGGCGGCGACGGGGGAGCCCGGACGACGACACCGGCTGATCGGTCTCGGCGTAGCGGGCCGGTCCTCCGGTCACACCCCCTCCAACCATCGCAACACATTCCGGCGCGCCACCGCCAGGATCAGCCCCTGGGGGTTGATGCCCGGCGTGTCCGGCAGAGCGCTGCTGTCGTTGACCCACAGCCCGTGCACGTCCCGCACCCGGCCCCAGGGGTCGGTGACCGAAGGCACGCCCTCGCCGCCCATCGGGCAGGTGCTGTGGAGGTGGATGGCGCTCAGCGACACGTTGTCGTGGCGCAGGGCGCCGCGGAACCGCTCCCCCTCCTGGGTCGACCGCACCGGGTCGCCGCCGGCGAGGGGGTTGAGGACCTCGGTGGCGCCCGCCGCGAAGAGCAGGCGCGTCAGCCGGACCAGGCCCTCGCCCAGCAGCGCCAGGTCCTCGACGGTCACGGGGAAGCGCACCAGGGCCTCGTCGAAGAACGGCAGGTTGCGCACCGTGCCCCGGGCGCTGCCGCCGACCTTGACGTAGAAGATCGCCGTGCGCGGCCACTGCTGGAGGGCCTCGGCCCGCTCTTCGGGGCGACCGGGCATCCAGAGGGCGAGGTGGGCCAGCGACGAGTGGGAGCACCCCAGGGTCATGCCCGGCTTGAACTCCTCGACCTGCTGCACGGGCACGCCGAAGTGGGGATCGTTGACGACGTCGGCGAAGCGGGCCGCGACCCGGATCATCGGGTTCATGGTCAGGCTGTCGCCGACGGCGCCCTGGAGGCCGCTGCGCCGCATCAAGAGCGGCGTGTGGACCGCGCCGGCGCAGAGGATGGTGGCCCGGGCGCGGACGGTGACCCTGGCCCGGCCCTCCGGTCCGGTGTGGCGGCCGACGCAGCCCACCACGCCGCGGCCGTTGCGGAGCAGACGCTGGGCCCGCGTGCTCGGCAGGAGCCGGCAGCCCGCCGCCAGGGCGCGGGGGATCAGGGTCTCCGTCATCGACTGGCGCACGCCGGTGGGGTCGTTGTGCCCGTAGCGCCAGAAGCGGGCGATCTCCTTGTGCCTCCAGCCGAGGGCGTCGGCGCCGGCGACCAGGCGCTCGGCGTGGGGACCGATGCCGCCGGGGTGTGTGGCGACGCCCAGCTCCTGCTCGACGGCCTCGATGTGGGGCGCCAGGGCTTCGGGGGCGATGTTGGCGAGGCGTCGCTCCACCGCCCAGCGATCGAGGACTTCGGCGAGGGGCCGGTGGTAGAGCCCGGCGTTGATCTCGCTGGCCCCGCCGACGCAGCGCCCTTCGACGTAGGTGACCTTGGTCGGCCCCAGGGCGGGCGTGAGGCCGTCGTTGCGGTACTTCTGCGCCATCTCCTCCAGGGAGTGGGCCGGCGCCGAGCTGAGCCGCAGGTGGGGGCCCTCCTCCATCAGCACCACGTCCCGGCCCGCCTCGGCCAGCAGCGCGGCGGTCATCGCGCCGCCCGGCCCGGAGCCCACCACCAGCGCGTCGCAGGACAGGGTCTCGGCGGCGCTCACTGGAGCTCCCGCTCCCGGTAGGACCAGAACACGAAGGTGCCCATCTTCTCGTAGAACTCCACCAGGTCACGCATCAGCCCCAGCGGGGCGCGGCGCCAGAGGCGGAGCTGGCGCTCTTGTCGGGCAGCCCCCAGGTGGCGGAAGCGACGGCCGCCGTGCAGCAGCCCCCACCACTCGAAGACCCAGGTCAGCACCACGATGCCCAGGCCCATGTAGCGGGGCATCGCGGCGACCTTGCGCACCAGCTCGGTGGTGGTCTGGTCGATGGTCGTCGCCAGGGGCTCGACCTGGTCCGCGGGCACCACGAGGGCCACGACCAGCGCTCGGACGATGGGCGCCATCGGGGGAGTGTACAGTCAGGGCGGCAACGACGAGGAGAGCACGGATGGCCGACTCCACCACCTGGATCGATGTCGCGAGCGGGCGGGTCTTTCGCGTGCCCGCGGAGACTGAGCTGCCGATGGGGCAGGACGTGGTGCGCAACCTGAGGGGGGAGCGCCTGGACGTCGACCTCGCGGCCATGGAGGAGCACGAGGTCTCTCGGGAGGAGGCCTTCCGCCACGTCCGCGACGACGTGGGCGACTTCCTCGGCCTGCTCGGAGAGACCCTGCGCACCGAGGGCGAGAAGCTGGAGCCGACGGTGCGAGAGCTCGGGGATCGGCTCAAGGCGGCCGTGAACAAGGGCGAGGTGGCCGACTCCCTCGACGTGCTCGGGGATCGGCTGAAGACCTTTGCCCGCAACCTGCGCGGCGGCGCCGAGAGCGCGGAGCGCGAGCCGAGCGACCAGGGGCACAAGCTCTGCCCGGCCTGCTACGGCCTGGTGGTCAGCCCCGGGGGGCCCTGCGCGACCTGCGGCCACGATCTCGATGTCGAGGGGCCGGTGGCGATGAGCCCCCTGGAGTACGCCGACGCCGATCGCGTGGACTGCACGGCCTGCGGGGCGCCGATCCTGGCGAGCGCCCGGTGCTGCGAGGCCTGCGGCGCGCCGCAGTAGGCATTCACCTTCAGGAAGCGTCCATCTGACCGATGGATGCCGCATGGGTGCTGCCGCTCGTCGCCTGTCCCGCGCCGTTCGCCTGGTCCAGCAGGGAGACCTGGGCGGAGCCCTGCAGGCGGCCGGCAAGGTGGTGCGCTACGAGCCGAAGAACGCCGACGCCCGCTACCTGATGGGCATGCTCTGCCGCGACGCCGGCCGGCTGGAGGAGGCGCGCGAGCACCTCGATCGGGCCGTGGCGATCCGTCCCCAGGACGCCGTCTACCTCGACGCGCTGGGCACGGTCCACCTCTCCGCACGCCGCCTCTTCGAGGCCCGGAGCGTCCTGGAGCGTGCCGTCGCCCTGGCGCCAGGCACACCGTCCGCGGTCTTCAACCTGGGGACCGCCCTGCTGGAGCTGGGAGAGGCCGCCGAGGCCGTGGGCTGCTTCGAGACCCTGGTCGGTCTTCGACCGCGGGACGCGGAGGCCTGGCTGAACCTCGGCGTCGCCCGGGCCCGCTCCGGGGCCCTGGAGACCTCGGTGGAGCCGCTTCGGCGAGCCGTGGAGCTCGACGACTCCCTGGTGAGCGGCTGGCTCAACCTCGCCGGCGTGCTGGCCCACCTCGGCCACCTCGAGGAGCCCTGGCGGTGCTACGAGCGCGCCTGCGCACTGGCACCGGATCGAGCGAGCTGCCACGAGCGCCAGGGCTGGTACCTGGCCGGTCGCGGCGAGCTCCTGCTGGCCCGGGACGCCTTCGAGCGGGCACTCGCCGTCGACCCGTCGAGCGCGGTGGCGGCGGCCGGGCTGGCCCACCTGCTGGAGAAGCGCGGCGACCTGGCCGAGGCCCGGGCCGTGCTCGCGCCGCACCTCGCCAGCGCCCACGACAGCGTGCGGGTGGCGGCCACCTGGGCGACGATCTGCCTGCGCCTGGAGGAGCCGGACAAGTCCCTGGTGGCGCTGGAGCCCCTGCTCGTCCACCAGCAGCCGGCCCTGGAGGAGGCCCGCCTGCACTTCGCCTTCGGGGACACCCTGCACGCGCTCGGCCGCCACGAGGAGGCCTTCTCAGCCTGGCTCCACGCCAACCGACGGCTCGGCCTCACCTGGGACAGCGCCGCCGCCGCGCGGCAGGTCGACAGCATCCTGGAGGCGTGGTCGGACCCGGCCAGCCTGGCCACGGCCAGCAACACCGAGGAGCTGCCGGTCTTCGTGGTCGGGCTTCCCCGCTCGGGCACCAGCCTCGTGGAGCAGATCCTGAGCGCCCACTCCGGGATCCACGGGGCCGGCGAGCTGGAGGACCTCCGCCAGGCGGCGCTGGCCCACGGTCCCCGCTGGCCCCTGTGCGTGTCAAGGGCGGCGCCGGTCGCGCTGGACGGGCTGGCGGGCCGCTACCTCGGCGTGCTGAGGGCCCGGGGAGGGGGCGCCCGGAGGGTCACGGACAAGATGCCGATCAACTTCCGCTACCTGGGGCTGATCGCGCAGCTCTTCCCCCAGGCGCGGGTCGTCCACGTCACCCGTCATCCCCTCGACGTCGGCCTCTCCAACCTGCGGCAGCACTTCGTCGGCAAGGCCAACGCCTGGAGCACGAGCCTCGACGGCATCGCGGCGCTGATGGAGGACCACCGCCGGCTGATGGAGCACTGGCGGGAGACCACGCCCGTGCGCCTGCTGGAGGTCCGCTACGAGGACCTGGTCACGGAACCCGACGCGGGGGTGCGGGCGCTCCTGGACTTCGTCGGCCTGCCCTTCGAAGAGGCCTGTCTCCACCCCCACGCGAACCGGCGCCACGTGAACACGGCCTCCTATGCCCAGGTCCAGGAGCCGATCCACGCCGGCGCCGTGGGCAAGTGGCGGACCTACGCGGAGGCGCTGGCGCCCCTGGCCGAGGCCCTGGGTCAGTAGTCCGTCGTCCGGGTGCGGTGGAACGGGGGCAGGGTCGCGTCCCGGGCCACCGCGGTCCGCCACAGCATGTGGTCGACCTCCAGCGCCGTGACGTGGGGCCACAGGGGCTCCAGCGCCAGGCGCAGCTCCTCCGCCCCCACCACCACCGCTGCCCGCAGGGCGACCTCCTCGGGGCACCCGACCACCAGCTCTTCGTGGCGGGCGATGCGGGCGGCCAGCTCCGCGGAGAGCTCGAGGACGCCCAGCCCCCGGAGGATCTGCGGCAGGCGGTAGTCCGCGTAGGCGGTCAGCGCCTCGCGGTCGTGCAGTGCACCGGGCCCCTGTCCCCCGAAGCGCCCGATGATCATGCCCGTGACGAGCTGGGCTCGCTTGCGGAAGCGCAGCGTCGGACCCCGCTCGTCCTCCCAGCTCGGCAGCGCCGCCACCAGGCGCTCGACCAGCTCTGGAGCGGTCGCCACGTCGACCAGGCCCAGCGGGCCGCCCCAGGTCGCGTAGGCCCGCCCCAGCTCCTGCAGGGCGGCGAGGCGCTCCTCCAGCAGCGGCAGGGGACCCGCGCCCGGCGCCGGGGCGAGCCACCGGCCCAGCTCCTCCGCCGTGAGCCCCTCCAGCACCGGTCCGTGCCACAGGGCCACCCCCTCGCGCTGCTGCTGCGCCAGCGAGATCATCACGCCGAGGGCCTCGTCGTCGGTGCCGACCCGTCGCCCGGCGACCACCGTCGACCAGCGGGCCACCCCCGGCTCGGGCCAGTAGCAGTAGTTGATCGCGTTGTAGGCGAGCAGCCAGGCCACGACCCGCTCGTCCGGGCCGTCGTAGAAGCCGGGGTCGTCCCAGGCCGGCAGGCGCAGCAGCTCGGGGGTGGCTTCTGCCACCGCCCGGACCGCGGCGTCGGCGTGGAGGCGCAGGTGTGGGGTCTGGGCGACGAGGCGGCGGCAGGCGGTCAGCAGGCTCACGGCAGGGCCCTCCGGAGGACGCGGCGCACGGCGGCGCCGTGGAAGCGGATCGACCCCGGCAGGACCTCCAGGGTCCCGGTCCAGGGGCGGCCGTTGCAGGTGGCCCCCTGCGGCGCAGCGTCGAGCATGACCCGGGCGTGCAGGAGGCTGTGGCCGTGGACGTGGTCCGGGTCGGCCTGGACCCGGTGGTAGGTGCACGGGAGGTCGGTGAGCAGGCGACGGGGCTCGGGGACCTGGCGGGCCAGGGCGGCGTTGTGGGCCTGCTCGGCCCGGTCGGGGTCGAGGTGGTGGGGGCGACGCAGGGACCAGCGGTCCGCCGGGGCCTCGACGTCGACGAAGAAGTCGGGTCGGGCCGCGGGCAGGGCCTCGAGGGCCGGCAGGCAGCCGGCCGACCAGGTGAGCCAGCCGGTGGGGAGCCCCTCTGCTCGGGCGAGCTCGAAGACCGCGGCGGCCTGGCGGGCGTGGTGGGGGGCACCGGGGTCGTGCGGTGGGGTGCGGTCCCAGAGCCACACCGCCAGGTCGTCCCCGAGGTCCCAGGGCCGGAGCCCCATCGGCGCCAGCCCGGTGGCGAGCCCGCCGTGGGTGCCGGAGACCGACACGACCACCGCCGCCCGGGCCCGGACCGGTCCCAGGCGCACCACCCGCACCGCGTCGCCGTCGACGTCGAGGGTCTCCACGGGGGCCCCGGTGAGCCAGGGCGCCCGTGGGGGCCGCCGCGCCCGGTCCCGGCGCCGCCGCAGCCGGCTCTCCAGCCAGCCGAGCGGATCGGCGCGGTCCCGCAGCCAGGACGGGCCGTCGTGCCGGAGGTCCCGCCGATCGAGGGCCTGGGCGAGGCGCCGGCGTCGCTCCGGAGGCCAGGTCTCGGGCTCTCCCTCGATCGCCAGCCAGGCCGCCACCACCTCCCGGGGCAGCGCCGGGGACACCGGCCGCTCCAGGGCCCGACCGAGGAAGCGGTCCCAGGCGGCGAGGCTCTCCTCGTCGGGGGTCAGGTCGTCTGCGGCCCGCGCGTGCTGGTGCTCGTGGACCGGGTAGCCGAAGTAACAGACCGGGTGCGGCCGGGGTCCGGCGAGGTGGGCATCGAGCAGCCCCAGCAGGCGATCGAAGTGGGCATCGCGCAGGCCGTGGACCTGGGCCACGCCCTCGGGTCCCCTGGAGAGCATGCCCCAGGTGAAGGGGTTCACGGAGACGTCGGCGAAGACGAACGGTCCCGCTCCCGGCCCCCGCAGGTCCGGGGCGGGCCGCCAGGGGGTGAGGCCGGCGTAGGCGAAGGCGCCGAACTGGACCTGGTCGGTGACCATCGAGAAGCCGAGGTCGCGGCAGGCGGCCAGGGTGCGGGCCGCGGCGCCCCGTCGGGCCTGGATGAGACCGGGCACCACGCACTGGTTGTGCCGCACGCCGGCCGCGTCGACGGCGTCCCGGGTGCGGCGGATGTGGCGCCGGTGGGCGTGGGTGCCGATCTCGTGGCCCCGCTCCTCCCAGCGACGCAGGGGGTTGTCGGCCCCCTCGAAGGCCACGGCGGCCTCGGCGAAGGGGTGGCGGAAGCGCAGGGCGAGCCGCTGGTCGCGCCCCTCGGCCGTCTCCACGATCCGCGCCAGCAGGTCCCGAGCCGCCTCCCAGGTCGCCCGATCACGGCGCTGCGAGAGCACGATGTCGTCACAGTGGACCTCGTGGTAGAGCAGCACCGTCGGCCCCCTGCAGCGAGCCGCCTCCTCGAGCGACAGCCGTGGGATCATAGCGGGCCCGCCCCGGAGGCAAGATGATCGGACTGCTGCTCGCCCTCGCCTGCACCGACGACGACTCGTCCACGCCCACCACCGAGGAGACCGGCACGACCACGGCGGCCGACTGCGGAGCGGTCGATCCGACCGTGGTGGACCTCACCACCCGCGACGGCGTGGCGCTGGTCGGCGATCTCTACACCGGCGGGGGGGCGGATCGGCCCGGCTTCGTCCTGCTCCACATGATCCCCCCCAACTACGACCGCACGGGCTGGCCCCGCAGCTTCGTCGACCTGCTGTCGGCCCGGTGCTGGAACGCGATCGCCATCGACCGGCGCGGGGCCGGGGAGAGCGGTGGCACGGCCCGGGACGCCTACATCGGCGAGTACGGCCGCTACGACGTCGAAGCCGCGGTCGGGCGCCTCCAGGAGGTGGGGCTGTCGTCGCTGGCGGTCATCGGCGCGTCCAACGGCACGACCTCGATGATCGACTACGGCGTCTGGGCGGCGGGGGAGGGCCTGCCGGAGGTGGCGGCCCTCGGCTTCATGACCGGCGGGACCTACACCGAGGCCCAGACCGCCATGGAGGACGTGCCCGGGGTCCCGGCGATCTTCACCTACTCGACGGCGGAGCGGGACTGGTCGGTGGACCAGCAGCCCCTGGACCCGGGGTCCTGGTCCTTCCAGGAGTACGCCACCGGCGACCACGGCACGAAGATGTTCTCCGCGGCCCCCGAGGTCGAGGGGGACCTGGAGGGCTTCTTCGCGGGCGTGCTGTAGACCGGGCTAGACTTCACCGGTGCGCATCTGCATCGTCACCCGCGGCGACCTCTTTCCGACGAACCACGGCGCCGCCGTCAAGATCGTGCGCACGGCCGAGTACCTCTCGCTGCTGGGGGCCACGGTCTGCATCGTCAGCGAAGACCGGGAGGCCTGGCTGCGCTACCGGGACGGCCTCGTCGAGCGCGTGCCCTACTCGCCGCGCTTCCGGGCCGCCCAGGAGTGGCCGGGCCTGGCCCAGGGGGTCCGCCTCGCCGAGCGCATCTGCGAGCGCATCGGCTACCCCCGCGAGGAGTACTTCCTCTACACGCCCCAGTTCGACCCCGCCTGGTGGGCTCGGGTGCTCCAGGTCGGGCGCATCGAGCGGATCGACGTCTTCCAGGCCGAGTTCCCCGGCTACGGCGTGCCCTGCTGGCTGGCGGCGAAGCTGCTGGGTCGCCGTTCATCGATCGTCCAGCACAACGTGGAGTGGGACCGGCTCCAGGACGTGATCGGCCTCGGCGACGAGGAGGTCCGGCGGATCCGGGCCTGCGAGCTCTTCGCCCTGGGACGGGTCGACGAGGTCATCGCCGTGAGCGAGGCCGACCGCCAGCGCATGGTGGCGGCGGGTGTGTCGCGGGAGCGCATCACGGTGATCCCCCACGGGGTCGACACCTCGAGCTACGAGCGGCCGCGAGGGGCCGAGGTGCGCTTCTCCCACGGCCTGCCTGTGGGCGCCCCGCTGCTCTTCTTCCACGGCACCCTGCACTACTGGCCCAACACCCAGGCCGTGCGCTTCATCGCCGAGGAGCTGCTGCCGCGGCTGCTGCCCCACCACCCGGAGCTGCGGGTGCTGATCGCCGGGCTGAACCCACCGACCTACTACGCGCACCCGGCCATCGCCTTCACCGGGCCGGTCGCCGACCTGCCGGGCCACATCGCCGCCGCGGACCTCACGCTCTGTCCCGTGCCCAGCGGGGGGGGTACGCGGCTGAAGATCCTGGAGTACTTCGCCGCTGGCAAGGCCTGCGTGGCGACGTCCAAGGGAGCCGAGGGCATCACCTTCCGGCCGGGGATCGAGCTGGCGCTGGCCGATGGCGCCGAGGCCTTCGCCGCCGAGGTCCTGCGGCTGCTGGAGGACCCCGAGGCCCGGGAGCGCATGGGCCAGGCGGCCCGTCGCTTCGCCGCCTTCTACGACTGGACGGCCATCGCCCAGCGCTACCTGGAGCTCTACGGCGGTCGGGGGCGGGGAGGGGACTACAACCAGGAGGTCGACCGGGCCCTGGCGGCGCAGATCGAGCCCCCCGACTCAGAGGTGCTGCCCCCACCCCGGCGCTCCGGCGTCGAGGCCCACCTGCCGCTGCGGGATCCCTCCAAGCCGCTGACCCTGCTGCTGTTGATCAACCGGGGCTGCAACCTCCGCTGCACCTTCTGCGACCTCTGGGAGGACCCCCAGCAGATGAGCGTGGACCGGTGCCGGTCCCTGCTCGACGAGGCGGCCGCCATCGGCACGAAGACCCTGGTGATCACCGGCGGTGAGCCCTTCATCCACAAGGGGCTCTTCGAGGTGGTGGCCGAAGCCAGGGCCCGCGGCATGGGGGTCAACATCACCACCAACGGCACCCTCGTCGAGCGCCGCTGGGTGGAGCTGGTGGCCTCGGGGGTGGACTCGCTGTCGATCTCGGTCGATGGCCTGAGCGAGGTCCACGACACCCTGCGGGGGCAGCCCGGCTGTCACGGGCGCACCTGGAAGGCCCTGGAGCGCCTGCGGCGGGACGGCCGGGTGGGGCTCTCGATCTACTTCGTCGTCACCCGCGCCAACGTGCACCAGCTCGTCGAGGTCTACGAGCAGGCCCGGGCCCTGGGCGTAGGCTTCGACTTCTGGCCGGTCAACGACGCCGAGGAGCTCTACCTGGTCACCGAGGAGCACCAGCGCCTCTACCGGGAGGCGGTGGAGCACATCGCCCGCACCGACGCCGACGTGGCCCGCCAGCGCCACTTCTACGAGCAGGGACTCGCCTACCACGCCGGGGAGGCCGGCCCCGTCCGCTGCCTGGGGCTGGTCGACCAGTACGGCATCACCTTCGACGGGGACCTGCTGCCCTGCTGTGTCTGGGGCGGCGACGGGCTGCGGGTGGGCAACGTGTTCGAGACGCCCCTGTCCGAGCTCTGGGGGAGCCCCGAGGTCCAGGCCCACCGGCACAGGCTCTACGGGGCCGGTTGCGAGGCGGGCTGCTTCAACCACTCGCTCTACGAGTTCACCCGCTCGACGGGGGAGAGCTTCCGGGTGGGGCTGCGGGCTGGGCCTGGGTAGCGGACAACCCCGACGCGGACCTGGAGGACGATCTCTACTACGTGGCGCGGTTCATCGAGAACCTGGAGGACGCCAAGGCCGACATGAACGTGATCGACGTGGAGCCCTGGCCCGCCGACTGAGTCGGCCCTACTCGGCCCCCCCGTACAGCACGTAGGCCGCGCCGGTGTTGCTGTTCGGGGTGTCGTGCCCGTAGGACCCGACGAGCACGTCATCGACGCCGTCCCCGTCGAGGTCGCCGGCCCCCGCGAGGCCGACCCCGGCGATGGAGCTGCTCGACTCACCGGTCCAGGTGCCGTCGGCGTCGAGCAGGTCCATGTTCCCGGTGAGCGGGCCGTAGACGATGTAGGCCACGCCGCTGGAGGAGCCGGCCGTGGCGGAGCCGGGGGCACCGACGGCGACGTCGTCCCAGCCGTCGCCGTCCACGTCTCCCAGGCCGGCGACACAGCTCCCGGCCTGGTCGTTGCGCTGGTCCCCCCCCAGGACCGCCGTGGCGGAGGAGAGGTCGAGCTGGCCGGTCGTGAGGCCCGAGACGGCGTAGGCCGCGCCCGAGTCGTTGGACGAGCCGGTCCCGTAGAGGGCACCGATGAGCAGATCGGGCAGGCCGTCGCCGTCGATGTCCCCGGCGGTGTCGACGCTGTGACCGGCGCGATCGTTGGAGCTGACGCCGACCAGCACGGCGTCGGCCGAGGACAGGTCGAAGGTGCTCTCGACGGGGGCGAGCACCAGGTAGGCCTCCCCCGAGGAGGAGCCGCCCTTGTCGGCGGTCGGGGCCCCGACGAGCAGGTCGGCGAGGCCGTCGCCGTCGACGTCTCCGGCGCCGGCCACGGCGTAGCCGGCCTCGTCGTTGTTGTAGCTTCCGCCGAGCATCACTCCGACGCTGCCGAGGTCCGAGGTGCCCGTGCCCCCCGAGGTGACGAGGTAGGCGGCTCCGGCAGAGGAGGACATGCCGGCCGCGGTGTTGGCGCCGACCAGCAGGTCGTCGTAGCCGTCGCCGTCGACGTCACCCGGTCCCGCGACGGCCCGCCCGGCGCTGTCGCTCCGGGCCTCGCCCGTCAGCAGCAGGGTGGCCGTGGGGCTGGAGCCATCGGAGGGGATGTCGGCTCCGGAGAGCAGGGCGGCGAGGCCGGCGTTGCTGGCGCTGGTGTCGTCGTCGTCGTCGCCGACCAGCAGGTCGTCGTAGCCGTCGCCGTCCCCGTCGCCGCCCCCGGGGTCGG
>CAZCVP010000133.1:0-22749 GCA_964501915.1 uncultured Enterobacterales bacterium
TGTATGTAGGGACAATCCTGATAGTAGTCCATCCCTTCGGCCATCACGCGCTGCCCGGTCATCGGCCTGCCGTCCAGGCGGATCGGAAACTGCATGTACGGAATGGCGTGCAGGTACAACTCGTCCTCGCTCTCGGGGCGGGCTACCCGCACGTCGTTCATCGGCTGCACGTAGGGCTCCCATTCCTTGATTGCCGCTCGCAGCTCGTCGAGCCTGGGCGTGCTGACGCCGAGGGTCCCCAGGAGCTGGTGGGCCTCGTTCATGGCGTCGGCCAGGCGATCCGCGTCGCCGAGGTCTGGGGCGACCTCCTCCACCAGCTCCCCCAGCCGATCGAGCACCGGGTCGATGGCGGGACGACGGGACCGCACTCCGGCCACCAGCTCGGCTGTGTTGCCGGCCTCGCCGGTGTCCAGGACCACCGCTTGTAGGCGAGGCATGGCGATCGGGACCGGCGCCTCGCCGCGCCGGTAGAGCACGGCGCCGCCGAGGGCCGCGACGGCGTGGTCGACCCCGGACGGGGTGCCGTGGAACACCCGCTCGATGGCGAAGCCCCCTCGGTGCAGCTCGGCGAAGTCCGGTGAGCGTCCTTCGGCCGCCGCCCGGGCCCGCAGCAGCGCGATGGCCAGGGCCGCCGAGGACCCCATGCCGACGCCGACGGGCAGGTCGGTGTGGATGTGCACGCGGAAGCCCTGGCTCGGCAGCGCGACGGCGAGCGCCTCGGCGAGGCGGTCGTCGTGGATGGCGCTGCGACCGAGCTCAGTGGGCCCGTCGTGCGGCTCGAGCTCCACGGTCGTGCCCATCGAGACGCCAGCGGCCAGGGCCCGGTGCCCGTAGACCACGCTGTGCTCCCCGAGCAGGATGACCTTGCCGGAGCCGCGGCCCGACGCGAGGGGGGCTGTCAAGCGCCGTCCAGCTCGGCGAGCACCGCGCGGGCCCGGGTGACCGAGATGTCGCCGGAGGCGAAGATCAGCTCCGCCACCTCCAGGGCCCGGTGCGGTGCGGCACCCGCGGCGACGGCCACGTTGCGCGCGTGCATGCGCATGTGGCCCCGCTGGATGCCCTCCGAGGCCAGGGCCCGCAGGGCTCCGAGGTTCTGGGCCAGGCCGACCGCCGCCATGACCTCCGAGAGCTCTCGGGCGGACTGGATGCCCATCAGCGCCAGGTTGGCCATCACGGTGGGGTTGCAGTGGATCGAGCCGCCGACGATGCCCACCGCCAGGGGCAGCTCCACGAAGCCCACCAGCTCCTCCCCCTCGACCTTCCACGTGGAGAGGCTCCGGTAGCGGTGGTCCTTGCAGGCCCAGGCGTGGGCTCCGGCTTCGATTGCCCGCCAGTCCTGGCCCGTGGCCAGGGCGACGGCGTCGATGCCGTTCATGATGCCCTTGTTGTGGGTGGTGGCCCGGTAGGGGTCGGCGTAGGCGAAGCGGTAGGCACAGGCGATGCTGTCGGCCAGCTCGGCCCCGGGCGTGCCCACCATGTCCAGGTAGTCGACCGGAACGCGGACGGAGGCCCGCGCCAGCCGCCGGTCGGCGAGGTTCGACAGGATGCGCAGGCCGACGCGGGCATCGGCGGCCTCCTCGACGTGGGGGGCGAGGCGCTCGGCGATGGTGTTGATGACGTTGGCGCCCATGGCGTCGGCGCAGTGCACCCGGAAGTGCAGCACGACCATCTCGGTCGGTACCTCTCCCGGCTCGTCGTAGGTCACGGTGCGTACCCGCATGCCGCGCAGGCCACCGCCATAGGCTCCCAGGACCGCCTCGGCCCAGGTCGAGGCCAGGGCCTTCAGCCCGGGAAGGGCGGCGCGCAGGCGCTTCGCCGACGCTGCGGCGGACTGCTTGGGCAGGACCTGGACCTGCCCGATCATCACCGGCTCGTCGGCCTCCGCCGCGAAGCCGCCGGCCTTGCGGGTGATGCGGGCCATGTTGGAGACCGCGGCCACCACCGAGGGCTCCTCCACCGCCATCGGAACCACCATGTCCCGCCCGTTGACGAGCAGGTTGACGCCCACCCCCACCGGCAGCTCCAGGACGCCGACCACGTTCTCGATCATCTGGTCGGCGGCAGCCAGCGGGAGCGAGGTGCCTGCGATGGCCCTGCAGTGTTCCTCGCTGAGGCCGAAGCGCTCCTCGAGCAGCTCCAGGCGCTCCGACGGCGAGAGCCTGTAGAAGCCCGGGATGCGAGACGAGGGGTCCATGGGGCAGGCTCTAACCCGTGTCCCGGGCCGACTCTCCGTGGGTGCTCGGGTAGAAACCGTCCAGCGTGGTCATGTGCTTCCGCTCGACGACTCGCCGCTTGACCTTCAGGGTGGGGGTCAGCTCGCCCTTGTCCTGGCTGAGGTCGTGGTCCAGCAGCGCGATGTGGCGGATGGTCTCGTAGCCTGCGAGCCGGGCGTTCTCCTCGGCCACGTGGCTCCAGATGAGGTCGTGGACCTCCGGCAGCGCCGCCAGCTCGGCGTAGGTGTCCCACCGCAGTCCCTGCTCGCCAGCCCAGGCCCCGACGGACTCCTCCTCGATGGTCACCAGCGCCACGCACCACGGCCGGCGGTCGCCGTGCACGACCACCTGGGAGACGTAGGGGCAGCTCGACTTGAGCGCGTTCTCCAGGTTCTGCGGGGAGACGTTCTTGCCGCCGGCGGTGACGATGATGTCCTTCTTGCGGTCGGTGATGCGGACGAAGCCCTCGTCGTCCATGGTCCCGATGTCCCCGGTCCGCAGCCAGCCGTCCTCGGTGAGGGCCTCGGCGGTGGACTGGGGCAGGTTGTAGTAGCCCTTCATGATGCCGCGACCGCCGAGCAGGATCTCACCGTCTTCGGCGACACGGGCCTCGACGCCCGGCAGCGGTGGGCCGACCGTGCCGAAGCGGTAGGCGTCGGGCCGGTTGACGCAGGAGGCCGCGGAGGACTCGGTCAGGCCGTAGCCCTCGAGCACGAGGATGTCGGCGGCGTGGAAGAACTCGGCGATCTCCGGAGACAGGGGGGCGCCACCGGAGATGAAGTACTTGATGCGACCGCCGAAGGTCCCCTTGAGCGAGGAGAAGACGAGGCGGTCGGCCAGCCGGTAGCGGGCGAGCAGCATGCCACGCGGCTCCTCGCCTCGGCGTCGGAGCTGGGAGACCTCCCGTCCCACGCTCATGGCCCAGTTGAACACCTTGAGGCGCGTTCCCCCTGTGGCCTGGGCGCCCCCGGCCACGGCGTCGTAGACGCGCTCGAAGTTCCGCGGGACGGCGCCGACGATGGTGGGCCGGGCGGCCTGGAAGTTCGCCACGAGGTTGTCCAGGTCGCCGTCGATCACCGTGGGCACGCCCAGTCGGATGAAGGCGATCTCGAGCACCTTGGCGAAGGAGTGGGCCAGGGGTAGGAAGAGGTACTGCTTGTCGCTCGGTCCCATCACGGCCATCTTGTCGATGGCTTCGCCCTCGAAGACCCAGTTGTCGTGGGTGAGGATGACGCCCTTCGGGGGTCCGGTGGTCCCGGAGGTGTAGATGAGCGTGGCGAGGTCCTCGGGTCCCACGGCGTCGGCGATCTCCAGGTAGCGGCCCTCGTTCGCCTCGTCCCAGGTCCTGCCCAGGTACTCGACGTCGGAGAGCGCCTTCACCCACCCGTCCTCGGACCCCTCGCCGTCGATGACGATCACGCCGCGAAGCTCGGGGACCTGGTCCCGGATGCCCTGGATCCTGGCGACCTGGGTGGCGTCCTCGACGAAGAGGTAGGCGCTGCCCGAGTCCTCGAGGATGTGGGCGCACTCCTCGGCGCTGTTGCTCGGGTAGATGGTGGTCGTGGCCCCCGCCGCGGCGAGGATGGCCACGTCGATGACGACCCACTCGGGCCGTGTCCGGCTGAGGATCGAGCAGCGCTCGCCCTTGGAGAGGCCGAGGGCGTGGAGCCCGCAGGCCAGGCGACGCACCCGCTCGCCGACGTCGCGCCAGGACCAGGTGAACCAGTCCGTGCCGCGCTTGCCGATGATGGCGTCCGCGTCGGGCGTGGAGCCCACGCGGTGGTGGAAGAGGTGGACCACCGACCGGAAGGATGCGGAGCTGGACGACACTAGCTGACCACGGCGGAGTAGGGGGGCTGCTTGCCGTCGGCGGCGAGGTGACACCTGACCTGGTGGCCGGGGCTCACCTCGACGGTCGGGACCTCGTCCCTGCTGCACTTGTCCATCGCGTAGGGGCAGCGGGGGTGGAAGTGGCACCCCGGGGGCGGGTCGATGGGGTTCGGCACGTCGCCGGTCAGCACGATGCGCTCGCGCTTGGTGCGGGTGGGCTTGGGGATCGGGATCGCGGAGAGCAAGGCCTGGGTGTAGGGGTGACAGGGGTTGGCGAAGAGCTCGTCGCAGGTGGTGAGCTCGACGATGCGGCCCAGGTACATCACCGCGATGCGGTCGGAGATGTGGCGGACGACGGCCAGGTCGTGGGCGATGAACAGGTAGCTGAGGCCGAATTCCTCCTGGAGCTCCTCCAGGAGGTTGATCACCTGGGCCTGGATGGAGACGTCCAGGGCGCTGACGGCCTCGTCGCAGACGATGAAGTCCGGGTTCAGGGCCAGGGCCCGGGCGATGCCGATGCGCTGGCGCTGGCCGCCCGAGAACTCGTGGGGAAAGCGGTAGAGGTGGTCCGGCAAGAGCCCGACCCGGTCCAGCAGCCAGGCCACGCGGTCGGTGAGCTCGGAGCCCCTGGCGACACCGTGGATCTCCAGGGCCTCGCCGACGATGGTGCGCACGTTCAGCCGGGGGTTCAGGCTGGAGTAGGGGTCCTGGAAGATGATCTGCATCTGGCGGCGTGCCGCGCGCAGGGCCGCCGGGTCGAGGTCGAAGATCTCCTCGCCGTTGAAGACCGCCGAGCCGGCGGTGGGCTCCAACAGGCGCAGGATCGTGCGCCCGACGGTGGTCTTGCCACAGCCGGACTCGCCGACGAGACCCAGGGTCTCCTTCTTGTCCAGGTGCAGATCGACCCCATCGACCGCCTTCACCCGACCCACGACCCGGGAGAAGATCCCCTTGGTGATCGGGAAGTGCTTCACCAGGCCCTCGACCTGCAGCATCGGGGACCCGCTCACACCCACCCCTCTTCCACGGCGTGGCAGGCCACGGTGTGCTCGTTGCCGACGTCGCGCAGCAGGGGTTCTTCCTGGCCGCAGCGCTCCCGCGCCACGGGACAGCGGTTGCGGAAGCGACAACCCGACGGCCACTCCAGGGGGCTGGGCACCACGCCGGGGATGGTGTCGAGCACCTCGGCGGAGCGGCCTTCGATGCTCGGCAGCGACCGCAACAGCCCGTTGGTGTAGGGATGGGAGGGCCGCTCGAACAGGGTGAAGACGTCGGCGTACTCGACCACCTTGCCGGCGTACATCACCGCGACCTTGTCGGAGATCTCCGCCACCACACCCAGGTCGTGGGTGATGAACAGGATCGCGGTGCCGAAGTCCTCCTTGAGCTGGGACATCAGCTCCAGGATCTGGGCCTGGATGGTGACGTCGAGGGCGGTCGTGGGCTCGTCGGCGATCAACAGCTTGGGGTCGCAACTGAGCGCCATGGCGATCATGACCCGCTGGCGCATGCCGCCGGACATCTGGTGGGGGTACTCGTCGACCCGCTTCGAGGGATTGGGGATGCCCACCTTGTCCAGCATGTGGACGGCGTACTCGTGGGCTTCGGAGCGGGTCATCTTCTTGTGGAGCCTCAGGGCCTCGGCGATCTGCTCGCCGCAGCGGTAGACCGGGTTCAGCGAGGTCATCGGCTCCTGGAAGATCATCGCGATGTCGTTGCCGCGGATGGCCCGGAGCTCGGACTCCCTGGCCTGGCGCAGGTCCCGGCCCTCGAAGAGCACCTCCCCGCCGGCCTTGATCGACGGGGGACAGGGCAGCAGTCCCATGATGCTCAGGGCGGTGACGGACTTGCCGCAGCCCGACTCGCCGACCACGCTCAGCGTGTCGCCGCCGTGGACGTGGTAGGTCACGCCGTCGACGGCCTTGGCGATGCCCCCTTCGACCCGGAACCAGGTCTTGAGGTCGTCGAGCGAGAGCAGCGGCTGGCGGGTGCCGCTCACGAGCGCCCCCGCAGCTTGGGGTCCATCGCGTCCCGCAGGCCATCGCCGAACAGGTTGAAGGCCATCACGGCCAGCACGATCATCAAGCCCGGGAAGATGGTGATCCACGGCGCGGAGCGCATGTACTCCCGGCCGTCGTTGACGATGGCCCCCCAGGTGCTCGTGGGTGGCGGGACACCGAGACCGAGGAAGCTCAGCGCGGCCTCGACCAGGATGGTCGAGCCGATGGCCAGCGACGAGTAGACGATGACCGGTGCCATCGCGTTGGGCACCAGGTGCTTGAAGATGATGCGGGTGCTGCTGAGCCCGAGGGCGCGCCCGGCCTGGATGAAGTCCTGTTCCTTCAGCGACAGGATCTGGGAGCGCACGATGCGGCTCACGCCCATCCACCCGGTCAGCCCGAGGATGACCACGATGAGGAAGATCGACTGGGCGCCGCTGGTGCGGAAGAAGCCGACCACGGCGAGCAGCAGCACGAGGCGCGGCATCGACAGCAACAGGTCCACGAACCACATCAGGCTCTTGTCGACGGCGCCGCCGAAGTAGCCCGCGACGGCGCCGATGACGGTCCCGATGGTGGCCGAGAGCGTCACGGCGATGAAGCCGATGCTCAGCGAGATCCGGGCGCCGAACATCACCCGGGAGAAGACGTCCCGGCCGAACTCGTCGGTGCCCATCAGGTAGCCGAGGGTGGGGGCCAGGCGCTGGCCGCCGACGTCGATCTGGTCGGGGTCGAAGGGGGCGATGAAGGGGGTGATCAGCGCCAGCAGGATCAGCCAGCCGACCAGGTGCATGCCGAACACGCCGACCCGGTTCTTCACGAACTGCTTCTTGAAGTCCCGCCAGTTGCTGCTCTTCTCGGCGTCGAGGTCGACCACGGGCGGGTTGGCGTAGCGCCAGGCGCCGAACCAGCAGGCGCCCGCGATGCCGATCCAGCTCACCACGGCCACCCAGGTGTGGATCTTGAAGCCACCGGCCTCGGGGGGAGGGAAGAGCAGCTCGCTGAAGCGCCCGGAGAGGCCGGCCAGGCCCCAGCCGAGCAACAGGACGTAGATGAGCAGGCAGATGCCGTCCAGCCACTGCCTCTCGAGCAGGTGGCCGAGCCCTGGAAGCGCCAGTCCGGCCTTGCGCGTGGCGGGGACCGCAGCCATCAGGAGTACCGGATCCGCGGGTCGACGACCGCGTAGAGGATGTCGGCCAGCAGGTTGCCCGCCACGACGATCAGGGTGAACACGAAGAAGCAGGCGATGATGACCGGCGTGTCCTGGGTGAAGATCGCCTCGACGATCAGGCGGCCCATGCCTGGCCAGGCGAAGATGGTCTCCACCAGCACCGAGCCGCTGAAGAGCCAGGGGAGCTGCAGGCCGAGGATGGTGATGATCGGCAGCAGCGCGTTGCGCATGCCGTGCTTGATGGTGACCGTGGACTCCGGCAGCCCCTTGGCCTGGGCGGTCCGGATGTAGTCCTGGCGGATCACCTCCAGCAGGCTCGACCGCATGTAGCGAGCGATGCCGGCCGCCGAGGCGATGCCCAGCGCGCAGCCGGGTAGCAGCAGGTGCTTGGCGTAGTCGAGGAGCTGCTCGCCGAAGCTCATGTAGTCGTGCATGACCGCGTCGGTCATGCCGCTGGACGGCAGGATCGGCCACACCAGGGCGAAGATGAGCTGCAGCATCAACGCCAGCCAGAAGCGTGGCATCGAGTAGAAGAACAGGCTGACTATCGAGATGCCGGCGTCGGCTGGTGTGTATTGTCGGATCGCCTGGATGGTGCCCAGGGTGACGCCCACGAACTGGATGATCAGCAGGCTCACCAGCGACAGCAGGATCGTGTTCGGCAGGGCCTCCCAGATGATGTCGAACACCGGTCGTTCCTGGAAGATCGAGCGGCCGAAGTCGCCGCGGGCCAGGTTCGACAGCATCAGGACGTACCGCTCGTGGGCGGGCTTGTCCAAGCCCCACTTCTGCTCGATGAGCTGACGGACCTCCGGGGGGGTCTCCGGGTTGAAGAAGCGATCGGTGGCGTCGCCCGGACTCAGCTCGATCAGCCCGAAGATCAGCGTGATCACGCCGATCAACAGCGGGATCGCCAGGAGCACCTTGCGAACGACGTAGCTGAACATCTGGGAATCGTGCCGGGAAGGAGAGGGAGTCTACGACAGGCGGCTCGGCCTACCGCGCGTACTTCACCTCGTCCTCGGGGACCCACCAGGTCGACAGCTCGTGGAAGGGCGACAGGATGTCGACCTTGGCGTCCTTGAAGCGGCTGTTCACTCCGACGATCTCGTCCATCCAGTAGAGGAACATGTAGGGCTGGTCCTCGTAGATCTGGGCCTGGACCTGCTTCCAGAGCAGCGAGTTCTTGGCCGGATCGGGCTCGGCGAGCGCCTGGTCGATCAGGGCGTCGACCTCGGGGTTGGTGTAGGAGGGGAAGTTGAACTCGTAGGCCTCACCGGACTTCCACATCGTCGACATGTCGACGAAGAGCCCGGCGGACCAGCCGGAGAGCGCGGACTCGTAGTCCTTCTTGCGCAGCCGCTCGAAGAAGGTGTTGGACTCCACGGTCTCGATCTCGATCCTGGCCCCGATGTCCTTGAGCAGCGCCTGGATGATGATCGCGCCCTTGGCCCTCCGGGCGTTGCCGCTGTTGGTCATCAGGGTCCAGGCGAGCGGCTCGCCGTCCTTCTCGCGGTAGCCGTCGCCGTTGGTGTCGACCCAGCCCGCGGCCTCCAGCTCGGCCTTGGCGGCCTGGGGATCGAAGCCGATGGGCTGGATGTCGTTGTCGTGCACGTTGCAGAGCGCTGGCGTGATCGTGGAGACCGAGCGCCGGGCGTAGACCTCTCCGGTCTCCGAGGTCAGCAGGTCGGCGATCAGCTTGTCGACGTTGACCGCCTTGGCCAGGGCCCGCCGCAGGGCGTTGTCCCGGAAGACCGGATGGGGCTTCACGGGCTTCCAGTCCTGGTCGTTGCGGGGGTGGGCCTTCTTGGCCTTGTAGTCTACGGGGTCGAAGTGGTTCCAGGCGACGTAGTCCATCGAGCGCCAGCCGCGCCGGTAGAGCTCGATCTCGGGGTGCTCCCGGCGCAGGCGGTCGGCGTCGGCCACCAGGATGGCCTCCATGACGTCGGTCGAGCCGTTCTCGAGCTCGACGAGTCGTGTGGCGTACTCGGGGAGGATCTTGAGGATCACCCGCTTCAGCCGGGCCTTCATGTGCTCGGGGCCCGTGAACTTCTCGTTGGGGACCAGGACGATCTTCTCGTTGGGCAGCCACTGGTCGATCTTGAACGGGCCGCTGAAGAGGGGCTCCCGCACGAGGGGGTGGCCCCGCAGGGTGCTCCGATCGGCGTCGGTCAGGCGGTGCTTCGGCACCGGGGCCATGCCGGTGTGGGCCGTCATGGTGATCTGGTCATAGGCCCGGGTGAAGGTCCAGAGCAGCTTGAAGTCGCTCACCACCTGGGGCGAGTCCGCGGCCATGTACTCGGTGTAGGTCAGCCGGGGGCTGGCGACGTTGGGGTCGCGGATCAGCTCGTAGGTGAAGGCGACGTCGTGGGCGGTGATCGGCTTGCCGTCGGCCCACTCCAGGTCGTCGCGGAGCTTCATCTCGATCTGCGTGCCGTCCTCGCTGAACTCCCAGGAGTCCGCCAGGTAGGGCTCGTAGGTGAGCTCGCAGTCCATGCTGGCGTTGTAGGTGTCGGCGAAGATCGCCGACATGACGTGGCTGTCCGAGGCGCTCTGGTAGACCACCGACATCAGGATGTCGGCGTCGGACTGGAAGCCGATGACCAGGGTGTCCTGGGGACCGCCGAGCTCGGTGACGGTGGGCTCGTTGCCGCGGCCGTTGCCCATGAAGCGCTCGCCGGCGGGGGTCGTGGCCTCCGGCCCGGTGGGAGTCTCGCCACAGGAGCAGGCGAGCAGCGCGGTGAGGGCTCCAGCGGCCAGCAGGCCCGTACCGAGGAGGGGGAAGTTGAGCTTCGGGGTGGACATCTGCGGGACTCTCCGCGCTGGGACAGCCTCCGGTAATCCATCCGCGTCCTCGGGTCTCCGATGGGATCGAACTCCGCCATCTGCCCGAGGGCGAACCTGCCGGTGATACAGTTTTGTGGGCGTCTGCGTCGCCCAGAGCAAGGACGGACCGTGGCCGAGAAGAAGTCGAAGATCCTCTTCATCAAGTACCACGAAGCCGCAGACCAGCAGCCCCTGTCCAAGAAGGCAGCCGAGAAGCTCGGCATCTTCCCCTCTCTGCCGCTGCTGGGGCTGGCGTCCTGGATGCGTTCGCTCGGCTACCCGGTCGACTACCTGGACCTGCACGCCAAGAACCTGCTGCCCGAGGAGGCCGAGCGGTACGTCCGGGACCATGACCCCGACGTCGTCGCCCTGACGGCGAAGACCCTGGGCTGGCCGGCGGTCATCGAGCTCGCCGAGATGGTGCGCGTGGCGAGCCCTCGTGCCCTGATCGTGGTGGGGGGACCCCACCTGACGCTCTACGCCGAGGAGTCCCTGACCTGGGACTGCTTCGACATCGCCTGCACCGGCGACGGCGAGGAGATCTTCCGGGAGATCGTCGAGCGCTACGACAGCGGCTCGGAGCTGGACGGCATTCCCGGAACCTGCATTCGGCGCCCGAGCGGCGAGACGGTGAGCTACCCGGCGGCGCCGGTGCCGCGGGACATCGACAAGTACCCGATGACCGCCTGGGACCTGGTGGACCTCGAGGACTACCACTGCCTGACGCTCCTGCGCCCCTTCGCCACGATGGTCACGACCCGGGGCTGTCCCTGGCACTGCGGCTACTGCTCCCAGGTCTACAGCGATCGCCTGCGCTTCCGGGACCCGGTGCTCGTGGTCGACGAGATGGAGTACCTGGTGAAGCACCACGGGGTGAAGGAGATCGTCATGTTCGACGAGACCTTCACCATCGGCAAGAAGCGCATGCGGAGGTTCTCCGAGGAGGTCCTGCGGCGCGACCTGAGGGTCAAGTTCAACATCCGGGCCCGGGTCGACACCGTCGATCGGGACGTGCTGCGCTGGCTGCGCAGAGCGGGCCTGAGGTCGATCCACATGGGGGTCGAGGCCGGCACGGACCGGGTGCTGAAGATCATGAACAAGGAGATCACGCGGGAGCAGACCGTGCGCGCCTTCCGCATCGCCCGCGAGGAGGGCATCGACACCCGCGGCTACTTCATGATCGGCTACTACGACGCCACCCCCCAGGACATCGAGGAGACCATCGACTTCGCCGCCGGCATCGGCCTGGACTGGGCGAGCTTCTCGGTGGCGACGGCCCTGCCGGGCACCGATCTCTACCGGGTCGCCCAGGAGCGGGGCTACGTCAACGGTGACTTCTGGCGACAGTACACGATCGACGGCGGCGGCGAGATCCCCCAGATCAACACCGAGACCTTCACCGCCGAGCAGCTCCGGGCCTACCGCACCAAGGCCTACCTGAAGTTCTACATGCGGCCCGATCTCATCCGCCGGAAGCTCAGCAAGTCCGAGGGCCGCGACGAGCTGGTGGAGATGCTGGGTGGAGCGACCGTGCTCTCGGAGATCGTGAAGAGCACGGTCCTGAGGCGGGTCCCCCAGGTCCGGCTGGGCAAGATCGCTACGGTCTGATCGCGGGGAAGCGCAGCCAGCCCACCGTCACCAGGGCCGGCACGACCACCAGGTCCGCGGCTAGGGCGACGAGCCAGGCCAGCGGCAGCAGGGTGCCCATGCTGCGCATCGTGGAGTAGTCGCCCAGCGCCATCGGCAGCATCCCCAGGGTCAGGATCACGGTGGTGTAGACGATGGCCCGGCCGGCGAAGTGGAAGGACTGCTCCAGGGCTTCGGCGGGGGGGTGGCGTGCGGACTCGGTGCGCAGGCGCACCAGCATGTGGATGGTGTCGTCCACGCCGATGCCCAGGGCGATCAGGGCGAACACCACCGTCTCCACGTCGGCGGGCCGCCAGATCAGGCCGGCCGTGCCCACCAGCGCGAGGACCGGGAGCAGGTTGGGCACCATCGAGAGCAGGCCCACCCGGACCGAGCGCAGGCCCACCATCATCATCACGGTGATCAGGACCAGGCCCACCAGCAGCCCCTTGGCCTCGCCGAGCAGGACCTCGTCGATGAAGGCGCCGAGCAGGGAGGTGACGCCGGTGGCCTCCACGACCACGTCGGGGCCCAGCTCGGCCTCGAGGATGGTGTCGATCTGCTGGCGCAGCTCGTGGGTCGCTCGCACCGCGGTCGGCTCCACGCGGACCAGCACCCGCAGCTTCTGGCGGCCCTCGTCGACCAGTCCCTCCAGGTCCTGGCCACCGAGCTCCAGCAGCAACAGCGCCTGGTCCGTGGCGGCCCGGGTCGGTGGCAGGCCGCCGAGGGCGTCGCTGAGGGCGCCCAGCACGTCGGCCACCGAGGTGACTCCGGCGACCCCTTCGAGGTCCTCCAGCCTCTCCTCGGCCCGGACGACACCGGCGAGCAGCTCGGGCTCCAGCGCACCCCCGGCCTCGGCGGTCTCGACGAAGACCTCGACCAGGTTGGTGCCGCTGAGCTGGTCGTCGAACCAGGCGTGGTCGGCCGCCGTGGCGCTGTCGGCCGGCATGCGCTGGACCAGGTCCAGGTCGATCGTGTACCGGGCCACCCCCACCGCCAGCACGGCCATCACGCCAGTCGTCGCCGCGAGCACCCAGGGGGCCCGTCGCGTGGACAGGGAGAGCACCCCCGCCAGCAGCCGGTCCACACCGGGCACCGGTGGCGCCCGCGGGGGCATCTTCACCAGCGAGAGCACCACCGGCATCAGGGTGACGGCCAGCAGGAGCGCCGTGGTGACGCCGAAGGCGAGCACGATGCCGAGCTGCTGGTAGACCGGGACGGGGATCAGGCACAGGGCGGCGAAGCCGACGAAGGTCGTCGCCGAGGTGAGCAGGCAGGCCGGGCCCACCTCCTCGCCGCTGGCGAGGATGGCCTCCTCGACGTCGCCGTGCTGCTCGAGCTGGAGCAGGGCGGCGCTCCAGAGGTGGATCACGTCCGAGACGGCGACGACCATCACCACCACCGGCACCAGGCCCATGAAGACGCTCAGCTCCCGCTCCAGCAGCACCGAGAAGCCCATGCTCCAGAAGGCCGCCAGGCCCGAGATCCCGCTGGCGATGACCACCGGCAGCAGCCTTCGGAAGATCACGAAGACCACCACGGCCACCACGACCGCGGACAGGGGCACGAAGATCAGCATGCTCCGGATGGTCTCGACCATCATCTGGGCCAGCAGCGCCAGGTACCCGGCGGTGTGCAGCTCTTCGGGGGCGAAGCCCTCGGCCTCGAAGGCGTCCAGGACCTCACCGACCACCATCGGCCCGCGCTCGGCCGGCCGCGCAGGGTCCACGCTCAGCGCCACCAGGACAGCACCGTGTCGGCCCTGGGACGAGATGACGAGGCCGCCGGCAGCGGGGTCGGCAGCGAGCCGTGCGGCCAGGTCCCGGCGTGTCTCCGGGTGTCTGGCGGCCTCGTCCGCGTAGCGTGAGGCCCGGACACCTTCGGGCGTCTGCTCGAAGAACACGCGGTCGAGCACGCTGTCGACGGTGCCCACGTCGGGGATCCGACGGACGCGGTCCACGACCCTCTCCAGGCGGGCGAGCAGGGCCGGGTCCAGCGGGTCCTCGGCCTCGTACCCCACGAGCATGATCTCGTCGGAGCCGAAGGCGCGGGCCGTGGCCTGGTACTCGGCGAAGCCCGGGGCCTGGCCCAGGAAGAGGTCGTCCATCGACGAGGCGATGACGACCCGGCTGAGCGAGGCGCCTGCCGCGAGGGTCACCAGCAGGACCGCGACGACCACGGCCAGGCGGTGCCGCAGGACGAAGGCGAGGAAGGACCGCATGCCAGAGCTGCGCGGGTGCTCAGCCATCGTGGGGGACCCTACTCGCCGAAGCCGGGCACGATCCAGACGGCCCCGTCCGGGTCGTGGACCGTGGCGCCGAGGGAGAGCAGCAGCGAGGGGGTCATGGGTGGGCTTCCGTCGGGAGGCTACTATCGGTGACCAGACCGGGATCCCGATGAGCCCCTTCACCCTGACTCTGTCCCCGGCCTGGGGCGGCACGACCTTCGGACCGTTCTCCGGCACGGCCGTCCAGCTCGGCAGCGACGCTGGCCAGTGCCAGATCACCCTCGGCGCCGAGCACGGCGTCCACCCGATCCACGCCGTCGTCTGGGCCGCAGCGGACGGCAGCTTCGGGCTGCAGCCCGGCGCGCAGGGCGCGGGGCTCTACCTCTTCCGCGAGGGCGGGGGCATGGCGCACCCGGTGACCGCGCCGGTCCAGCTCCGGGCGGGGGATGCCTTCGCCGTCGGGAGACCCGACGGACCCCGCTTCGCCATCGGGCGCATGGCCGCCCAGCCTTCGCCCGCCAGCGGGGGCAAGAGGCGGAGCTTCGGCCCCGGGGGCGTGTTGCCGACCCAGCAGGCCCTGCAGCGCGAGGTGCGACGCCAGGTGACCAGTCGGCTCGGCTCGGGGCCGCTCGCCGGTCTCAGCACCCTGCTCGTGCAGCTCCGCTCCGGTCAGCTCATGCAGCCCCGCTACATCATCGGTGCGCTGGTGGTGCTCGCCGCCGGCTGCGCGGGGATCGTGCAGACGATGCTCAACTGAGCCGGCTCAGGGATCGACCTCCCCGATCACCACCCGGTCGACTCCAGCGAGGTCGGCCTGGGTGCGCACCTGGAGCAGGCCGGCCTCGCGGAAGATGGCCATCACCGCGATCGCCTGGTCGTGGCCCACCTCGACGAGCACGGCCCTGCGGGCACGGGTCGCTGCGACGGGCACCAGCCGGCGGTAGAAGTCGAGGCCGTCCGGTCCCCCGTCCAGGGCCAGGCGAGGCTCGTGGGTCGCGACCTCCGGCTCCAGGGTGGGGAGCACGGCGCTGGCGATGTAGGGCGGGTTGGAGACGACGAGGTCGATGGGTCGCTCCCGCGGCACGCCGCTCAGCACATCCGAGCGCAGCACACCGACGCGGGCGGACAGTCCGAGGGCCTGCACGTTCTGGCGGGTGCAGGCCAGGGCCGCGGGGCTGGCGTCCAGCGCGTAGAGGCGCACGCAGGCCCGCTCGGCGGCCAGGGTCAGCCCGATGCAGCCCGAGCCGCAGCCCACGTCGGCCACGAACACCGGCTCCTCGGACTCCGGCACCCACTCCAGCGCCGCTCGCACCAGGGTCTCGGTGTCCGGGCGGGGCACGAGCACGCCGGGGCGGACCAGGAAGTCCCGGGACCAGAACGCCTTGGTGCCGACGATGGTGGCGACCGGCTCCCGGGCCCCCCGTCGCCTCACGGGCTCGCGGAGGGCGTCGAGCTCGGCGTCCTGCAGCGGCCGATCGTGCTGCAGGTAGAGGGTGAGGCGGTCCATCTCCAGGACGTGGGCCAGCAGCAGCTCGGCGTCGAGCCGGGGAGAGGGGCTGCCCTTGCTCGCGAGCCAGGCCTCGGTGCGCGTGAGGACCTCGACGACGGTGAGCACGGTCAGCTTCCGGTGGCCTTGAGCGCTTCGGCCTGGAACCAGGCGACGACGGGCTCGCTGACCAGGGCCAGGTTGCCGGACACGACCTGGTCCAGCTTGTAGACGGTGAGCCCGATGCGGTGATCGGTGACGCGGTTCTGGGGGTAGTTGTAGGTCCGGATGCGCTCGGAGCGGTCGCCGCTGCCGACCTGCGACCTCCGGGACGCGGCCTCCTCGGCGTGGCGCTCGGCCTCCTGGAGCTCGAACAGCCGGGCGCCGAGCACCTTCATCGCCTTGGCCTTGTTCTTGTGCTGGGACTTCTCGTCCTGGCAGATGACGACCAGGCCGGTGGGCAGGTGGGTGATGCGCACAGCGGAGTCGGTGGTGTTGACCGACTGGCCGCCGGGCCCCGAGGCCCGGAACACGTCGATGCGAAGCTCGGCGGGGTTGACCTTGATCTCGACATCGTCGGGCTCCGGCAGGATGGCCACCGTGGCTGCGGAGGTGTGGATGCGGCCCTGGGTCTCGGTCAGGGGCACCCTCTGGACCCGGTGCACGCCGGACTCGTACTTGAGGTGGGCGTAGGCGTCCTGCCCGGTCACCAGGGAGATGATCTCCTTGAAGCCGGTGGCGGACTTGCCGGAGCTACCGCCGACCACGACCGTGGAGCTGTTCATCACCTCCACCTTGAAGCGGTGGGACTCGCAGAAGCGGAGGTACATGCGGAAGAGATCCGCCGCGAAGAGCGCCGCCTCGTCGCCGCCTGTGCCGGCGCGGATCTCCAGGAGCAGGTTGCGGCCCTCGTAGGGGTCCTTGGGCAGCAGCAGGATGCGGAGCTGGGACTCGAGGTCCTCGATGCGGGTCTCCAGGGCGACCTTCTCCTCGACGGCCATGTCGCGGAGCTCGGGGTCGTCCATCAGCTCCAGCGTCTCGGCGCACTCCTTCCGGCACCGGCGCAGCTCGCCGTAGGCCTCGACGATCGGCGTCAGGTGGGCGTGCTCCTTGGACAGCTCCCGGAGGCGGTTGCGGTCGCTCGCGACATCGGGGCTGGCCAGGAGCTCGTTGAGCTCCTGGAGGCGATTGGCGAGCTCTTCGAGCTTGTCGAGCACGGGGGGCTCCGGGTGGAGCGCCCCTGTATCAGGACTCGGCCGGCGCCGTCAGTCCGTACTTGCGCATGAAGCGCTCGACGCGGCCCTCGGTGTCCATGAGCTTCTGCTTGCCGGTGAAGAACGGGTGGCAGTTGGAGCAGATCTCGACCCGAAGATCGGGAGCGAGGCTCATGGTCTGGAAGGAGTTTCCGCACACGCAGGTCACCGTGCAGGTGACGTACTTGGGGTGGATGCCAGTCTTCATGGTCGCGAACCGGTGGATGGGCGTGGGCTGGCCACTCGGGCCCGGGGAACGCCCCTATTTGCTCGCCACAGCCATGTTGTCAAGGAGGTCGCTGTTGGTCGGGTGCCTGCGGACGAGGTCCAGCAGCCACTCCATGTCCCGGACGGGGTTGCCGGTCATGGCCTGGCGGAGGAGGTCGGCCCGCGCGAGATCGGCCGGGTCGAGCAGCTTCTCCTCGCGCCGCGTCCCCGAGCGCAGGAGGTCCATGGCCGGGAAGATCCGTCGCTCTGCGACGCGGCGGTCCAGCACCAGCTCCATGTTCCCGGTGCCCTTGAACTCCTCGAAGATGACCTCGTCCATTCGCGAGCCGGTCTCGATGAGCGCGGTGCCGATGATGGTGAGGGAGCCTCCCTCCTCGAGGTTGCGGGCCGCCCCGAAGAAGCGCTTGGGCCGGTGCAGTGCGGCGGCGTCGACGCCGCCGGAGAGCAGCTTGCCGGAGGAGGTGACGGTGTGGTTGTAGGCCCGGGCGAGGCGGGTGATCGAGTCCAACAGCACGACCACGTCGCGGCCGCGCTCTACCAGGCGCCGGGCCCGCTCCAGGACCATCTCGGCAACCTGGACGTGACGGGAGGCCGGCTCGTCGAAGGTGCTGGAGAGCACCTCGCCACGGACCGTGCGGCGCATCTCGGTGACCTCCTCCGGGCGCTCGTCGATGAGCAGCACCATCAGGTGGACGTCGGGGTGATTGGCGGCGAGGGCCTTGGCGATGTCCTGGAGCAGGACGGTCTTGCCGACCCGCGGTGGGGCCACGATCAGCCCCCGCTGTCCCATGCCGACGGGCGTGAAGAGGTCCATCAGCCGAGTGCTGATGGCGTCGGGCTGGTGCTCCAGTCGGAAGGCCACTTCCGGGTGCAGTGGGGTCAGGCTGTCGAAGCCGGCCGTGTCCGGAGGGTCGTCGGGATCCTTCTCGTTGACCGCCTCGACCTTGATCAGGGCGAAGTAGCGCTCGTTGTCCTTGGGGGCTCGGACCTGGCCCTCGACCAGGTCACCGGTCCGGAGGTCGAAGCGCCGCACCTGGGAGGGGGAGACGTAGATGTCGTCCTGCCCGGGCAGGTAGCTCTGGTCCGGATCCCGCAGGAAGCCGAAGCCGTCGGGGAGGATCTCGAGGACACCGCTGGAACGCACCACACCTCCTGTGGAGGGGGCGTTCAGTTCGCGCAGGGGCATGTTGGTGTGGAGCGAGACGAGGGGGGAGGGGGGGCGCCGGAGGAGAGTGGCGCGGGGGGAGGGAGCGCATGATCCGGCTGGCCGGGGCCCCTGTCAACAACGCACCCGCCAGGGGCACGCGGTCGCCGCGGCGTGGTGCGGCACCCATGGCCCTGTCCGAGGCGCGCTCAGCGCCTCCAGGTCACCCGGTCGCGTCCGGCCCGCTTGCTGTCGTAGCAGCCGGCGTCGGCGGCCTGGAGCATCTGGTCGGGGCTGGGCGCGGGACCGCGGGGGTTCCAGGTGAAGCCACCGAAGGAGGCGGTCTGACGGATGGAGGTCCCGTCCCGGGCCACGATCGGGGTCGAGCGCAGGGCCTGGCGGATGCGCTCGGCGATGATCTGGGCGCGGGAGGTCCCGGCGCCAGGCAGCAGGATCGCGAACTCCTCCCCACCGAGCCGGCCCACCGTGTCGACCGGGCGGGCGCCTTCGCCCATGCGCTCGGCGAGGGCCTTCAGGACGTCGTCCCCGACCGCGTGACCGTAGGTGTCGTTCACCTTCTTGAAGTGGTCGGCGTCGGCCATGATCAGGCTGATGGGCTGGCCGCTCTCGACGGCCTCGGCGATGGCCGCGACCAGGACCTCGGTGAAGTGGCGGCGGTTGGCCACGCCGGTGAGGGTGTCGGTGGTGGCGAGGCGGTGCAGCTCCTTGTTCTTCTCCTGGAGCTGTCGGGTCAGCTCCTCCTTCTCCCGCAGCAGCTTCTCCAGGCGCTGGGTGATCTGCTCGTAGTCGTCGTTGATGTTGATCAGCGACCGGTTGGCGGCCGCGACCATCTGGGCGTAGGTGGGCTGGCGCTCGACCTTGATCTGGAACTCCCGCGCGGCCCCGACCATCTCCTGTCGGATCTCGTCGCAGAGGTCCTCCAGGATCAGGGGGCTCTCGCCAGGGAGCTGGTCCAGGTGGCCCTGGGCGACCTGCTGGAGCTCCGAGGTCGCTCCAGCCTGGAAGATGTCGGCGACGGCGTCGCTCACCCGGGCGAAGGCGAGCAGCCACTGCCCCCGGCGGCTCGTGCAGCGGGCGTCGGCGGCGTGGTGGCCGACGATGGCTTCGGTCAGGTCGTCCGGGAGCTGCCAGGTGTGGGCGGTCTGGGCGAAGGCCTCGGGGTGACCGAGGCCGGTGAGCTGGCGCTCGACGCGGACGCGGGCGGGCCCTGGCTTGGGGCGGGAGCCATTCAGCTCGGCGCTGTGCTCCGGGCACAGGTAGGCCAGAAAGAGGGTGCCGATGTCCTGGATGAGGCCGACCGTGAAGGCCTCCAGCGGGTCCTCGTGGCCGACGTGCTCGGCCACCTTGCGGGCGATGGTGGCCCGCCTCAGGGAGTCCTCCCAGAAGCGCACCCCGTCGAAGTCGCCGAGGTCGAGGTCCTCGGTGGTGCTCCGGACGGCGTGGGCGACCGCCAGGTTGCGGACCGTGCGGGAGCCGATGGCCACGGTGGCCTGCTGGACGCTGAAGACCTCCTTGCCGTGGCCGAAGAAGGGGCTGTTGACCACCTTGAGGAGCTGGGTGGTGAAGGCCGGCTCGCGGCCGACCACCTGGGCGAGCTTCTGGAGCGAGGACTCGGGGTCCCCGGCCTCCTTGATGATCGCGAACATGGCCGCAGGGATCGCCGGGAGCTTGTCCGGGTCGATCGTCCTGATCTTCGGTCGCACCGCTTCCATCTGCCTCTCCCGAACCGCCCCGGTCACCGCACTCATCGGTACGCTGTCGCTCGCTCTGAACCTCTTTCCGGTGGCGGTCCCGCCGGCAGCCCTCCTCGGAGAACTGGAATAGGGAGGGCCCGAGGAGGTCGGGCATGAACGAGCGGGATCCGGCGGCGATCCGAGCCCGTGTCGAAGGGTTGGACGAGGCAGCGGCCGTCTCGCGGTTGGTGGAGCTGTCGTCCGAGCTCAACCACCACAGCTACCTGTACCACGTGCTCGACGCGGCCCGGATCCCCGATCGGGACTACGACCTGCTCTACCGGGAGCTGGAGCTGCTGGCCGAGCGGTGGCCGGATCACGTCCCGGCCGACAGCCCGACCCGCAAGGTCGGAGGGGCCCCGGTGGAGCTGCTCCAGCCGATGCGGCACCGGGTCCCGATGCTGTCCCTCCGCAACGCCTTCAGCGACGACGACCTCCGCGACTTCGAGGAGCGGCGCCACGAGTCGGGGCGTCTCACGGGGGGCCTCCGGCGCGACCTGGCTCGTGCCGAGCAGCCCTCCGAGGAGCCGATCGCCTACCTGGTCGAGCCGAAGCTGGACGGTGTCGCGCTGGAGCTGGTCTACGAGCAGGGGGAGCTGGCGGCGGCGATCACCCGCGGCGACGGCGAGACCGGCGAGGAGGTCACCCACAACGCCCGCACCCTTCCCGAGGTCCCGCTGCGCCTGCGGATCGTCGACGGCCCGGCGCCGACGCGCCTGTCGGTCCGAGGCGAGGTGCTCTTCGACCTGCCCGGCTTCGCCCGCATGAACGCCGAGCGCGTGGCCCGGGGGGAGCGGGCCTTCGAGAACCCGCGCAACGCCGCGGCGGGCACCCTGCGCCAGCTCGATCCTCGGCTGGCTGCTCGCCGCCCGCTGCACTTCATCGCCCACTCCTTCGGGGAGCTGGAGGGCGTCGAGCGGCCCGGCTGTCTCCACGAGGTCTTCGCGTTGTTCGCGAGCTGGGGCTTCCGAGTCAACCGGCTCAACCGGGTCTGCGTGGGCATGGACGCCGTGATCGCCCGCATCCACGAGATCGCCGCGCTGCGTCACGACCTGGACTACGAGATCGACGGCGCCGTGGTGAAGGTCGACGCCTTCGCCCTCCAGGACCTGCTCGGCTTCGTCACCCGGGCTCCCAGGTGGGCCACCGCCTACAAGTACCCGCCCGAGGAGGCGATCACGGTGCTCGACGACGTCGAGTTCTCGGTGGGTCGTACCGGTGCGGTCACTCCTGTCGCACACCTGCGGCCGGTGCGGGTGGGCGGTGTCACCGTGAGCCGCGCCACCCTGCACAACGCCGACGAGCTGCGGCGGCTCGATCTCCGGCTCGGAGACCAGGTGCGCATCCACCGGGCCGGCGACGTGATCCCCAAGGTCGTCGCCGTCGTCGACGATGGCCGCCACGCGAGCCGTGTCCCCGTGGTCTACCCGGAGGCCTGCACCGCCTGCGGGACGCCGCTGGTGCGGGCCGAGGGCGAGGCCGTGACCCGCTGCCCGAACCGCCAGGGCTGCCCGCCCCAGCTCACCGGGGCGATCCTCCACTTCGCCAGCCGGCTGGCCATGGACATCGAGGGGCTGGGCACCAAGCTCGTGGACCAGCTCGTCGAAGGCGGTCTCGTCGGCCGTCCGGCGGACCTCTACCGCCTGGAGCGGGACACCCTCGCCGGGCTTGAGCGCATGGCGACGAAGTCGGCCCAGAACCTGCTCGACGCTCTGGACAGGAGCCGCGCTCGGCCGCTGGCGAATGGCCTCTTCGCCTTCGGCATTAGCAACGTCGGCGAGAGCACCGCCCGGGACCTCGCGCGACACTTCGGGACCCTGGACGCCATCGCGTCGGCCTCTCGCGAGGCGCTGGAGGCCGTCGAAGGGGTGGGGCCGATCGTGTCGGAGCCGATCGTGGCCTGGTTCGCCGACGAGGGGAACCGGGAGGAGATCGCGCTCCTGCGTGCCGCCGGCGTGGTCTTCCCGGCCGAAGAGATCGTGGGCGGGGGGGACACCACGGTCGACGGCGTCGCCGGCCGGACCTACGTGCTCACCGGCACGCTGCCGACACTCAAGCGGGGCGACGCAAAGGCGCGCATCCTGGCGGCGGGAGGAAAGGTGACCGGGTCCGTGAGCAAGAAGACCGACACCGTGGTCGCCGGCGCGGAGGCTGGCAGCAAGCTGGTGAAGGCGCAGGAGCTGGGCATCGAGGTCATCGACGAGGCGGAGCTGCTGCGTCGACTCGAGGGGAGGACCCCGTGATCGCTCTCGCCCTGCTGTCGGCCTGTGCCTCCCCGGACCTCGTCCAGCCGCTGGTCGAGGCGCGGGCGGAGGTCCTGGCGGCCGACGCGGCGGAGGGACTGCGGCTCGGCATGGTGAGCGGGTCGATCGGGGCCTGGATCTGCGCCTATGACCTGCAGGACCTCACCGAGCTGGCCCAGGTCGACACCGGAGGCGTCGCGCCCGAGCTGACCGCGCCGCTCGGGGTGGCCGAGAACCTGGCGATCACCGAGGCCGGGTCCTACCTCTTCAACCGCGAGACCGGCGTGGCCCAGGTGAGCTTCTCGGGCTCGCTGGACGCCGAACGCGAGGTCGTCGTCGAGGTCGAGGTCGGGGTGCCCACGCGGGAGTTCGACATCGCCGTGCGCGACCCGGGCGACGGCGACTGGAGCGGCAGCGCCGTGGTCGACGTGGAGGACTGTGCCGCCGGCCCGAGGGTGTCCGTCGAGCTGGACCTGGACGACGGTGGAACGGGCCCGCGCATCGTGCTGCCGTCGCCCGACGAGGACCGCGTGGAGTGGAGCCCGGGAGCCCTGGTGCCCCGGTCGGGCACGGCCTCGTGGAGCGAGGGCTCGGGGGCCTCACGCCGGGCCTGGACCTCCGGGGAGGCCGCCGAGATCGACGGCGAGTCGTGGCCGGGGACCGGCGAGGAGGTCGACTGGGAGGAGGGGGTGGCGGTGGACTTCGGGCGTCCCTGAGGCGCTGAGGGGGCGGACGAAGGTCTGTCCGG
>CAZCVP010000134.1:0-22580 GCA_964501915.1 uncultured Enterobacterales bacterium
CACCGACACCCTGGCGCTCGACGAGACCGGCGTCGCGCTCAGAGCACGCTACGCCCCCGGGCGCTGGGTCGTGGCCGCCACCTGGGTCCGCTACCAGGACCTCGCCGGCGTCGACGACACGGCCACCACCGAGGACGAGGTCCTGGTCATGGCCCGCCGCCACCTGCTCGGCGCCGAGGTCACCGGCGAGCTCGCCGGCATCGGGCTGTGGGCCGAGGCGGCCTACAACCTCATGGACGCCGAGTGGGACGAGCTGGAGCCCATCGGCCAGGACGAGTGGCTGGAGGTGCTGGTCGGGGCGACCTACACCTTCCGGGGAGGGGTGGTGGTGATGGCCGAGGGCCTCTACAACGGCCGCGGCGCCGAGGACATCGAGGAGACCACGCTCTGGCAGTGGATGGCGCTGCTCGACGGCAGCCTGCGCTACCTCGGCCGGCACTACGGCACAGCCACGGTCCAGGTGCCCCTGCCACTGTGGCACCTCCAGGGGTCTTTGACCGGCATCTACAACGTCACCGACGGCTCGCTGCTGCTGAGCCCGCGGGTCCACTACGACTGGTCCCAGAACCTCGCCTTCGACCTCTACGGCGCCCTGAGCTGGTCCGACGCCGAGGAAGGCGAGCTGGCGAGCGGCGGCAGCGGGGTCTACCTGCGGGGTCGGTTCAGCTTCTGAGGATCAGTAGACGGTCATCGGTGTCAGCATCTGGGCGGTCTCCAGCGCCGTCGCCCGGTAGACCGCCGCCTCGCCGTCCCCATCGACGTCGCTCACCCCATAGGCCTCGAAGGCCGGGTCCCCGTCAGCGTCCAGGCCGGTCACCACCCAGTAGGCGCCGCGAACCCGGGTGTCGTCGGTGCCGAGTGCCGACAGACAGGTGGAGCCCACGTCCGAGCCCACGCGCCGCATGGTCTTGCCGATCACCGACAGGGCGCTCGACTCGTCGCCACACTCCAGGTACCCACCGTGTTCTTCGAAGTGGACCCACTCGGCCTGCACGATCTGGTCGAGGGTCGCCGGGACCTCGGCGCGCTTGGCGCGGTACTGCATCTCGACGAAGTTCGGAATCGCGATCGCCGCCAGCACGCCCACGATCGCCACGATGTAGAACGCCGCCAGGCCGCCCGGGGAGGTGAAGCCGAACAGCGGCGCCAGGATCCAGGCGCCCAGCGACCTCGGGATCGGCTGCGCACTCCCAGGGGCCGTGTGCTCGCGCAGCGCCGCGACCCGCTTGGCGAGGTAGGGATGGCTGGCGTTCAGCTCGTAGACGGCGTTCCAGAAGCGCCCGGCGGTGAAGCGCTGCCTCGTGAAGGCGTCCAGGTCGACGCGACGCGAGAGCCGACCTCCGGCCGCCAGCATCGCCAGGGCGCGGGAGCTGACGTCCAGGTCCTGGACCACCTCGTGGCCGCAGAGGTCGCAGGTGTACTCCCGAGCGCGGCTGTAGGCCGCGCCGATCCAGGGCAGCGCGCCAGAGGGCAGCAGGAAGGTGTTCCACTTCAGGTGGCCAGCCGCCAGGTGTCCGATCTCGTGGGCCACGATGAAGTCCACCTCGTCGGGTCCCTCCCTCGGCGGCCCCGCCTCCTCCACGGCGTCGATCAGGTCCGCGTAGAGCACCACGAAGCGCCTGCTGAAGAACTTCGTGGCGAAGGCGTTCAGGATCCCGCCGGCCTGCATCACCCAGGTCTCTGGGGGCTTCTCCAGGCCCAGCGCCTCGCTCGACCGCACCACCCGCTCCCAGATCTCCGGGAGCTGGTCCGGACCGACCCGCACGGCGTGGCCGGTGATCCGCGCCAGCATCAGGGCGTGGGCCGCGATGGCGAAGAACGCCACGAAGGGCAGGTAGCAGTTGAGCACCACCAGGATGACAAGCCACATCAGCCCCGAGCACAGGGCGCAGATCGTGAAGAGGGTGCGCTCCTTCGAAGTGC
Source organism: uncultured Enterobacterales bacterium (assembly GCA_964501915.1). GTDB lineage: Bacteria > Myxococcota_A > UBA796 > UBA796 > CAJQPC01 > CAYFPX01. Next base: position 1,924 of record CAZCVP010000134.1, read on the forward strand.
GGAGCTCGCGGGCGGTCATGTCGGTCCCCCTGCCTGAGGCACCCCCACTGTAGCGGATCGGCGTGCTGGGATGCGCTGTCTGCGCTCCTATCCTACGGCGCGGCCCCCTCCGCCTCGGGCGCCTGCTCCTCCTCGACCACCGGCTTCGCGGGCGCGGGCGCCGGTCGCCCGAGGTGCAGCGGCAGCTCGTCCGGGTAGACATAGGCCTCGCTGCCCTGGACCGAGGCGTCCTCGATCAGCTCCAGGTAGACGTCCCGGGCCATCTCCAGGTCCGACCTGGCCAGCTTGGAGAGCAGGCCCGCCGGCAGGTTCCCGCCCATGTCGAACCAGGAGTAGATCTCGAAGGCGGTGCGGCCATCGGAGAGGGCCACCAGCCAGGAGCCCCCGCGCATGAAGTCCATCTCCACCGACTTCTCGGCCAGGGCCTGGCGCCCGGGGGTGGCCAGGTAGGGTGCCCCGGGGGTGCTCTCCATGCAGTGCTCCCAGACCAGGCCGTCGCTGGCGAGGAAGACCTCCGGGTTGGCGCGGATGCGCACGGCGCCCCACCGGTCGCTGATCGGCCAGGGCAGGGAGAAGTGCTGCCAGTAGACCCGGCGGTCGTGGAAGTCCAGGCCCTCGGCCAGCTCGACCGTGCCGTTCCAGTGCTCGGCGTAGACCTCGTTGACCCGGTCATCGGAGTTCACGGCCCGCCAGGCGGCCCCGATCGGCGCATCGATGACCATCACGCCCCAGGTCTGCCAGGCGTCCTCCCCGGGCACCTCGACCTGGCCCATGGCCCAGCCCTCTTCGAGGCCTTCGGCCCACCCCGCCGGACCGGGCCGCGGCGCGTGGCTGCAGACCCGCTTGGAACGCCAGGCGTCGGTCGCCGCGATCTCGGCGAGGACCTGCTCGTCGGTGAGGTCGCCAGCGAGCGAAGGAGCGAAGAGGAGCGTCAGCATCACCGGGAGCCTAGCGCGGCGCCGGCCGCCTGGAGCTGGATCCGCCGCGCACTACCGGCGTCTTCTGTGCGCCGGAGCAGGGTGCTGTCCCCCCCTCTGGCCGAGTGAGTCTGACCCCCCGGCGGATAGAGGCCCCGCTCGACCCCGGAGATCTCATGCGCACCACCCTGGCCCCCCTGCTCCTCGCCGGCCTGCTCGCCTCTGGCTGCGACACGGAAGCCCCTCCGGCCGAAGAAGCGGCCACCGCCGCCCCGACCGAGACCACGCCGGCCCTGCCCGACGGCCACCCGGCGCTCACGCCCCCGGGGGTGTTGACCGCCGCGGCCGCCGCCGACACCACCGCCGGTCCCTCCGGCGTGGTGAAGGAGACCATGGACTCCGCGGGCTACACCTACGCCCTGCTCGAGTCCGGCGAGCGGACCGTCTGGATCGCCGGTCCCCAGACCGCGCTGGAGTTGGGCGAGGCCGTCGAGGCCGTCGGCGGTTCGCTGATGGCGGACTTCGCCAGCCCCTCGCTGGGTCGCACCTTCGAGGAGATCTGGTTCGTCGCCAGCTTCGGCGGCGAGGAGGCCGCAGCGGCCTCCCCGGACTCGACCCTCGCCGACCCAGCGGCGAGCACCTCGGCCGAGCCCGTGCCCCACCTCGACGGCGGCCAGACCGTCGCCGAGGTCTACGGCCGCGCCGCCGAGCTGAGCGGCACCGAGGTCGCCCTGCGTGGCCGGGTGGTCAAGGTGAACAACGCCATCATGGGAAAGAACTGGCTGCACGTGGTCGACGGCACCGGCGACGCCGCCGCGGGCACCGACGACCTGGTCGTCACCACCCAGGGCGACGCCAACGTCGGCGACCTGGTGGTGGTGCGCGGCAAGGTGGCGACCGACAAGGACTTCGGCATGGGGTACTTCTACGCCGTGCTGGTGGAGGAGGCGGTGATCAGCGCGGAGTAGGGGTCGGCCTCTCCGAGTCCTGCTCTGCCGGATCGGTGCCGGGATGCCCGTCCCACGTCACCCGCCAGAGGGAGTCGACCAACGACCCGACCTCGGGCGCCGTCGAGCCACGGAGGGGCGCGCCGACCGGTCCCAGCAGCGTGTCAACACCCGCCGACCCGGCGCGCAGAGCCCCTCGACGAGCCGATCCACACCGATCCGGACAGACCCGTGGTCGGTAGGTCAGCGAACCAGTCCGCTCCTCGGCTCGACGCTCCGCCGAGCCGGAGCAGGTCCACCGGCAAGCCCGCCCGCCGGAGCCCGTGAGGACCGTACCCCGGGTCGCGCGGGCGCGAGATCGCCCCCGGCGGCCGGGCCGTGCTCCTCCCGGGCCGAGAGCCAGACGCGCAGCGCCCGGTCCGCAGCAGGGTGGAGGTGGCCGGAGGCGAGCTGCGCGAACGCCGGCCCGCAGAGACCTGCGATCGAGCGGAACAACCGAGGGACTCGGGAGCAGCGCACCAGGGCTCCTCCGACCACAGGATGATGCAGGAGCGGGGCGAGGACCGAGCCCTCCAGGAGCCCTCGGCGAGCTGGAAGGGACCGGGATCGGATCGACCGACGGTACGTCGAGAGCCACCGGGCGGCGGCCTCGCCGTCGGCCAGGAGGGCACGCCTGGCCGCCTCTCCGGCGTGGCGGCCCGTCGTGAGGGCCTGCTCGATGCCCGCGCCGGAGATGGGCGATGCCAGGCCGACAGCATCTCCCGCCAGCAGCAGCGCCGGGAGGGGCTCCGTACCCAGGTGCTGAACTGCGTCGACGGCGGCGGCATCGAAGGGGATCCGGCTTCCCGCCACGCCACACTTCGGGCCGCCGCCCGGGGGTCGCTCGAGCACACCGGCGAGGTCGGGGAACAGCTCGGCGAGGATCGACCTGGGCGGGCGGGCTCCGAAGCCCTGCTGCCGATCGATGGAGCGGAGGTAGCCGGCCCCCACGTTCCAATACAGCCCGTCTCCTCCCGCGCCACCGGCGCCGGTGAACCTCCAGTCGTACGTCAAGCAGCCACCCGACGCGTCGCGGAAGAACCAGTAGCCCACCGCCAGGACGTGCTGGAGTGGATCGGTGGCTGGAGGAAGGTACGTGGTGGGGATCTCCGCTCGCCAGGCGAGGCCGGCGCGCCGGCCCCGAGCCAGCTCTCGACCCTGCGCCGCGACCGCCGCTCTTCGGGCCCATCGCTGGCAGATCCCGAGCGCGCCGTCGGCCCCGACGACGAGCGGAGCCGTGAAGGCCTCCAGGGCTCCGTCTGTCCCACGCCGCGCCCTGACCTCGATCCGCCGGCCCTCGCGCGCCGCGTGGAGGGAGACGGCACGCATGCTGCTCACCACCGACACGCCACGGTGACGGGCCGACGCTCGAAGCCAGCCATCGAAGACGTCACGACGGGTGACCACGCCGAACCCCGGGACATCGAGGCGGATCGCCCTGCGGGCTCGCTCGGCCAGGCTCAGGCTGCCGGGAGGCGCACCCCCACGCCACTGGAGGTTGGGCACGAGATCGAGGTGGTGGACGGCGTGCTGGGGGAAACCACCTGGGGGGAGCCCGAGATCGACCAGGGCGTCCAGCGCCCCCCGGCTGAGCAGGCCGCCACAGGGCTTGCTCCGGGTCCCATCGGTGGCCTCGAGGAGCACGACGCGAAGCTGACGGGTCCGTGCGAGGGCGAGGGCTGCGGCACACCCAGCGGGACCTCCGCCGACCACGACGACATCACATTCATGCCTGGACATGACGCAGCGAGCACCTGGTCATCCGATCTCCGTGCCTCCTCCCGCCGGTGTCGATCATACGCCACCGCCTCCGGTCCCCGGGGCGACCCCAGGCCGGCTCGCTGGGACCTCGGCCCCGGCATGGTGAGGCCCGGGACGCTCCGGTCGCGGGACCACTCCGGAGGTGGGCAGCTCGTCGAGCGGGTGAACGACCTGGCGGAGCTGATCCAGGACCAGCCCGAGCACGAGCGCCACACCCACAGGGCCACTCCATAGCTCGGGCCTCGACCAGGTGTCGGGCCCGCTCACCTACCCCCGACAGGCCAGAGACCCCAGCTCCTCCAGCGCCGCCAGCGTCCTCTCGGAGAGGTCTTCCCGGCTGATCACACCGTCGAGGTCCCCGAGCTGCACGCGGACGTTGTCCAGGTCCCACGCACTCGGAGCGAACGGAAAGCTCGAGAAGTCCGTCGGCGGGCCATCTCCGAACGGGCGATTGCACGCCGACACGTCGCACTCCCGCCCGGGGCAGCCGCTCGTCCGGAAGGGGGTGCCCAGCGCCACGGTCGTCTCGAGGCGGGCATCGGAGATGCCGAACCCGACGATCTGGCCCCTGTCGCTGAAGTCGAAGTCCTCGGCCCGGACGATGCCCTTGTCCAGCAGGTAGCGAGCGAGCTGGACCCGGCGGAATTGCCCCAGGGGCACCCGCTCCACGTCCTCCATCGCCGAGCCGGCTTCGGGGTTGAAGGCGAAGAGCTGGAGACAGCCATACTCCCCCATGGACCGGGCCCAGCCCATGGTCTCCACCATCTCCTCCTCGGTCTCTCCCATCCCACAGATGAGGTGGACGCCCACCTTGTCGCGGCCGAAGACCTCGAAGGCGGCTTCGTAGATCTCCCAGTAGCGGTCCCAGCGGTTCGGCCCTCGCACCCCGACGCCCCGGGTGGCTTCGAAGAGGGGCTCCGTCGCCGCGTCCAGGGCCACGGTGAAGCGCTCCGCTCCGGCCTCCTTCAGCTCCACCAGGTCGTCCCGGCACATGGTGCTGGGATTGCAGAGGATGGAGACAGGCACGCGGTCCAGCTCCCCCTCCCGCCTCCAGGCCCGGAGGATGGCGACGGTGTCAGCCTGGGCCCGGGCGTGGGTGATCATGGAGATGCACATCCGCTCGAGTGTGTCCGTGCGGGTGCGGCTCCGGGCGATGATGTCGTCCATGGCCACCGTGGGCCACTCCACCCGGATGAAGCTCTTCTCCGAGTGGCTGCCGACCCGGTCTCGGGCGAGACCACAGTAGGCACAGTTGGACGCGCAGCCGCCGGGGTAGGTCAGCAGGAGGTTGAGACAGCGGGTGTGGCCCCCCCGCATGAAGCGACCGGGTCGAAGACCGAGCACCATGGCCGCCGCCAGGCTCATCTGCACGACATCGGGGCTGCTGCGCTCGAGCGTCAGCGGCGGCGGCGGGCGGAGATCAGGCGTGGGCTGCATGGCGCTTCCTGGTGGTGTGGGTGGCGGGCCAGGTCCGTCGGACGAGGTCCTGCCAGCGCTCTTCGGGTTCGTGCCAGCCGGCGTCCAGCTCCTGGCGGGCCCGGAGGCTCCGCTCCAGCAGGGGACCGAGGAGCTCGGTGGCCTCCTCGACGTAGTCGTCGAGGGCGTCGAAGTCGCCGGTGGTGACCGCCTCGGCGGCGGCCCTGCCCGCCAGCTCCCCGGCCAGGACGGCGTGGGGGATGCCAGCTCCGGTGATCGGATCGCACTGGCCCGCGGCGTCTCCCGCGAGCAGGACGTGGCCCCGGCGCAGGGAGACCATCCCGGCGACGGGAAGGAGGCCCCCGGCACGGTCGCCAGGGGCCGCGGGTCGCAGGAGGCCCGCGGCGGTCAGCTCCTCCACGAAGGCTCGCAGGGCCCCCTGGAGGTCCACCCCCGCCTCGGGATCCAGGCCCAGTCCCACGTTGGCGTCCTCTCCACGGGGGAAGACCCAGCCATAGCCCTTGGGGATGTAGCGCCGGAAGCAGCACAGGGTGTGATCCAGGGGCTCGACCAGGGGCAGGCGGACCTGGGCGGCGTGCACGAAGCGCTCGGCACCGCCGCCGGTCCAGCCCCGAACCCGGGAGCGCGGGCCGTCGGCGCCGATGACCACCTTGGCCCGCACGAGCCGGCGACCCCCCGGTCCGTCCACCACCGCGGCGCCGTCCCGCCAGTCGACGGCCCGGGTCCGGAGCCAGAGGCGGGCACCGGCCTCCTGGGCCGCCTCGGCGAGCTGCTGATCGAAGAGGTCCCGACGCACGATGGCCCCAGGGGCCCGCAAGGCCTCGGTCTGGAGCCCCGGTACCTGGGTCCGGAGGTGGGTGATGCGCTGGACGACGACGTCCTGGGGGCGAGGCAGGGCCGACAGCGTGAGCAGGGGCACGTGCTCCGCACACTGGACGGGCACGCCGACCACACGCCGCCGCTCGACGAAGACGGTGTCGGCCCCCCCGAGGGCCGCGTGGCGGGCCGCCTGGGAGCCCGCGGGGCCCGCACCGATCACCAGCACGTCGCAGGTCGTCACTCGTCGCGCTCTGGCGTGGGGCCGACCTCGAAGCGAGCGCCGCGGCGCTCTGTGACTCGGTCCATGAAGCGCTCGAGCAGGGGCACCTTGAGGTCGGCCTGGGCCTCGAAGGTCCCGGCGTAGGCCTTGCCCTCCTCGCCGAGCTGGTAGCAGGTCTTGCCGTCGATATCCATCAAGACCCCGGGGATGCCCGCCTCGTGGAAGGCCTCGTTGCGCTTGACGAAGAAGGCCTCGCAGCAGAGCCCGATGTAGGAGCTCACCCCCTGCTCCCCCATGCGCCGCAGGGTCTCCTTGAGGTGCTCGTACTTGATGATGCTCACGGCGGCGAGGCCCTTGGCGCGGGCCATGCGGTAGGCGTCGCCCATGGTGCAGAGGCCGCACTCGTCGCAGCCCTGGGTGAAGCGGAATTGGCAGTCCGGCAGCTTGGCGCAGTAGGGCAGCAGCAGGACCGTCGCCTCGCTGGCGACCTGCTCCACGGTCTTGCCGTCGGGGATGTTGACGGGGTAGAGGGCGTTGGCGTCGACGGAGCCCAGTCCCAGCTCGGTGTAGCGGACCTTCTCCAGGGACAGGCGGATGGCCTGCCAGAAGTCCTCGGCTCCGAGGCCCACCACGTCGACCTCGTGGTCCTCGAAGAACGCCAGCACCCGCTCCCGGACCTTCGGGAACGGCGTGTCGCGGAGCCAGGCCTCCAGGTCCGCCACCGCCCTCCGAGGATCGATGAAGAAGTCCCCGGTGATGAGCACCTGCCGCAGGATGGAGCGGTCGACGTCCACCAGGGAGTGGATGCGCAACAGCCCCCCGGGCTGCTTGTGGATGGCCCGGAAGATCTCCTTGCCGTCGTCGGGGGCCTGGACGAGGTGGATCCACTCCGGGTCCTCGAACTCGGGCAGCTCCTCGACGAGGTGCTCCTCCTCCCAGGCTGTCAGGCCCGCGGCCTCCAGGGTCACCTCGAAGGCCTCGGAGAAGGCCTCCGCCAGGGCGGCCTTGATGACCGCGTCCGCGGGCAGCTCGTCGAGCTCCCGCCTCAGGCAGGTGACCCGGTCCCGTGCCGTCTCCAGTCCCTTCTCCGTGAGCTTCTCGGTGGGGATGCGCAGGGCCAGGAGCATGGCTTCGACGTCGAAGTCCGTGAGCACGGTGCCCTGGTAGAGGAAGACGTCCTCGTCGCAGGTGCCGCCTGTGCCGCTGATCTTCTTGCCGTCGACCTCGATGTCGTTGCGCGGACGGAAGCGGGCGTCGACTCCGAGCTTGCGGAGGCCCGCGGCGGCGGCATCGCAGATGCGCCGGGTGAGCTCGCCCATGCGGACCCGACCGAAGTCCTCCCGGCTGGCGACGATCTCCCAGCCGATCTGAGGCGGATCGAAGTAGATGGCGCCGCCGCCCGTGAGGCGCCGGTTGGTGTCGACGCCGTTGGCCTGGCACCAGTCGAGCCGGGCCTCCTGTCCCAGGGCCTGGTGGTGCCCCACCAACACCGCGGGAGGATCGAACTGCATGAAGCGCAGGGTGTTGGGGATCCGTCCTCCTGCGCGAGCGTCGATGAGCACCCGGTCCAGCGCCATGTTCTCGGCGGCGGTGCGGGTGCCGGTGTCCAGCAGGCGCCAGGTGGCCATCGCCTCAGACTCCCTGGAACTTGAGCGAGCAGCACATGCCGCTCATGTCGGTCTTCAGCCCCAGGGCCTGGGAGAGCCCGATGATGCCCTCGGCGGGGTAGGCGATGCCGTTGAGGCCCGTCTTCACGGCGTAGGCGTCCGTCTCGAGCTTGTGGTCGCCACAGGGGCGCTCGCAGCCCAGCAGGATCTCGGTCTCGGGGAACATCAGCCGGGCCGCGGAGAAGACGTGGGCGATGTCGAGGGGATCGGGCGGAAGGACCTGCGCCATGGGGGTCCCCCGGACGGGCTGGAGCACCACCAGCACAAGCGAGCTCAGGGAGTGGCGGCGGATCATCTCCAGCGCCCTGTACTCCCCGCGGATCTCGCCACGGTGCAGCCCGATGACGACGTGTGGGGAGAGGGAGAGGCCAGCCTCGGAGAGGTTCGCCAGGGTGCGCTCGTGGTCGGCGGTGCTGGCCTGGTCCAGGTGGTAGACGTCGCGCACCGTGTCGTCGCTGCCGATGACGTCCAGCATCACGGAGTCCACGCCGGCGTCGGCGAGGCCGCGAGCGTAGGCGCGGTCGGCGAAGCCCACGTGGACGAGGACCCGCAGGCCCAGCTCGTCCCTGATGCGGCGGATGGTGTCGAAGTGGCGGTCGAGGCGCACGACGTTGTGCTTGTCGGAGCCGCCGCTGATGAGCAGGCCGTCGGAGCCGCGGAGCTTCTGGCCCACGGCGACCTCCCAGAGGGCCTCGGGGCTGGTGGCGGGCTTCATGGGTCGAAGCACCTGGGCCTGGCAGTGGTCGCACTGGAGCGCACAGGCCGGTCCCGTGATGGACACGCCGGCGAAGGAGCAGCCGCCGCAGTTGGCGAACTCGTCCGTCTCGTAGTGCTTCACCGCGGGAGCGTAGAAGCGGATGGCGTTCTGGTGCCGGTCCCGGCGGACGGCGAAGGCCTCCCGTAGCTCCTCGGGGATCTCCAGGCAGAGGTCCTCGTCCAGCTCGCAGGGGGGAGCGGGCCAGGGCTGGGGCGCAGACGCACCCCGGGCCGGCCCCGCGGTCGGCGACAGCTCGTTCATGTCGCGTTCGGGTCAGATGAAGAGGGTCATCCGGGAGTCGCCAGCGTCCCCCAGGTAGGCGCCGACTCCGCCGTACTCGATGTCGTCGAGCAGCTCGTCCTTGCTGATGCCCATGATGCCCATGGACATCTGGCAGGCGACCAGGCGCACGTCCATGTCCTTGGCGAGCTCCACCAGGTCCTCGAGCTTCTCCACGTTGTGCTTCTTCATCAGGGACTTGAAGAAGGCCGGCCCGATGCCCATCATGTTCATCCGCGAGGTCCCGACCGTCCGGGGACCGCCGGGCAGCATCATGGAGATCATCTTCTCGGGGACCGACTTCCCGGCGTAGATGGTCTGCTTCTTGATGGCCGTCAGTCCCCAGAAGGTGAAGAAGATCGAGACCTCCATGCCCATGGCGGCCGCGCCGTTGGCGATGATGAAGGCGGCGAAGAGCCGGTCGAAGTCCCCGCTGAAGACCACGATGGTGCAGCGGTCCGTGAGCTGGTTCTCCTCGACCTCCCCGAGGCGCTTCAGGGCGTCCTCCACCTTGCCCTCGAGGCCGGCGAGGGCCTGGGAGACCCGGTCGTCGACGATGGCCTCGATGAGGGTCTGGAGGTCGGGGGTGACGCCGGCGGGCGACGAGACGGGGGCCGCCGGAGCGGTCTCTTCGGGGTGCTGGGACATGGGGTGCTCCGATCGGGAGAGAGGGGGGAGGTCGAACAGTCTACCGCTTCTGGATGAGGGCGCGAAGCGTGCCCTGGCTCGGCGCACCGAACTCGACGATCGTGTGCTTGAGCCGCTTGGCCCAGGCGTTGATGTCGGCCTCGAAGGCCGGATCGGTGGCGAGGACCTCGATGGTCTGGCCGCTGTCCAGCTTCTTGATCGCCTTGCTGGTCTTCACGATGGGAATGGGGCAGTTCAGCCCGGAACAGTCGAGGGTCACGTCAGCCATGGTCGGTCTCCTGGGGGTCTTGTGACATCGCTTCGGCCACGAGCTCCACGAGGTCCCGGACCACGATCCGGCCCTCGTTGCCCGAGGTCTTGACGGCGTCGGTGAACAGGGTCATGTCCTTGGGACAGGCCACGACGAAGGTGTCGACACCCAGCGCCACCGCTTCGTCGATGCGGTTCTCCGAGGGGCGCTCGGTCTGGCTGTCGGGGTCGGGAATCCAGATGCGGCCACCCCCGGCGCCACAGCAGAAGCTGTCTTCGCGGTTCCTGGGCATCTCGACCACCTCCACGCCGCAGGCCCGCAGGACCTCCCGGGGCTCGTCGTAGATGCCGTTGTAGCGGCCGAGGTAGCAGGGATCGTGGTAGGTCGCCTTGGAGCCAGACGCGCTCGGTAGCTCGACCCGGCCGGCTCGGATGAGCTCCAGCAGGAGCGTGGCGTAGTGGACCACCTCGAACTCGCCGCCGAAGGCGGGGTACTCGTTCTTCAGGGTGTTGAAGGTGTGGGGGTCGGTGGTGACGATGCGCTGGAACTCGCAGCCCTGGAGCGTCGCGATGTTCTCCGTCGCCAGGGCCTCGAAGAGGCCCTCTTCACCGACACGTCGGGCGTCGTTGCCCGCGGACTTCTCCTTGCGGTGGAGCAGACCGAAGTCGACTCCGGCCGTGGTGAGGACCTCGGCGAAGGCCCGGGTGCCGTCGACACAGCTCCCGTTGAAGCTGGCGTAGTCCCCCACGAACCAGAGCACGTCGACGGGCTTCCTGGTGGCGTCGGGGATCTTGCGGCCCAGGGGCTTGGACCAGGCGGACCGCTTGCGTCCCGACTCACCGAAGGAGTTGCCCTTCTCGTCCAGGGCGCGGAGGGCGTCCTGGAGGGAGTCCGCGACCTCGCCCTGGCTCACCAGGGAGCGCCGGAGCTGGACGATGTCGACCACGTGCTCCACCCCCACCGGGCAGATCTCCACGCAGTGACGACAGGTGGTGCAGGACCAGAGGGTGTCGGCCGTGACGGTGCTGCCGGCGATCGGGCCGTCCGTGGGCTCCCGGGAGAAGCCGAGGATCTCGGCCACCCCGAAGGTGCGGTTGGAGTGCTCCCGGAGGTCGAGGATGACGTCCCGGGGAGACAGCGGGGCGCCTGTGGTCCGCGCGGGGCAGACCTCGTGGCAGCGACCACACTTGGTGCAGGCGTCGAAGGAGAGGAGCTGTCGCCAGGAGAAGTCCTCCATCCTGGTGATGCCGGGGTCGGCTTCGTCCACGACGGGGGGCAGGGCGATGGCGGCCACCTGGTCCCGCGAGGCGAGGCTCAGCACGTCCGTGACCATGTGCATGGCCTTGGAGCTCGGCAGGTACCCGAGGAAGCCGAAGACGGCGAAGACGTGGATCCACCAGGCGCCGAGGAAGAAGCCGTCGGAGCTCACGAAGTCGCCGCCGAGGCCCGCGAGGGCGTAGCCCGCGAAGGACCAGACCTCGTGGTCGGGCATGTCGGCGCCGATGCGGGCCGCCTCGATGGCGAAGCCCGTGACGGCGATGAAGAGCAGGAGCCAGACGAACACGTTGTCGCCCCTGCGGTAGGACGAGCGGTCGTAGGTGTCGGCGGGCCGATCGACGCGCGTGTAGTCCAGCTTGGGCAGCTCGAAGCGGGCCCGGCGCACGATCATCATCACGAGACCCACTACCAGGGCGAGGCCCGCGAGGTCCATCAGGGCCGAGAAGACCAGGTAGACCCAGCCCACGAGGAGCTTGGCGTCGGGTCCGAAGACGAGCTGGATGCCGTCCTCGTCCAGGGCCACGATCGCCGTCCCGATGAGCAGCACGGCGAAGCTGCGGAAGACGAGGGCGTGGGCGATGCCGATGTAGCGATCGCCCCGGCCGATGCCCACGTGGCTGCCGATCTCGCGCATGGCGGAGAGCAGCCGGGGCCTCAGCGGCGTGAGTCGATCGGCGGGGCGCCCGCGCCGGTACTTCCGCACCTGGCGCAGGCACCCCCAGCAGAAGGCGCCCACCGTGGCTGCGGCGAGGACATAGAAGGCCACGACACCGAAGGTGCCGAGCTCTCGGAAGACCTCGCGCTCCGCCACCACATCGGCCCAGGCCGAGCTCGCGGTGAGGGACAGCAGCAGGTGGGCGCTCATGGGGCTACTCCAGGGCCTCGGTCAGCTCCTCGCAGACCTCGAAGAGGTCGGCGACGAGGCCGTAGTCGGCGACACCGAAGATGGGGGCGTTCTCGTCGGTGTTGACCGCCACGAGGGTGCCCACGCCCTTGATGCCTTCGAGGTGCTCCGGGGCACCGGAGATGCCCAGCGCCAGGTAGACCTTGGCCTTGACCTTGAGCCCGGACTTGCCCACCTGGCGGCTCTTGGGCAGCCAGCCGGCGTCGATGATCGGCCGGGAGGCGGCCACGGCGGCGTCCAGGGCCTCCGCCAGTTCCTCCGCCACCTCGACGCCGTCCTGGTCGCCGATGCCGCGGCCGATGGCCACGAGCACGTCCTGGGCCGTGATGTCGACGTCGGCGGCTTCGGGCCGCTCCAGGCCGAGGAACTCGATGCGACCGGCGTCCGGCGGGGCCGAGAGGGTGACCACCTCGGGGGACCCGGCGCCGCGGCCCGCACCGGCGGAGGCGGAGCCCGCGAGCACGGTCGCGATGGCCGGGCCACCACCGAGGTCCGTCGTCACGTCCATCTTGCCGCCGTAGAGGTTGGCGATGGCCTGGGTGCCGTCCAGCGCCTTGACCGAGGTGGCGAGGGGACGCCTCAGGTTCACGGACAGGGTGCTCGCCAGGTCCATGCCCATGCTCGTGTTGCCGATGAGCGTGAGCTCGGGCTGGGCGTGCTCGATGGCGACGCCCACCGCGGCGGCGTGGGTGTCGGGGTTGAAGTCCGCCGCGGCGGCGACCCGCACGACCGTGTCCGCGGCGCCCAGCTCGGCCGCCATGGCGTCGGTCCCGCCGACCAGGGCGACGGCGGTGGTGCCACCCCGGGCCTTCGCCAGGGCGATCATCTCGAAGGTGATGTCGGCGAGGGCACCGTCGAGGTGCTCGGCGACGACGAGGTTCTGGATGCTCATCACGCGACCCCCTTGTCCTCGAGGAGGGCGACCAGGGCCTCCACTCCGTCCAGCATCTGGGCCCCGTCACCGGTCTCCGGCGGGGCCATGGCGACCACGCCACAGAGCGTGGTGGTGTCCTCCTCGACCTCGACCGTGTCGATGGAGCTGGTCTTCTGCACCTGGCGGACCTTGGAGACCGGCGCGTAGCGCGGGGTCTGGCGGGCGGCCTGGACGCCGAGCACGGCGGGGGTCTGGACCCGGAAGCGGGCCATCATGCCGCCGCTGTACTCCTTGTTCACCACCACGCTGGAGCCCTCGGGGGTCACGTCGGTGGCGACGCTCACGCAGGGGAGGCCGAGCATGGCGGCGAGGAGGGGACCGAGCTGGCCGTCCCGGTCGTCACAGCCCTGCACACCGGTCAGGACCAGGTCGTACTCCAGGTCCGCGAGGGCCTCGGCGTAGAGCGTGGCGAGGGCGTAGTTGCTCGTGACCTCCTCCGGCTCGGGACCCTCGAGCTTGATGACCCGGTCGGCACCCTTGGCGATGGCGGTGTAGAGCGTCTTGTCGACGCCTTCGCCGTCCAGGGAGAGGACGGTGACCTCGGCGCCCGAGGCCTCCTTGATGCAGAGGGCCTCTTCGATCGCGTGCTCGTCGAATTCGTTGAGCCTGGTCTCCACCTCGTCGGGGTCCAGGGCCGTGCCGTCGTCGTCGACGATCAGCTCCTCGACCAGGTCCGGGACCCGCTTGGTCGGGACGATGATTCTCATGGTGTTTCCTCGGGGATGCAGGCGTTCAGGATCTCGACGATGTCGAGCACCTCGAGCTTGCCGTCGTTGCCCGTGGACTTGACGGCGTCCTCGAAGCGGGAGACCTCGTAGGGACAGCAGACGGCGAGCACTTCGGCGCCCACCTCGATGGCTTCGCGGACCCGGTTCTCCGAGAGCCGCTCGCCCGTGTGGTCGGCCACGAGGCCGTCCAGCCACATGCCGCCGCCGCCACCGCCGCAGCAGAAGCCCTGCTCCCGGCAGCGGTAGAGCTCCACGAGCTCCAGGCCCTGGACGGACTGGAGGAGCTGGCGAGGGGCGTCGTATTCCTGGTTGTGACGACCCAGGTAGCAGGGGTCGTGGAAGGCGACCTTCCTGGCGAAGGTGCCCGTGAGCAGGGGCCTGAGGGCGTCGAGGCGGTCCGCGAGGAAGCGGGTGTAGTGGGCGACCTCGAACTCGCCGCCGAGCCTGGGGTACTCGTGCTTGATGGCGTTGTAGGCGTGGGGACCGCTCGCCAGGATGGTGTCGAACTCGTACTTGCCGAACTGTTCGATGTTGTGTTCGGCGACCTCCTCGAACAGTCCGGGCTCGCCGGCGAGTCGCTGGGAGTCACCGTCCGTGCGCTCGTCCCGGCCGAGGATCCCGAAGGAGACCCCCATCCTGGTCAGCACCCGGGCCATGGCGCAGGCCGCGTCCTGGCCCCGGGCGTGGTAGGCCCAGAAGTCCCCCACGAACCAGAGGGCCTCCACGGGCGCGGGGTCCTTCGGCAGCAGCGGGACCGGCACCGGGGACTTCCGGGTCCAGGCGACCCGCTTGCGCGGGGACTGGCCCATGGGGTTGCCCTTCTCGGCCACGTTGCGGAACATCTCCGAGAGCTCGTCGGGGAGCTGTCCGTCGAGCACGGCGACCGCCCGCCCGGACGGCATGATCTTGATCATGTCGACCTCCTTGGGGCAGACCCGGAGGCAGTTCATGCAGGTGGTGCACAGCCAGAGGTCGTCGGCGCTCAGCAGGTCCTGGCCGAGCTGGAGACGGCGGAAGAGCTTGCGGGGGCCGTAGTCACCGCCCGCGGCGTCGACCGGGCACACGCCCACGCACTTGGCGCACTGGTAGCACCACCCCATCGACTCCGCGCCTTCGATGGCGGTGAGCTTGTCCAGGGCTTCGAAGTCGTAGGAGGTGATCTCCCGTGGCTCGTAGAAGCGGTTCCACATGCCCGAGATGTCGATGCCGTCCACCACCAGGTGCTCGACCTCGCTGTAGCGCTCGTCGCGGACGTGTTCTCTGGTTGCCATGTCTCGGTTCCTAGAGGTGCTGGACGCCGAGGAGGCGTCGGGCCAGCTCGGGGAGCTGGGGCAGCAGCCGCTTGAACTCCACGGAGATGTTGACCTTGTACAAGGTGAGGAGGGTCACGGCGTAGGCCGTGGCCATGAAGGCGTCCGCGCCCAGCAGCCCCCGGCCCAGGCGGGCGTAGCCGGCGTCGTGGCCGTCGGCGGCCACGAGCAGGGTCGCGCGGCCCACGTTGTCGTAGCGCTCGGCGTCGCCAGGCCCCTCGAGGACCACGTCGGGCTGTGTGAGGACCCGCAGGACGCCCCTGTCGATGGCCGGGTCCCAGATCCAGGGGGTCCAGAGCCAGTGGCGGCTGGGGAAGGTGAAGTGCAGGACCTCGGAGGCGAGGGCCCGGGTGCGGCGGGGGTCGAGGACGTCGGTGGACGCGACGAAGGCCGCGAAGCGGGCGCCCACGGGGCCCTCGCCGTAGAGGAGGTCTGCCAGGCGCTCCCGCAAGGTCTCGATGCCCACCTCCCGCAGGAGCTTCTTGCGGCGGGTGCGCACGCTGAAGACGTGGCAGAGGGCGGTGTCCAGGTCGGCCTGGCTCAGCTCGAGGATCCGGTCCTGGCGGAAGGTCTCCCGGAACAGGGAGGCCTTGGTCTCCAGGCGCCGGCCCACGTCCTCGAGCTCCTCGGTCGTGGCCAGGCGGGTGGCCTCCTTCAGGATCTCGACGGCCGTCTCCCGGTCCACCCGGTCGGCCAGCGTCGGCTGGTGGGGAGCCACCACCTCAGGCACTCGCCGCGCGTCGCACGAAGCCGACGGCCTTCATGGCGGCGAGGCCCGCGGAGGAGACCGAGTCCTCGAGGTCTGCGGGACCCGCGGCGGCGCCCGCCACGTAGATGCCCGGGCGCTCGGTGGAGACGGTGTCCAGGGCGCCGCCCGTGGTGGCGATGAAGCCGTGGGACTCCAGGGGGAGCTCGAAGACCTCGGCCATCTTCAGGGTGCCGGCGGAGGGCTCCATGCCCACCGACAGGACGACCATGTCCATGGGCACCTCGACGGGACGGCCCATGGTGGTGTCCTCGCCCTTGACCAGCAGGCGGTCGCCGCGCTTGGTGACCTCGGTGATGATGCCCTTGACGAAGGCGACCTTGTGGTCCTCCTGGGCCCTCCAGTAGAGCTCGTCCTCCCAGAAGCCGTAGGCCCTCAGATCGATGTAGAACACGATGACCCGGCAGTCCGGCACGAGGTGCTTGATCTCGATGGACTGCTTGCAGGCGACGCCGCAGCAGACCTTGGAGCACCACTGGTTGCCGATCTGGCGGTCCCGGCTGCCCACGCACTGGACGAAGCAGACCTGCCTGGGCTTCTCGCCGTTGCTGGGGCGCACGAACTCGCCGGCCTTGAACATGCGCTCGGCGTCCACCAGCGTCACCACGTCGGCGTGCTCGTAGTAGCCGTACATCTGGGTCTCCTGGCCCGGATCGAAGTGGGTGAAGCCCGTGGCGATGATCACCGCGCTGACGATGACCTCTTCGGTGCCCCCCGCCCCTTCGAGGGTGACGGTCAGGGCGGGGGCCTGTCCCACGGCCGCGGTGACGACCGTGTTCGTTCGCACCTCGACGAAGGGGCTGTCCTCGACGGGGCTCGCCAGGTCGCGCATGGCCTGCTCGGCGGGCGCCATGTCGGGGGTCATCGCCGCGTAGTCCGAGTGGACGGGGGTACCGCCGAGCACGGCCTTCTTCTCGACCAGGATCGAGGGCACGCCGAGCTCGGCGAGGCCGCGGGCCGCCTGGAGGCCGGCGGGCCCGCCGCCGACGATGAGGATCGGATGGGATGTCATCAGCAGTCACTCCAGGTGAGGTGCTCCATGTCTCCGCTGCGGATCGAGTCGGCGACCTCTTCGAATTCCCTCCAGGCCTGCTCCACGTCGATGCCCATCTTGCGGAGGGTCGGCCGGCTGTCGACGCCGTGCCAGTGGAGCTGGACGACCTTGTAGGGATGGGCCCCCATGGCGAGGGCGGCGAACTGGCAGTCGGCCATCACCGCGATGCCCACCTCGCGGTCGAGGCCCTTCGCGACGAACTGGCTCTTGTCCAGGGTGGTGACACAGCCTGTGTCGTGGGCGAGGACGAGGTCGGGGTCCACCTCTTCCTTCATCTTCTCGATCTTGCGCTGGGTCGCGAAGGAGCGGGTGAAGTCACGACTCACGAGGATGTGGCGGAAGCCGAAGCCGCAGCAGTCGTGCCAATTCGAGTAGTCCCCCACCTCTGCACCCACGGCCTCGGCCAGGGCGGTCACGACCGCGGTGCGCTCGCCGTTGAGCACGTCGGCGTCGTAGATGGCGTCGTCGGGGATGAGCTTGTGGTAGTGACAGGCCGGATGCACCGTCACGGTGAGGTCGCTGAAGTCCCGGACCTGGCGTGCCGCGACCTCGTGGCGGATGACGTGGAGCCACTCCGAGTAGTGGACCACCTCCTCGGGGAAGACCACGGGCATGCCGAGCTTGTCCATCACCCGGCGCAGGTCGTCCCGGAGCTTGGGGTGGTGGATGAGCTCCTCGCGCACGTCCTTGTAGTGGCCGTAGCTCGTGCCGCAGTGGATGAGGGGGAAGTAGTCGTCACGGTAGGCCTGGGCGAAGTTGCGACAGGCGACCGCGGCCTGGGCCACCGGGTTCGAGGTGGCGGAGGCGTAGTAATTCCAGCCCGTACACGAAGACTGGTTCCGCGGATCGAAGTGGTCCAGCCCGAGCTGGTTCATGATCCAGAGGACGGAGGTGGGGTAGCCGGGGATGTGACCACACTGTCCGCAGGACTTGTGGTGCCACATGCGGTCCAGGGGGATCTTCTTGTCCCTGCCCGAGCGGGTCTTGGCGATGGCGTGGTCGTCGGGCACCCGGTGGACGACGATCTCGCCCTTGGCCTCCAGCTCGAAGAGGGCGTCCTTGTAGTAGACCTCGGGGTACTTGCGTCGCTTCCGCGTCTCGTTGCGGCGCGCGAGCGTGGCGGCCTCTGGGGTGGTGGTCATGTCGGGTTCCCTGCTCTCAGATGATGCAGTCGATGTCGTCGATGTCGTAGCCGTGTTCGTCGAGCAGCTCTTCCATGACCTCCTCGAGGATGAGGAAGGACGACTCGTCGACGTTCTCGATCATCTCCAGGTTGCCGGTGAGCTTCCAGATGAGGTAGAGCTGCACCCGCGTCTCTTCGCTCACGTCCCACGCCAGCTCCTGGGTGTGGAGCGTCTCGGTTGGAATGGCCCGGCGCCAGACCTCGAGGTTGTCGGCCACCTCGCGCACGTCCGGTCCCCAGTCGGGGAAGAAGTCGGGCTGGAGCATGTCCGGCGACACCTGGGTGCCGGTGGACATGACCTTGTAGATCACCCGGGAGTAGGCTCTCAGGGCGTTCTTCGCGGAGTCCAGGCCGTTGTCGACCGCCGCTTCGCGCATGACCGTGATGATGCCACCGGGGTTGTTGTTCCGGGGGCAACGGGTACACGAGAAGCACTGGGAGCAGTCCCAGGCCGAGTCGTTCAGCAGCTCGTAGAAGGTGTGGACGTCCTCCCGGGCCATGGTCTGGGCGAAGACCCGGGGGCTGAAGTCGTAGAAGCGGGCGGAGGGGCACGCCGCGACGCAGATGCCACACTCGTAGCAGCCACGGAGCACGTCGTCGTAGCGCAGGTCGGCCTTGACCCGGTCGAAGAGACGCCGCTTCTCTTCGAACGGGACCTCCTGGTAGCGGGCGTCGCCGAAGAACGGGCTCGTCTCGGCAGAGGGGACGACGGGGGGGCGGTGGTGTTCGGACATGGCCGGGCTAGTCCAGGTCGCAGCCCTCGCAGTGGGTGCACTCCGTGAGGTCGTGCTCCGCTGCGTAGGCTTCGAAGGCGGGGACGGCCTCGGCGTGGGCCACGAGGCAGGCTCGGGCCTCGGCCTCGTCCGCCGGCTTGATCCGGGCGATCCAGCCGTTGTCGTAGGGGCTCTTGTTGAGCAGGCTGGCGTCGCCCTCGACGGCGGTGTTCTTCTCCACCACCTCGGCCACGAAGGGGCACTTGACCGGTCCGACCCACTTGCCGCTCTCGACGGTGGCCAGGCTCTTGCCCGCCTTGACGGTCTTGCCTTCCTTCTTGATGCGGCAGTGGATGACGCTGCCCGCCATGGACTGGGCGATGTCGGTCATGCCGAGCTGGAAGATCCCCCCGCCTTCGTCCCTCAGCCAGATGTTGGAGGTGGGGTGGTAGAGCAGGTCCTCGGGGAGGACGCAGTTCGCGATGGGCATGTGGATCCCTGCTTCAGTAGGTGAGGACGATGTCGGCCTCGAGGGCCTGCTCGACCATGTAGGCGGCGCCCACGACGCCATCGCACTCCTCGATGAGGTCTTCGGGGGTCATGTCGTGGAGCTGGAGCGCGGCGGAGCAGACGTAGATCTCCACGCCGGCCTCCTTGGCGTCGCGGATGAAGTCGATGATCATCTTGCCGCCGTCCTTGGCGTAGAGATCCTCGGCCACACCGCGCTTGAGCAGGGCGGCGCCGTCGATCTGGCAGACGACCTGGGCCTCGCAGTCCATCACGGCGGCCATGGTGGCCATGTAGAAGGGCGTGGCACACCGCTGGGCCATCCTGGGCCCGGAGGTCATGAACACGAACATCTTGGCTTCATCGACATCGACGTCGGGCATCGACTCAGACTCCAGTACAGGTGTGGTGGGTGCGAATGCACTCGATGAGGTTCACGGCCTCGGGGCTGATCACCCGGTAGAAGACGTTGTGGCCCTCCCGGCGGGAGTCCACGTGGCCATGGGCCTTGAGCAGCTTGAGGTGTTGGCTCACGGCGCTGGGAGCCCTGCGGACCTGCTCGGCCAGGCGCCCCACCGACTCCTCGCTTCGCGCGAGCAGGACCTCCACGAGCTGGAGACGCACGGGGTGGGCCAGGACACGCAGGGCTGTGGCCACCTGTGTGAGGGTGTCCATGGGGATGGGCGGAATGGCACGGGGCTTGGGATTCGCCATGATGGGTGCTGAATATCAAGAGGTCTTGATGTCCACAAGGTATTTTTTTATGAGGTCTTGAGCTTCTGATGTGTGGGCTCTGGCACGCGCATACGGCGTGCCTTCTCGCGCAGGGTGGGCGAGATCCCCCGAAGAGTGGGCGAGATCCTACGGGTCGTGCCCACATCACACGGGGGGGGGCTTCGGGCCCTCGGCGGCTCCAGCTCGCCGGGGTCCGCCACGCCGACGTCCGCGACCTCGGGGCGACCGTCGCGGGGGCGCGATCCCTCGAAGACGGCGGGCATCACGGCGCGGTGAGCGGTCAGGCGCTCATGCGTCCTGGCACCGAGGAACCCGAGGTCGCGCGCCAGGAGCAGATGGTGCTCGACCTCGCTGGCCGAGCCCATCGCGTCGTCCAGGAAGCGTGCGAAGTCGTCGTCGATGTGTCGACCGCAACCCTCGGCGAGGTTGGCTGGGATGGAGACGCACGAGCGACGGGCCTGGCTCTTCAGGCCTAACCGCTCGTCGGAAGGGAACTCTGCCGATGCTCGATAGATGGCGAGGAGCAGGGCATCCGCCCTGGGGACCGACCAGGTTGGCCGACAGTTCGAGCGGTGCATCAGTAGACAGCGTTCAGCGATCAGCAAGGAAGAAGGCCGCTTTGCTGACAGCTGTGGTTTGGATCCCACACTGACAGGGCCTCCGGCCCGGTGCGCTCGATGGTCGCCGAGACCGCAGGTTGGCCGAACCCTCTGACGGGCTGGCCGGAAACGCTCACGTGACGGGATCGGTGCTCGGACCGGCGAGGGTCGCTGGGTCGCGATCGTCGACTGCAGCGAGGAACAG